>URUX01000022.1 GCA_900551135.1 uncultured Clostridium sp.
TGTTTGAAGCGGCAAAGATCGATCCGAAAACACTTCCCGAAAGGGGACGCGACCATTCTTCAAGAGCAGGAAGAATCTATGCGAGGACGGGCGGGGTGAGTGAAGCAGTTACCAAAACGGTACGTCAGTTGAGAAGCGATGGGAAAAGCATTCAGGTGAAAGCGGAGCAGGCAGACGGTGTTTCCGACTGCAGAAAACTTCTCGAACGATTCCGAAAGGGAGATTCCGATGCGAACTTTCTTGAGGGCATGGGATGTAAAGGAGGATGTGTGGGCGGACCGAAAGCGATGCTTTCGGCAAAGCAGGGGACAGAGTATGTGAATGAGTATGGAAATGCGGCAAAGGTGAAGACGCCGCTTGAGAATCCATATGTGATGCAGTTGATGAAAGAATTGGGATTTGATACCGTTGAAGCGCTTTTGGAAGACGAAACGCTCTTTACGAGAAATTTCGGGAAAGAATTTTCCGATAATTAGAAGAAAACCCTTTTTGTTTTCTGTAAAATACGGTATAATCGGTATATAAAAACGGATCCATAGATTGAGAGGAGTGATTTGGATGACAGAAAACATTATTATCACGATCGGGCGACAGTTTGGAAGCGGCGGACATAAAGTAGGGCAGATTATAGCAGATGAATTGGGACTTCCATATTATGATAAAGAACTTCTGACACTGGCTGCAGAAAGAGGGTCTCTGTCTGAAAAGAGACTTGCAAAGTTTGACGAGAAGAAGCACAATGATTATTTTTATGAACTGAATTATCGTGGAAACGAAAATGCTCATAAAGGAATCCCAACAGCCGAAGCGCTGTTTCATCTTCAAAGCGAAATTATTCGAAAACTGGCAGAAAGCGGAAAAGGCGTATTTATCGGAAGGTGTGCGGATTATATTTTGGAGGAAAGCGATTTTCCAGTACTCAGCGTTTTTATTGCAGCGCCTCTGGAGACCAGAATCCGCCGGGTAATGGAACGGGATGGTCTGAGCAAACGGACGGCAGAGAATATTATTAAGAAAAAAGATAAGATGCGGAAGCATTATTATGAAAGCCATACGGGACAGAAATGGGGAGATCCGAAAAGCTATGATTTGTATTTTGATTCCTCAAAAGTAAGTCTGTCCGGCATTGCAAAACAGATTATTTCAGAATTATCAGCAGAACAGACAATATGACCTGGAAGATGGAGAGATGATTATGCAGGAAAAGGAAAAAGAAAAGGGAAGTCTGATGATGCGGATTGCCGGCTTGATTGTAAAACAAAGAGTGGTGGTTACACTGCTGTTTGTGGCAGCCTGTATCTATAGTATTGTATCAATTCCAAAGGTTGAGATCATCCAGTCGCTGACTGATTATCTTCCGGAGACTACAGAGACCCGAATCGGTCTGGATTTGATGGAAGAAGAATTTTTGACATTTGGAACGGCCAAAATCATGGTAGCCAATATTACTTATGATCAGGCCCAGAAACTGGCAGACGAGTTAGAAGAGATTGAGGGGATTTCCGGAGTTTCATTTTATGACTGGGAAGAGGCAGACAGTACCTATAAGGACAGCGATATTACGGATTATTATACGGATGCCAGCGCCCTTCTGACTCTGACCTTTGATGAGGAAGAAGATACGGATTTGTCCCAGAAAGCAATCGCAGAAGTGCGGCAGCATCTGGACGGATATGAATCCTACGTATATACAACGGTAGATAAAGACGATGCTGCCCAGCTTCAGGAGGACATGAAAATGATTCTGGCGCTGGTAGCTGTAATCATTTTTGCAGTACTTCTGTTTACATCTGGCACGTATGCAGAAATCGGAATTTTTGTCGTTACCTTTGTGGTATCTGCCATTTTGAATATGGGAACCAACTACTGGTTTGGTTCGGTATCCTTTGTAACCAATGCGGTAGGTACGGTTTTGCAGCTGGCAATGTCCATTGACTATGCCATTATTTTGCTCCACCGGTTTATGGAGGAGCACCAGAAGTATGATGTAATCGAAGCCGCCACCGTTGCGTTAAGCAAGGCGATTCCGGAGATTTCATCCAGCAGTCTGACAACGGTTTCCGGCATGGTTGCATTAATGCTGATGCAGTTCCAGCTGGGCATGGATTTGGGACGGGTAATGTCCAAGGCTATTTTATGCAGCTTGCTTACAGTATTCTTACTGCTTCCGGCCCTGATTGTCTTTTCAGCAAAGGCGATTGAAAAGACAGGACACAGAAGCTTTGTCCCGAAGATTACCTGGTGGGGCAAGCTGGTTGTTAAAGCCAGATACATAGTCCTTCCGATCTATCTGGTTCTGGTAGTAGCGTCCATATTTTTCTCAAATCAGTGCCATTACATTTATGATGTTAATTCCATTGAGGCAGATAAAATGAATGAGTTTTTGTCTTCTAAAAAGAAGATCAAGGAGTCATTTACAATCAGCAATACAACGGCAATTATTGTTCCAAAAGGCGATTACCAAAAGGAAAAGGATTTGATCCATGAGATTGAGCAGATAGACGTCGTTGACAATGTGATGGGTCTTGCCAATATTGAGGTGGATGATGATGGAACCTATATTCTGGCAGACAGCCTGAGCCCGAGAGAATTTTCCATCGTAGCGGATCAGGATATTAATATGTCCCGTATGCTGTATCTTCTTTATGCAAAAGAAAACAGCCAGTACAGCGCTTTTACCAAGAGCATTGATGAACTGAGGGTTCCCCTCATTGATATGGTAGACTTTATTTATGCAGAAAAAGAAGGCGGAGGGCTGACATTTGGCTCCGACACATCAGAAGAGATTGATAAACTGTATGATGCGGTCTGTGATGCCAGAGCACAGCTGGAAGGAGAACACTATTCCCGTATTATTTTTGATCTGGAAGGCTCGGTAGAGGGAGAAGAAACCTTTGCCGCCATCGATCAGGTTCGGGAGATTATTCATAAACATTATAAGAAAGGGTACGTGGTAGGCGATTCCACAAGTGATTATGATTTAAGTGAATCCTTTGTTTCCGACAACTTAAAGATTAGCATTCTGACGGCTCTGTTTGTAGCGGCAATTCTGCTGTTTACATTTCAGTCTTACGCCTTGCCCCTGCTGCTGGTTTTGACCATCCAGAGCAGTATCTGGCTGAATTTCTCAGTGCCGTATCTGACCAATTCGACTATGTTCTTTGTCAGTTATCTGATTGTAAGCGCCATCCAGATGGGTGCAACCATTGACTATGCCATTGTGATTACCAGCCGTTATATGGTGCTTCGGGAAACCATGGGCAGTAAAAAGGAAGCTGTTATCGAATCTTTAAACCAGGCATTTCCGACAGTTATTACATCGGGAAGTATTATGGTGGCAGCAGGATTCATTATTGGAAAGGTCACCACAGACGGCACCATTTCTTCTCTGGGAACTACTTTGGGAAGAGGAACATTAATATCCATTATTCTGGTTATGACCGTTTTGCCTCAGCTTCTGCTGGTGTTTGACAAAATCATTGAAAAGAGCAAATTTGGAAAGCAGAAGAAAGACAGTGAGGAGGCGAAGGAAGAATGAGAAAACAGAACTATGTTAGATGGAAAAAACACTGGTGTCAAATGACTGCCGGCTGTCTGTTGATTTCTGTCACCATGACCCCTTTGGCAGGAACCTTACAGGCATTGACGGTTTACGGAGCGCCGGCTGCTGCATCCAGTCAGGAAACGGCCTCCAATGAGGAAAATCCGGTGGGGCAGACAGTAGAACTTTCTACTGCAGAAGAATTAAACGAGTTTGCAAAAAAATGCCAGAGTACTGTTTATTCCAGGAATATGACGGCTGTGCTGACGGCAGATATTGATGTAAGCGGAACAGAATTTACTCCAATTCCGGTATTCGGCGGATTATTTGACGGAAATGGCCACAAGATTACCGGCCTTGACTTGCAGGGGCCAGGTTCTAAATGCGGATTGTTCCGTGTGCTGGAAACCGGATCAGAGGTTCGCAATCTTTCTGTAGAGGGCAATATTATTCCAGGCGGTGCGCAGGAAACCGCAGGAGGAATTGCCGGTATTAACAGAGGAACGATACGTGGCTGCAGCTTTTCCGGCATGGTTGAAGGGAAAAAAGAGATTGGAGGAATTGCCGGATATAATGAAGCTTCCGGACTGATTGAAAATTCGTCCAGCTGCGGTGTTGTATCCGGACATACCCAGACCGGAGGAATTGCCGGATACAATGAAGGAAGTATTTCGGGATGTATCAATGAAAGTGAAGTCAACACAGATGCAGGAGTACTGACTGCGGCTGTAGATGAAGATATGTCCTTAAATGTAGAAGAACTGGAACAGGGAATTACAGAAGATACCATCCGGGATACGGGAGGCATTGCCGGCTATTCATCCGGAACGATTTTAGGCTGTGAAAACCGGGGGCTGGTAGGAAGCGATCATTTGGGAGCCAACACAGGCGGGATTGCAGGACGCCAGAAGGGAATGGTCAGCGGCTGTACCAACAGAGCGTCTGTGCTGGGAAGTAAAAACACAGCCGGGATTGTCGGCCTTTTTGAACCCTATGTGGAAGTCACATATGAACAGGATGCATTAGACCGAGTATCGGATCAGATGGATGCACTGGGAAAACTGACCGATAACTGGTCGGATCAGCTTCGAGGTATGAGTGATAAAGCCATTGACCATGTAGAACGTCTGGACGACATGGCGGCAGGACTGAAGGATACCTTAAGAGAGCATGACAATATGCGTCAAACCAAGAGGGAAGATTTTGATGAGCAGGTTTCCAGCCAGGTCAATGTGATACAGGATATTGTAGATAATACAGAACTGGATCTTGTCAGTGATTCTGCAAAACGGTCCTATAAAGATATTGAAGAGGACTTAGAGGAGATTCACAGTATTCTTGACAAACTGATTCACTGGTCTCTGGTTCCGGATATGGATGATGAAGAAGATTTTGCAGATGCAGTAGAACAGTCGATTCTGGACGAACTGAAGATGATTGAACGGTTAAAAGAACTTCTGAAAGATATTGCTTCCAATACAGAAACCATGGTAATGGATGGGATTGGAGATGCAGCAGACGGAATTGAGTCCTTTAAAGATGACTTGGACAGCCTGAAAATCGAATCCAATGATCTGACAGATATGATAGAAGTATATAAGGATGAACTGATTGACGACTATGACGGACTTCATATCCAGATTACCGATCAGCTGGATGCCATCTATGATGAGAAAGACCGGATGACCGATGATTTAAAAGCAGACCGGAACATCAGTCAGGAAAATCAGGATCAAATCAGCCAGCAGGTGGATGATATTGGGGATACCATTGAAGATGGAAGACAGCGGATTCAGGAACGGGCAGAGAACTTGAAGGAAGATGACTACCGGATTTTTGAAGACTTATCGGATCAAAATATTGACGTCCCTGGTAATGGCGTCATCCTTTCCTGTATCAACGAGGGAAGCGTAGGTGCAGATTATCAGGCAGGCGGAATTGCCGGTATGATTGGCTATGAGGATGTGAAAAAAGAGTTTTCCGATCCGGATACCACAGGAGACACATCTCTTCGCATGACAAGAAGCGCCAGAGCCCTGATTCGGGGAAACCGAAACACAGGCGAGATTGAAGCGCAGAACAATGATGCCGGTGGAATCGTTGGCTCTGCCAGACTGGGACTGATTCTGGAAAATGCCAGCTATTCTGATGTGGAGTCCAAAAAGGGAGATTATGCAGGCGGAATTGCCGGTTCCAGCAGTGCCCAGATTAACGGAAATTATTCCAAAGGAACGATCAGCGGCGGAGATTATGTAGGCGGAATCGCCGGTTATGGAAAAAAGGTGCTGAATAACTGCGGAATGACAGTGATTGAGACGGCTGGCGAAGATACCGACGGGACGGTTTCCGGTGAATACCACGGAAGTATTGTGGGAACTATTGAGAAAGACGGAATGTTAGAAAACAATCTGTATGTAGACAATGGACTGGGCGCAGATGATGGAATTACTTACGAAAATGAGGCAGAAGGTCTTTCCTATGAAGAGTTTTTGCAGCGGGAAGGAATTCCGGATGAATTCCGGCAGATTCATGTCCGCTTTACAGCAGATGACCAGATAATCAAACAGGTAGAATGTGTTTACGGAGAACCGGTTCCGGAAGCAGAGATTCCAAAGGCGCCGGAAAAAGAAGGGTATTATACTCTCTGGGAGGAGGCTGATTTGGGGGCGGTTTTAGTAGACCGGACCATTCATGCGGTTTATCGTCCATATGTAACAGCCATTGCTTCTTCTGAGGAGAAAATGCCAATGGTTCTGGCAGAGGGAGTATTTTATCCGGATGCATATATCGAAGCGGAAGAAGGAAAGCTGCAGGAAGGTATTGAAACGCCTGGAAGATACCGGGCAGTCCGGACCATCCGTTATCAGGCTGATTTTGGAAGCGAGGAAAGCGAAGCAAAGGATACAATCCGCCTCAGAGTGTATGCAGGCGATTTGTCTAAGCACGCTGCAGCAGGGATTTTGACGGGAGATACCATAGAACTGACAGAGGCACAGCGCAGCGGAGAATATCTGGTGTTTGATGCGGCTGCCCAGGGAGAAATTGTACTGCTGGAGAAACGGGGAATCCCCCATTCGTTCTGGGGAATTGTTGCAGCGCTGGCAGCAGCAGCTGTGGTTCTTGCTGGATATCTGGTTCACAGGAGGAAGAAACACCTTTTGCGGAAACGGTTTGAAAAACGGATAGCAGAGCGAAAACAGAAACGGGCGCTTCGCAAAGAAAATCTTCTGGAGAAGAAAAAAACAACTTCTAAAGAGGAAAATCCGGAAAATTCAGAAGGAGCAGGAGGAAATCAGGGATGAAAAAACAACGCAGAAAAATGTTCTGGGCAGTATTGATGTGTCTGGTATTATGCGCTTCTTTTACTGCTTTCGGAGCAGCCAGAAAAAAAACAATCCAGAGTGTATACCTGTATATTACATCCTATATCGAAGCAGGTACCCAGAATGATTATGTCAATGTGGAATGCCAGTCCCGGCACTGTTATGTAGATGAAGTAGAAGTGACCAATGTTCCAAAGGATGAATGGGAGTCTGACGACAAGCCAAGACTAAAAATCACCTTATGGGCAGATGACGATTATTCGTTTGATTCCGGAATCGGAACGAGTAAGATCCAGCTAAGCGGAGATACGGGAAAGGTAACGTCTGTCAGCCGAAACGGAAAAGGAAAACTGACCGTAGTGGTAACGATGGATGCTTTAGACAGATATAACGGCGAACATATGCTGGACGTAGGCGATTTGGAGTGGGATGAGACAACTGGATATGGATACTGGGAAGGAGCAGACGAGGCAGCCAGGTACGAAGTGCGTTTGTTCCGCAATGATGCAGAGGTAACAGGAAGCAGGATAAAAACTTCCAAGACGTATTACGATTTTGCTCCCAGACTGACCAGAAACGGATATTATACATTTAAAGTGCGGGCAGTTTACAGAGAAGACGAAAAGGGAGACTGGAAGACTTCGGATCGCTGGTATGTCAGCAGCGCTGCAGCAGCAGAATTAAGCGATGGAAGGGCAATTTTACCGGAAAATGACGGAACTGGAAGTCAGAACAGTAAACTGCCGAAAGGGCCAGGGGATCTGATTGATTCTGAAAAAAATACTGGCGAGTGGAAACAGGATGAGATCGGATGGTGGTACGTACGTTCTGATAATACGTATCCAGTTAATGAATGGGGCAATATCGGAGATAAATGGTATTACTTTGGAGAAGATGGTTATATGAAAACCGGATGGATTTGTCTGGACGGCAAGTGGTATTATCTGGACAGAGAAAGCGGAGCCATGTATGAAAATACGGTTACTCCAGATGGTTACGCCGTTGGAAACGACGGAGCATGGATTCCGTAGAGAGAACAGGCAAAAGCTGCAGTCTCATAGAACGTTTATGGGGCTGCAGCTTTTGATGTCTGAATGCAAAAGAACATTGACATCTGTCTGAGAGTCGAATAGAATAATTTTAGTAACAATTCAGCCATGCAAAAATTAGACGGGAAGAATATGAAAGAACAGATTTTAACAGAGTATCAGGCCGGAATGACGGTAGATCCGGCAAGAATTCAAACGGAACATCAGAAAGACGAGTTTTTCTTTGAGACAGAGATTGGAAATATGCTGTTTGAACGCATGAAGGGAAAATCCTTTAAAGAAGACTGTACCGTCCCCAGAGAGACTCTGCGCTATATCCGGGTGCTCCACTGGGGAAAAGAAGGAGCGACAGTAGGAGAAATGGTCTGCGATAAGAGTATCAGCCAGCCGCTTCTGAATATTTTCAGGGAATTATTTGATAAACAGTATCCAATCGAGAGAATGCAGCTGATTGATGATTTTGGCGCAGATGACGAGACCTCTATGGCAGCCAATAATTCCAGCTGTTTTAACTTCCGGAGAGTTCCGGGAAAGGAAAAACTGTCTCTTCACAGTCTGGGGATTGCAGTCGATATTAATCCATTGTACAACCCTTATGTCAGAGTTAATCAGGAAGGAGAGACGCTGTGCTCTCCAGATGGAAGTGAGCCATATATGGACAGGAAAGCAGAGTTTCCATATAAAATAGAGGCAGGAGATGACTGCGTAAAAACGTTTGAAAAATACGGATTCCAATGGGGAGGCGACTGGACAACCTGTAAGGATTACCAGCATTTTTCTACAACCGGGGGCTGATGGTGCCAGCATTTTATGAATCGAATCTTACATTTAAGGAAGATAGAGAGAAGGAGGAGAAGCATGTTTGACGTAGTAGCGTTAGGGGAGTTATTAATTGATTTTACACAGAATGGCCTGAGCCAGCAGGGAAATGGCTTATTTGAAGCCAATCCGGGAGGAGCTCCCTGCAATGTCCTGGCAATGTTGACGAAATTGGGGAAAAAGACGGCTTTTATTGGAAAAGTTGGGGATGATTTTTTTGGAAGGATGTTAGCAGAGACCATCTGTGAGGTGGGAATTGACAATCGAAATCTCCTGTTTGATGATAAAATCCATACAACGCTGGCATTGGTTCATACGTTTTCTGATGGAGACCGGGATTTTTCCTTTTACCGCAACCCTGGAGCAGATATGATGCTTCAGAAAGAAGAAGTAGATATGGATTTGGTAAAGGATACAAGGGTGTTCCATTTTGGAACGTTGTCCATGACCGACGAGGGAGTTCGCGCCGCTACCATGGCAGCGGTTTTAGAAGCAAAACAGAATGGAGCGATTATAAGCTTTGATCCCAACCTGCGGCCTCCGCTGTGGGAAAGCCTGGACGATGCAAAGGAGCAGGTGCGCTGGGGTCTGGGTCAGTGCGATATTTTAAAAATTTCAGATAATGAAATTCAGTGGCTCACAGGAGAAGAAAGCTATACGAAAGGCGTAGAAAAGATTCGAAAAGAGTTTTCGATTCCTCTGATTCTGGTTTCCATGGGCAGAGACGGAAGCAGGGCTTATTATCAGAAAGAGCAGCAGGAAGGCGAAAAAGGAATTATCGTAGAGGTAAAACCGTTTATTCAGGAACATACCATTGAAACAACAGGAGCAGGCGATACGTTCTGTGCCTGCATATTAAATTATGTGCTGGAACACGGCCTGGATGATTTAAGTGTAGAGGGTCTGAAAGAGATGCTGACCTTTGCTAATGCGGCTGCTTCTCTGATTACTACCAGAAAAGGTGCGCTGCGGGTTATGCCGGAAAAAGAAGAGGTATTAGAACTGATAAAAGAACGGACAAATGAATCAGCATAATAAACGGAAGCGGCTCCAGAGAGCCGCTTCGCTGTTCTTTAATCATACAGCTTCCCGTAAATTTCTTCGGAAAGAACGTCTACATAAGTCTGATCCGGAAGATCGTGGCTGGTGATTAAATAGTCCTGAATCAATTCATAGCGTTTCAGACTTAGTTCTTCTGAAGATAAGGACTGGGCGTCTGTACCAATGACGTTGTCCAGATCAGCGCCAGTATAGGTGTCTAAAAACCACTGAATAATGGACTGGGTTTTTTCTTTTTCCTTTGCAACTTCTGGAAGAAAGGCTTTTGCAGAATGAGTGGTCTTTCCTGCTACCACTAAGGAACCGGCGGCAATCAGGGTAAGAGCAGCTTTTGCGACAATCGGAAGGGGAAGGACGTTCAGCCAGCAAAGGACTGCTCCGGCTGCCGTAATGCCGCCTACCAGATAAAAGGCAGAAGCAGAAGACTTCATATCTTCATATTTTTGGGCAGCATCCACATAAACACCAGGATGGACATACGATTTTTTCGCCAGTTCTTCCGGTTTTCTTCCGGTTTCTTCATCCTGCTGGGAAGCATCTGCCGCTTCTTCCTCCATCATGGCCTGCACAGCCGCCAGTCTGGCTGCTTCTTCTGCCATTTGCTTTTCATCAGATTCTTTTTTGGCAGCTTTGTAAGCCTCTTCGGATTCATATAATGGGCCGCCGCAGTCTGTGCATACAGTGATGCCCTGGACAAATTCCATATCGCATTTTGGACAGTAAGGCATAGTTGATTCTCCTTTAATACGTAATTATTATTTTTATTATAAAGGAGATTGTAAATTTCGTCCAGCAGGGATTTGACAGATGGATTAGGATTTCTGCAAGTTATTTACAACAGGGGGGAATCTGTATGCTTCGTATGCGGGAAAATTGGGACTGTTCGGTTTTAAAATTCTATGATAAAATATAGATACTTATAGCATCAAAGAGGAGAGTTATGAAAACAAGCAAGCTTTTAAAACGTTTTGTTCCGTATTATCGAAAATATGTAGGGATTCTGGCGATGGATCTGTTCTGCGCATCTCTGACTACAGTGTGCGAGATGGTATTTCCGCTGATTCTTCGCTATATTACCAATGAAGGAATGAGGGATCTGGCATCCCTGACAGTGGGAGTGGTTGGAAAAGCCGCTTTGCTTTATCTGGTTTTAAGGATTATTGACGGCCTGGCGTATTTTTATATGGCTTACAGCGGTCATATTATGGGTGCAAAGATTGAAACGGATATGAGAGGCGATGCGTTCTGCCATCTGCAGAAACTGTCAGACAGTTATTACAGCAATACCAAAGTAGGACAGATTATGTCCCGTATTACCAGCGACTTATTTGATATTACCGAATTTTCCCACCACTGTCCGGAAGAATTTTTTATTGCTTTTGTAAAGATTGTGGTGTCTTTTCTGATTCTGTCCCGGATTAACCTTCTGCTGACAGTAATTATTTTTATGTTTATCCCGGTTATGACCGTGTCCTGTACCTATTTCAATCTGCGGGTCCGTAAGGCATTTAAACAGCAGAGGGTTCATGTAGGAGAACTGAATGCCAGAATTGAAGACAGTTTATTAGGAAACCGGGTTGTGCGGGCATTTGCCAATGAAGATGTGGAGATTGAAAAGTTCCAGAAAGATAATCTGAACTTTTTGGATATTAAAAAGACCACGTACTTTTATATGGCTTCGTTCCAGGATACGGTTCGTATCTTTGACGGCATTATGTATCTGGTGGTAATACTGGCAGGCGGTATTTTTATGGTAAAGGGACTGATTGCTCCAGGCGATTTAGTGGCGTATACGTTGTATGTCAGCACTCTTCTGGCAACCATTCGCCGGATTATTGAGTTTGCAGAGCAGTTCCAGAGAGGGATTACCGGAGTGGAACGGTTTGTGGAAATTATGGATGCAGAGATTGACATTTTTGATGAAGAGGGCGCAAAACCGCTGGAACATGTACAGGGTGAGATTCGTTTTGACCATGTCAGTTTCGAGTATCCGGATGATCACAATAAAGTGCTGGATGACATTAAACTTACGATCAAAAAAGGAGAGAAAGTGGCTCTGGTAGGTCCGTCTGGAGGCGGAAAGACGACACTTTGCAATTTGATTCCGCGGTTTTATGATACGACAGACGGAACCATTTCCATCGACGGCCAGGACATCCGTCAGGTGACGTTAAAGAGTCTCCGCTCCAGTATCGGTGTGGTTCAGCAGGATGTATACCTGTTCTCTGGTACGGTAGCTGAAAATATTGCTTACGGAAAGCCGGGAGCAGGCAGAGAAGAAGTTATGGAAGCTGCGAAAATGGCAGGAGCCCATGAATTTATTATGGGGTTAAAAGACGGCTACGATACCTATGTAGGTGAGAGAGGCGTGAAACTGTCAGGCGGACAAAAACAGAGAATCAGTATTGCGCGGGTATTTTTAAAGAATCCGTCGATTTTGATTCTGGATGAAGCGACTTCCGCTCTGGATAATGAAAGTGAGCACCTGGTATCCAGGTCTCTGGATAAGCTGGCAGAGGGAAGGACGACCCTTACGATAGCCCACAGGCTTTCAACCATCCGCAATGCGGACCGGATTCTGGTATTGTCCGGCAACCATATTGTAGAAGAAGGCAGTCATGAACAGTTAATGGAGCAGCAGGGAATGTATTACCAGCTTTATACATCAGCAAATGGAATAAATGGATAATAAGGAGAGAAAAACTATGAAAATAGCAATTGTTACGGACAGCAACAGCGGTATTACCCAGGCTCAGGCAAAGGAATTGGGAGTCTACGTCCTTCCTATGCCATTTATGATTAATGACGAGACATATTTTGAAGATATTACCCTGACTCAGGAGCAGTTTTACGAGGAACTGAAAAAAGATGCCAGTATTTCAACCTCCCAGCCGTCTCCGGAATCAGTAATGAATCTGTGGGAAGACCTGTTAAACGAGTATGATGAGATTGTGCATATTCCTATGTCCAGTTCACTTTCCGGCTCCTGCCAGACTGCTATGATGCTGGCTGATGAATACGATGGAAAGGTTCATGTGGTAGATAACCAGAGGATTTCTGTTACCCAGCGCCAGTCTGTGTTAGATGCATTCGAGATGGCGGAAAAAGGATATACAGGGGCAGAGATTAAGAAAAAACTGGAGGATACCAAGGGAGACAGCATTATTTTTATTACCGTGGACACGCTGAAATATTTGAAAAAGGGCGGCAGAATTACTCCTGCAGCAGCAGCCCTGGGCACCCTTCTCCGCATTAAGCCGGTACTGATTATTGAAGGCGGTAAACTGGATGCGTTTTCCAAGGCCAGAACGGTCAAACAGGCCAAGTCCACCATGCTGTCTGCTTTAGCCAAAGAACTGGATGTGCGTCTGGGAGATAAAGATGCAAAGCAGACGTATCTGCAGATTGCCCATACGGAAAACCAGGAACTGGCAGAAGAACTGAAGAAGGATCTGGAAGAACTGTATCCTGGAGCACCGATTTATACGGCTCCGCTGTCTTTAAGCGTTGCCTGCCACATTGGACCAGGAGCATTTGCAGTTGCCGCTACCAGAAAGCTGGATATTTAAACTGGATAAGCGAAAGGGGCAGCGATGATTGGTTGGATAAAAAAACAGCAAAAGTCCTGGCCGCCTGCCTTCAGCATAGCTGTACCGTTAGTGCTGCTGATTCTGGCAGTAGGGGTTTTTCCCATACTGCTGCAGGGAAGCTTCCTGTCTGGTACGGTGCGGCAGAGCCAGATTGACAACCGGCGGAGCGAAGTGCTGAACCAATGCAAGATCATAAGCAATAAGATGACCAGAGCCGGATACTTTATGCCAGAATATAAAGATACCGGATTAAATATGGAACTGACAATTACGGCCGATATTTATAATGGCCGTATTGTCATTGTGGATAAAAGTTACCGGATTGTCCGGGACACGTTTGGCCTTGCAGAGGGACGGCTGAATATTGCAGAAGAAATTATCCTGTGTTTTCAGGGGGAAATCAGCAATATTTATAACGAAGACAAGAATTATTTCGTTCAGACAATTCCCATATACCATGATATGTCGGAAAAGAAGATTGACGGGGTAATGGTGGTTACGGCTTCCACAGAAAATCTGAATTCTGTAAAAGATTCGGTGAAAGAGCAGTCACGGTTTTTTGATTTAATTGCGATTTTGGTGCTGGCAGTTACCGCCATTGTTTTAGTCAGGTTCCTTTTGCATCCGTTCCATGAATTGATACGGATGCTGGAAAAAGCGGCAGAGGGAGATCTGGATACGGAGATAGAAGAAACAACTTATCTGGAGACGAAGAAAATATCCAGTGCAGTCAGCCAGACCATACGAAAGCTGAAAGCCCTGGATAAATCCAGACAGGAGTTTGTGTCCAATGTTTCCCATGAACTGAAAACCCCGATTACTTCAATACGGGTGCTGGCCGATTCTCTTATGAATATGGAAAACGTACCAGTGGAACTGTATCAGGAGTTTATGCAGGATATTTCAGATGAAATTGACAGGGAAAGCAAAATTATAGATGATCTGCTGTCCCTGGTTAAGATGAACAAATCGGCGGCAGCGATGAATATTGCCCAGGTCAGTATAAATGACCTGCTGGGACTGATCTTAAAGAGACTTCGTCCGATTGCCCGGAAACGCAATATTGAACTGATTTTAGAAAGTATCCGGGAGGTTACGGCTGAGGTTGACGAGGTAAAGCTGTCTCTGGCCCTTAACAATCTGGTGGAAAATGCGATAAAATATAACATAGAAGACGGCTGGGTCAGAGTGACTCTGGATGCAGATCACAAGTACTTCTATATAAAGGTTTCCGATTCCGGAATCGGGATTCCGGAAGAATTTCAGGAGCAGATTTTTGAACGGTTTTACCGGGTAGATAAGGCCAGATCCAGAGAAACCGGAGGAACGGGACTGGGTCTTGCCATTACGAAAAATGTTATCTTAATGCATCAGGGAATCATCAAAGTAGAAAGCAAAGAAGGGGAAGGAACTACGTTTTCTGTCAGGATTCCTCTGACTTACATCAAGTGAAAGGCGGGAGAAGCGCATGAAAAAGATATGGCCCATAATTGTCTGCATGACCCTTCTGCTTTTGCTGGGAGGATGTAAGGACAGACAGGACATGGAGACACTGGAGGATGGAATTTATCAAATCTACTACCTCAATACTGCCGGAACCAGGCTGATTCCCAGGGAATATCAGCCTCAGGCAGGGGAAGATGACAAAGGAGCCCTGATTGAAGAATTAATGGCACAGTTTGGACAGGTGCCGGCAGATTTTGACGGTCAGACAGCCCTGGGGGATAAGACAGAACTGCAGCGCTATGTGCTGGATGGCACTGTGCTGTATTTATACTTTAATCCCAATTATATGCTGATGAATCCGGCCAGGGAAATTTTGTGCCGGGCAGCGTTGACAAAGGTATTCACCCAGATTCCGGGGATTGACTATATTAACATCAACAGCGGAGAACAGCCAATCATGGATGCCAGGGGAAATCCGGTGGGCATGATGTGTGCGGCAGATTTTGTAGAGAGCATCAGTGACGTTAATTCATTTGAAGAATCGGAATTAACCCTGTATTTTGCAGATGAAAGCGGTGAGATGTTAAAAGCAGAGAGGCGTCAGGTGATTCACAGTATTAATACGTCGTTAGAGCGTCTGGTAGTAGAGGAGTTAATAGCCGGACCAGCGGAAGAGGGACTGTTTCCTGCCTTGCCGCCAGAGACCCGGATTTTAAATATTTCGGTGACAGACAACATTTGTTATGTAAATTTTGATGACGGATTTTTAAAAAATACCTTTAGCGTAAAAGAATATATTCCGGTATATTCGATTGTCAACAGCCTGGTGGAGAATACAGGGGTAAACCGGGTTCAGATTTCTGTCAACGGCTCCAATGACGGCCTGTTAAAAGAGGTATTTCCTTTAAATCAGATGTTTGAACAGAATCTGGACTGTATTGTGACAGAAGAGTAGCAGGGAGGCAAATGTGAAGACGCTGAATGAGGATTTAAAATCAGGAGAATTTAAAAAAGTCTATCTGCTGTTTGGAGAGGAAGGCTTTCTTAAAAAAAGTTATAAAAACCGGCTGAAAGATGCGATTACCGGCGGCGATACCATGAATTACAACTACTATGAGGGAAAAGGGCTGGATGTAAACGAGATTATGGGTCTGGCGGAGACTATGCCGTTTTTTGCAGACAAGAGGCTGATTTTGATTGAAGACAGCGGCTTTTTCAAAAGCGCCCAGGAGGAACTGGCAGCTTATATTCCTTCTATTCCGGATACTGCCTGCCTGGTATTTGTAGAGTCTGAAGTGGACAAACGCGGTAAGATGTATAAGGCGGTAAAAAAGGCTGGGTATGCGGCAGAACTGAATCACCAGGACACATCCCAGCTTTCCAGATGGGCAGCCGGAATTTTGGCAAAAGAAGGCCGGAAAATCACCGGGCGGACTATGGATTTGTTTTTAAGTAAGACCGGAGAGGATATGGACAACATCCGGATGGAACTGGAAAAGCTGATTAGCTATACGATGGGCAGAGATGTGATTACGGATCAGGATGTGGAAGAGATATGCACAACTCAGGCAGCCAATCAGATTTTTGATATGATTTCAGCACTGGCCGCCAGACAGACCAGAAAGGCCATGGATCTGTATGAAGATCTCCTTGCGTTAAAAGAACCGCCTATGCGGATTTTATTCCTGATTGCCAGACAGTTTAACCAGATCTTACAGGTAAAGGAACTGTCTGCAAAGGGGATGGACAAAGGAGCCATTGCGGGCAGAATGAAGATCCAGCCGTTTGTTGCAGGCAAGATCCTGCCTCAGGCCAGGGCTTTTTCCAGGGAGCAGATTCTGTCGTATGTAGAACTGTGCGTCCAGATGGAGGAAGAGGTTAAGACAGGGCGGCTTTCGGATCGTCTTGCAGTAGAATTGTTATTGACAAAGGAGTATGGGAAAAAATAAATATGAAACGGCCATTTTTCGTAATTGCAGCGGGGTTCGTACTTGGAGAGGTAGTTGCTCTGCAGATGAAGATGGCGGGAATGACGGATTCGGATTTTTATGAAAAAATCTGGTCTCCGTCTGCAGTGGCAGCGCTGGCAGGAATTCTGGCAGCGTTAGCGGCTGTATATACGGGGACGGTATGTTTTGCACCACACGTTCGAAAGAATCAGACAGGCAGAGGCATTAAAAAGCTTCTGCCTGTCTGCGTATTGGCGGGAACTGTGATGATTTGCAGTATTCTGGGCTTTGTCAGGGCAGGACAAACCATCCTTGCGTTAGACAGGCAGGAGGAATGGGTATCCGGACATTCCGGAACTGCCGTTGTCCAGGGGAGGCTGGAACGATTGGAGTCCGGTGAAAATGGATGGGAACTGCGGCTTGGTAACGTAAGGAATGTACAGGGAGAAAAGGGGCCGGATGTGCTTTTGGTGCAGATGAAAGAACTGGCAGACAGGGAGACAAAAGAACTGTGCACAGGGATAAGCGTGGCAGTAACCGGTACGCTGAAACCACTGGAAAGCCCGGGAAATTCAGGGGAATTTGATTACCGTCTTTACAACCTGTCCAGAGGGATTACCGGACAGATAAGGGGACAAAAGCTTCAGATTCTGGATCAGAGGACGGCGCCTTATGAAAGGCTGCTGTTTTCTTTAAAGAAGAAATGGAGCGCTCTTTTGGGAGAGATGTGTCCGCAAAAGGAGGCCGGATTATTCCGCTCTGTTTTGTTAGGCGAAAAGAAAAGTCTGGACGCGCACATACGGGATCTTTACCAGCGAAGCGGAATCGCTCACCTTCTGGCAATCAGCGGCCTCCATCTGTCCATTTTAGGAATGGGGCTGTATCGGGGACTTCGGAAAGCGGGAGTACCGATTGGAATTGGTGCAGCAATCGCCGGTATGGCAGTACTGGGGTATGGAGAGATGACAGGAGCGGCGGGTTCCGGCAAAAGGGCAGTCATTATGATGCTCCTTGCATTTTTGGCAGAATTATGCAGGAGAACGTATGATCCGCTGACTGCTCTTGGACTGGCGGCAGTCTGGATTACCTGGGAATCTCCGTATCAGCTTCTGCAAAGTGGATTTCAGCTTTCGTTTGGCGCAGTATTGGGGATATGTATGATGAATCTTTCCGGGGCAGTCCGGAAAGACAGAACGGATTCCAAGGAAAAAAACGGCATCCGGGCGGCAGCAGAGGCTGGAAGAAGAGTCAAATACGGAATTAAAAATGGACTGGCTCTCAGTCTGACCGTTCAGGCAGTTACGCTGCCCATTGCCGCATACCATTTTTTCAGAATCCCTGCATATGGTATCTTTTTAAATATGATTGTTGTTCCGCTGATGACATATGCGCTGTATTCCGGGATAGGAGGAATTTGCCTGGGCAGCGTGTGGGAAGCGGCAGGAGCGGTGGCTCTTTGGCCTGGAAGCCGGATTTTTGAATTGTACGAAATCCTCCGTCTTTGGGCTTCCGGTTTGCCAGGCAGCAGCTTTTTGGTCGGAAGACCGGATAAAGCGGCGGTTTTCCTGTATTATGGATGTATTTTAACCGGAAGGTATCTGGCAGGCCGAAAGAAGGCGGGATTGTGGGCGGTTTTGGCAGCCGCGGTTTTGATGGGACCGTTCCTGTTAAAGCCCCGGTCTCCAGACGGACTGACTGTCACTGTTTTAGATGTGGGACAGGGAGACGGAATCGTTTTGCAGACGGATTCGGCCGTTGTTTTAATCGATGGAGGAAGCAGCAGCAAGCCGTCTTTGGGAAACCGTGTGTTGCTTCCGTTTTTTGAGAGCAGGGCGGTAGAAGAAATCGATTATGCCATTGTCAGTCATGGCGATCAGGATCATATAAGCGGATTGAAAACTCTGTTAGAACAACAGACGATACCTGTCAGACACCTTCTGCTTCCGGCTCACGGAAAAGGACAGGAAGTTTACAATGAACTGGATAACCTGACAAAGGCCCAGGAGGGCAGTGTTTTTTACATAGGGCAGGGAAACCGGCTGGACGGAAAGGGGACAGGATTAACCCTTACCTGTCTGTATCCCCGGCTGCCGGGCAAGGGACAGAAGATCATTACAGAGAAAAATGACCACTCTCTGGCAATGCTGGCTGAATATCAGGGATTTTCCATGATTTTAACAGGGGATTTGGGGGGAGAAGGGGAACTGGCCATGGTGTCTCAACGGGAACTGTCAGAAGTCACGGTATTAAAAGCGGGACATCACGGATCCAGAGAGAGTTCCTGCCAGAAATTTTTGGAAACAGTCCGACCAAAGTTGTCAGTGATTTCCTGCGGGAAACAGAACTCCTACGGCCATCCGCATAAGGAAACTCTGGAGAGAATGAAAAAACTGGGATCAGATATATGGATTACATCGGAACAGGGAGCCATAGAACTTCAGACAGATGGAGAGCAGGTGACCGTTACAGGCTTTTGCCCTCCATCTGACATGGAGTGACTGATTATGCATAGATGGAAACATGAAGAGTCAGGGCTCTGTAAATCTTCCAGATAATTACTGTCGGAATTCCGATTACCATAGCAAGAGTAGAAACCCCTCCAATAATTGCATAAAGAATCATAATAAGCATCGCTGCTGCTTCCATAATTGTAAGTCCTCCTTTGATGGTGTTGCCTGGGTAAAGTGATTTAAAATCCGTACACAGCGTATTTTAAAATGAAAAGGGAGGGAAGAAAAGACCTGGAGGGGTTTCTTAACAAGATTTGTATGAGTTGTTAACGAAGTTTTAGCATCAGGTGTAAAATAAAAAACTCCTGCCGGTGGGTTAATCCGACAGGAGTCTGAATTTATCTTGTTCTTTATAATTAAGCCATAGCGTTTACAGCCTTGGAAAGACGGGATACCTTACGGGAAGCGGTATTCTTGTGATATACGCCCTTGCTGGTAGCCTTGTCGATCTCGGAAGTTGCAGCTAATAATGCAGCCTGTGCAGCAGCCTTGTCACCGGAAGCAATAGCAGCGTCAACCTTCTTAATCATAGTCTTAACCTTGGATCTGATAGCTTTATTTCTAGCAGCCTTAGTCTCGTTTACTAAAATTCTCTTCTTTGCAGATTTAATGTTTGCCATGATAGCACCTCCATTCAGATGTATATTCTCTGTGTTTTCCATCAAAGTCTGGACACGGACAGTTTAATGTAAACATACTTTAACATTCTAACTAATTTCCTCTTGATTGTCAATACATATTCCTGGGTTTTTTGAGAAAAATAGATACAAAAGCAAAGAAAAATCAGAGACAGGGTTTGAAAATGGAAGGAACGAGATATGAAATTTGAAATTCGCACAGATTTGGCAGTAGAACGAAGAGAAGCATTTGGAGACAGGGCGGGAAAACTTTCCGGAGTTTCTGCAAAGGAGTGGTATAAAAAGGACTCTCAGATTCGGATT
Source organism: uncultured Clostridium sp. (assembly GCA_900551135.1). GTDB lineage: Bacteria > Bacillota > Clostridia > Lachnospirales > Lachnospiraceae > UMGS1370. Next base: position 20,228 of record URUX01000022.1, read on the forward strand.
ACCCAGGTAGAGGTATTAAATGAGATGGGAGAAAAGGCCATGGGAAAGGCAAAGGGTATGTATGTGACCCTGGAAGCCGGCCAGATGGCAAAAAAAGATGAGGATTATCACAGGCAGGTTTCCGAAGAACTGGCCTGCCAGTTGCGGGAACTTGCCAAAAAGGCTGTGGAGAGAAAACCTGTCCGTATTCTGGTGGCAGGACTGGGAAATTCTTCTGTTACGCCGGATTCCTTAGGACCGAAGGTAGTGGAAAATTTATGTGTGACAAGGCATATGGATATGGAGTATGGAAGGGGATTTTTAGATAAGCATCACCTGATTTCCATGAGTGCAGTTGTGCCTGGCGTAATGGCCCAGACCGGTATGGAAACGATAGAGATTATCCAGGGAATTGTAAGAGAAACCAGGCCGGAACTGCTGATTGCCATAGATGCACTGGCGGCCAGAAGCGTCCGCAGACTGGGAACTACAATTCAGCTTACGAATACGGGGATTCATCCAGGCTCCGGAGTGGGAAATCACCGGCGGGGGCTGACGAAAGACAGTCTTAAGATCCCTGTGCTGGCCATCGGGGTTCCGACTGTAGTAGGAACTGCCGCCATCGTCCAGGATACGGTACAGGCTATGATAAAGGCGCTGGAATCAGGAGAACAGACCAGCCAGATGGGAAGGTATCTGGACGGCTTAAAAGAAGAAGAGCAGTATAGTCTGATTCAGGAACTGCTGGAACCGGAATTTGGTTCTTTATATGTAACGCCTCCGGATATTGATGAAACGGTAAAAGAGATCAGCTTTACAATTTCAGAAGCCATCCATCAGGCTTTTTTGCCAAATCTGGAATTTCGGAAATAACGGTTCATATTACCTTTT
>URUX01000023.1 GCA_900551135.1 uncultured Clostridium sp.
TGCAATCAGCCCCAAAATCAGCTTATCCAAAATACGAATCGGCACATCTTTGCTGCCGTAAATCCCTCTGCCAAACCATTTTTTCTTAACCGGCAGCTGGCTGTCCGCCTGCCCGGTTTCTGTCTTTTTATTTTCTTCCATATTGTCACCCTGTCCAAACAATCAGGGCTGCCGCATCTATCATGCAGCAGCCCCCCTGTAAGCGTTACACGTTTATTCTCGTCCAGTTCTGATTACTTGCGTACCAGATACTTTCTCATATCAATTGCACATGCTACAAGGATAATCATACCCTTGATGATGTACTGAAGGTTTGCGTTGATGGAAAGGAAATTCAAAGCTACGAAGATAATACGCAGCAGGAATACGCCCAATACAACACCGCTGATTTTACCAGTACCACCTACGAAAGATACGCCGCCGATAACGCAGGCTGCGATGGCATCACACTCATAGTTTAAACCGGTATTTGCAGTATTGGAACCAATACGTGCAGACTCAATGAAACCGGTAATACCATACATCATACCAGCCAGGGTATGTACCATAATGGTGGTCTTCATTACGTTTACACCGGATACGTTGGCTGCTTCCGGGTTAGAACCTACTGCAAACATGTTCTTTCCAAACGTAGTCTTGTTCCAGATAAACCACATAATTACAACTACGATTAATCCGTACCATACATAGTTTGGAATCGGAACATCGCCAATCTTGCAGATACTTCCGGTTACGAAGTTCTTAAAGGAATCATCCAGACCAGACAGAGGCTGTCCGTTATTTCCGTTAGCCATAATATAAACTAACAGAGTACCATATACAATCAGCTGGGTTGCCAGAGTAACGATAAATGGATGCAGCTGGAATTTTGCTACGAAGAAACCATTTACCCATCCTACAATGGCGCCTACTAATAATACGGTCAGAATAACTACCGGAATCGGAATTACCGGAAGATTCGGGAACATCTTACTGCCATAGGTTACCGCCTGCAGCAGGGATGCAGAGATACATGCAGTCAAACCAACAACTCGGCCTGCGGAAAGGTCTGTACCAGTCAGTACGATACAGCCTGCGATACCGCATGCGATAGGCAGGTTTGCTGCGGAAAGGCTGATGATGTTTACAATTGAACGAGTTGCCAAAAACTTCGGGTTCTGGATAAACGTATAGATAATTGCAATCACCAGCAGGATGTACATTGCGTTGTTTAACAGCATCTCTTTCCAGAAAGTCTTTTTATCTTTGCTGTCCAGAGTTTTATAGTTTTCTATTCTTGTATTAATATTGGTAACTAATTTCATGGAATCCGGCCTCCCCTATACATATTTTGCAGCAAGAGTCATGATCTCTTCCTGAGTAGTATTCTTTGCATCAACTTCGCCTGCCAGCCGTCCGCCTGACATAACCAGAATACGGTCGCAGACACCTAACAGCTCCGGCATCTCGGAAGATACCATGATAACAACCTTGCCTCTCTTGGCCAGGTCAATAATCAGCTGGTAGATTTCATATTTTGCGCCTACGTCAATACCACGGGTTGGCTCGTCCAAAAGCAGAACCTCCGGATCCGTAAGCAGCCACCGGCCCAGAATAACTTTCTGCTGATTACCGCCGGATAAGGAACGAATCTTGGTCTCCTGGGTAGGAGTCTTGGTTCTCATGGCATCTATGGACCACTGGGTATCCTTCTTCATAGAAGCTTCATTTAAAACAAAGCCAAATTTAATGTGCTTCTTCAAACTGGAGATAACGGTATTTTCCCGGATATTTAAGATACCAAAAATACCGGTTGCACGGCGCTCTTCTGTCAGAAGGGCAAATCCGTTTTTAATGGATTCTCTTGCATTACGGTTTAGCACCTGCTTGCCGTCCAGTTTAATGGTTCCGCCTTTTCTGGTTGCAATACCGAAAATATTCTCCAGAGTCTCGGTACGACCGCTGCCGTCCAGACCTGCCAGACCTACAATCTCGCCCTTTCTGACATTAAAGGAAACATCCTTTAATAAAGAATACTGAGCGGTAAGATGTTCTACCTCTAATGCGACTTCTCCCGGAACATTGTCTTTTGGAGGGAACTGATTACCCAGTTCACGGCCTACCATCAGACGGATAATCTTATCCATAGTCATGGAAGAAGCAGGCTCGGTAGCTACCCATGTACCGTCCCGCATGACTGTAATATCATCTGCAATTCGAAGAATCTCTGCCATTTTATGAGAAATGTAAATGATGCCGCAGCCTCTGTCACGAAGCATGTTGATAATCTTAAACAGATGCTCAACCTCTTCTTCTGTCAGAGAGGAAGTAGGCTCATCAAATACAATAACTTTCGAGTTAAAAGAAACAGCCTTGGCAATCTCCGCCATCTGTCTCTGAGAAACCGGCATAGTGCTCATAACCCGCTTCGGGTCTACTTCTATACCAAGATCTGCAAATACCTTGTTGGTATCCTCCAGCATTTTCTTTTCATCAACCATGATGCCTTTCTTTGGATACCGGCCCAGCCACAAGTTATCCATAACATTGCGCTTTAATGCCTGGTTTAATTCCTGATGCACCATAGCTACCCCGTTCTCCAGGGCCTCTTTCGAGTTTTTAAAGTTAATCTCTTTTCCTTCCAGGTAGATGTGGCCGCTGTCTTTGGCATACATACCAAACAGGCACTTCATCAATGTAGATTTTCCTGCACCATTTTCCCCCATCAGAGCGTGAACAGTTCCCCTGCGAACTGTCAGGGAAACGTGATCCAAAGCTTTTACTCCAGGAAACTCTTTACAGATGTCTGTCATCTGCAGCAAAACATCCTGTTGTCCCATTACCTGTATCCCCTTTCTCATTAGAAAAATCAAGGCGGTTGCCGCCTGAAACGACAGCCGCCTTAAATATTTCCTTTTAACCTGTCGGCATTTCGTAATTATTCACCAGTATAAGGTGCGTAAGGAATGTAAATCTTGTTGCTGACTTTTTCAGATACGTTGAAGTCGTCGGTGTCAGCCATTAATTCTTTGCCAGCGCCTACGTTCTGTACCAGGTAAGCAATACCCTGTGCCATACCTTCTGCATCCTGCTTAATCGTACCGGTCATCTTGCCGTCAGCGATTAACTGCTTAGCTGCGTCAGTAGCGTCTACACCGAATACAGGAATGGTTGTGCTGTCTTCTGTACCTAAGTTGTAGCCCTTATCGTTCAGAGCGGTAACAACACCCTCTGCCATACCGTCGTTGTTGCAGATAACCAACTCGATCATGTTGTCGTTGTCTTCATTGAACTGAGCCAGGTTGGTGTTCATGTAGTTGTTTGCTGCAGTTGCACTCCAGTTGCCTTCCTGGTCTACCTGATACTTATCTGTGTTGGAAGCGTCGAAGTACTCTAATTCTGGCTTGCCAGCTTCGGTCAGGACTGCGTTTGCATCCTCTACGCCGAACTGAGTTCTGTAGATAGCCTCTACGTTACCTAACTGACCCATGAACATTGCGTAGCTGATCTTGCCGTCGCCGTTTAAGTCAACCTTGTCGTAGTTTTCTACTACGTATTCACCGATCATCTTGCCCTGCATATGGCCTGCTTCCGGAGCATCAGTACCAACGAATGCACACTGATCATAAGCGCCTAATACCTTGCCTTCTTCTTCATCAGACTCAACTGCACGGTTGAAGAAGATTACAGGAATACCAGCTGCAGATGCCTTATCAACGATTGCCTGGGAAGCATCAACAGAACCAGAAGTAACGATATTAACGATTAACAGGTTTGCACCCTGGGAGATTGCAGTATCAATCTGCTCGTTCTGGGTGGTCTGGTTGCTGTTACTGTCGTAGTTCTGGAACTTAACGCCAGCATCGGTTAATGCTTTGTCCAGAGCAGTACGTACACTGGAAATATAAGTATCGCTGTAGGTGTAGTAGAATACTGCTACATCCAAATCAACTGCCTCTGCTGCAGGAGCTTCGGTCTCTGGAGCTTCGGTAGTATCCCCAGCTGCCGGTGCCTCAGTTGCTGCTGGAGCAGCGGTAGTAGCTGCAGTATCTTTTGATCCGCCGCAGGCTGCCAAACTCATTGCCATTACGCCAGCCATAGCTAATGCCATAAATCTTTTTTTCATAGTAACATCCTCCTCTAAAAATAATGTCTTGTGACTTTTTACCATCACGTTATTTATTATAACCCATATTTTATCAAAAGTATATACAAATATCCACAATAAGGGTACAAAATCTTATCATATCGCTGGTTATTGATTAAACGGAAACAACAGTTTTTGACATTCTTCTTCAAACATATTGCTGCGGTTCACAAGAATTGTGTCGGTTTCAATCGATTCCTGCGGTTTTCCTGTCTCATTGACCAGACGGAAGGCTGCCTCCACTCCCAGATATCCCATGGCATAAGGATTCTGAACGATCAGACTGTCTACCTCCCCGGTTTCCAGCATACCTACGGAAACCGCATTGCTGTCAAATGCGGTCACCCAGATGCGGTCCTTGTATTCCAAATCCCGAATGGCCCAGCCCACTCCCAGACTGGTCCATTCGTTAAAGGTCGCAATCACATTAATCTTTGGATTCTTCTTTAATAGTTCCTTTGTCTTCTCTCTTGCATCTTCGGTCGTAGAAAGCACATTGATGGTTTCTACCGTCTTTACCCTGTCATCCCCGGCAATCCTCTCCCGGAAACCGGCTTCCCGCTCCTGGCCATTCGCTGAGTGGATATCGTAATTGACGATCCCGATATGCAGTTCCTCTTCCTCTGCCTGAAGGGCTGCCTCCCCAGCCATATATCCTGCCTGAAAATTATCTGTTCCGATATGACAGCTGACCTGGCTGGCATTCACATCACTGTCAATCACCACGATTTTTATCCCATTTTCTGCAGCTTCCTGTATGGCTTCACTGTTGGCATTATAATCGACTGCTGAAAAAACAATGGCATCTGCGCCTTCTCTGATTGCCTCCTCAATCATCTGATTCTGGGATTCATAATCCTCCTCCGTCTCCGGCCCTTCAAAACTCATTTGAATGTTGTACTCCGTGCTGGCCGCGCTGGCTCCTGCCTGAACGGATTTCCAAAATGAGGACTGGGTGGATTTTACGATTACTGCCACTCTGATCTTCCTGCTGTCTCTATGAAACTGGCATCCGGAAAGTCCTGCACCAGCTGCTGCCACTGCCAGAAAAAGGAGCAGGGATCTGACTGTTCTCTTACCGTTCTTCATAATCACCCTCCCCAAGCTTTGGCATTACAATGGTAACCTTCGTGCCCTCATCCAGTTCACTGTCAATCTGAATTCCGTATTGTTCTCCAAAATAAATCTTAATCCGGTTATTGACATTGCGGATTCCAATCCCCGTCTTATCTCCGGCCGATCCTTCTAAAATCTCCCTGCACTGTTCTCTGGTCATTCCAATTCCATTGTCTTCCACAGTAAACACCAGATTTTCTCCTCTGGAATGAACCCCGATTTGAATCTCCCCTTCATCCACCATTCTGTCCAGACCATGGTAAATAGCATTTTCAATAATCGGCTGCAGCGTAATTTTGTTGCAGTAATAGTGCAGACATTCTTCCTCGATATCAAATGAATAGGTAAACTGCTTGTAGCGGAATTTCTCAATCTTCAGATAACTTCTGGCATGCTCCAGTTCTTTTTCTACCGTAATCATCTCATGACCTTTGCTGATGCTGATCCGGAACAGCTTTGCCAGTGCATTGACCATCTCTACTGCGTCCTGGGTTCGTTCTTCCTCGCACAGCCACCCGATGGCATCCAGGGTATTATATAAAAAGTGAGGATTAATCTGGGCCTGAAGCGCCCTAAGTTCTGCTTTTCTAAGAGTAATCTCTTCTTCCCGTACCTTTTCCATCAGCTGCTGGATCTGAACCACCATGTGGCCAAACGACTGAGATAGTTCTCCGATTTCTCTGCTTCCTTCTACAGCATGGTAAGTAAAATCAGAAGCGCTGTCTTCAAATTCTCCCATTGCCTGAATCAGCCGCTTTACGGGTCTGGAAATCATCCTGGAAAACACCAGGCTGCTGCAGATTGCTGCAAACAGCACCAGCAGAAGAAGTCCCAGCAACAGCGCCGCTACATTTTGAACCTTTTTTGTAATCAGTTCATCCACATAGCTGACCCCAATGACTCTCCACCCGCTGTCTTCCATGGTCTGAATGGTATAAATCACATCCGACTGTTCCAGATAGCCGTCGGAAGTATGCTTCAGCAGTTCCAGATTTTCTTCTTTTAACCCGGAAAAAATCAGCTGCTGCTGCGGATGGTAAACCATATTTCCTTTCTGATCCATAATAAAACAGTATCCATGCTGTCCAATTCCCACATCATCTACATAATCTGCTATCTGGGAAAACCGGATGTCCATAACTATAATGTGTTTTCTGCCATCTCCTGCGTCCACAGGCTGTTTCATGGAAACCACCCAGGGATAATAATCAGCCAGCAGCGTTTCTACATGAGGCTTGGAAATCGAAATTTTTCCCTTTTCATATTTCTGTTCCGAGTTGAAAGACAGGTTTTTAAATACGTTCTCCTTCATCTTCCGGCTCCCGGACCAGCTTTCCAGCAGTCTGCCCTCTTCATCATAACAGGTTACGGCTACCACATCATTTCGTATGGTAATCAGGGCATTAATCGCTGTATCCCGTTCTTCCGGGGCCTTTTTATAATATCCCTGAAGCAGCCCCATCATTTCCCTCATATTTTTTGTATAGTCACCAACCGTATTGGTCACCTGGGTTACTGCCTGTTCGCTGGCAGTAATCGTACTGTTTCGGATAGAATTATTGTACACAGCTACAAACACCAGAAATCCGGCGGTAAATGCAGCTACTACAATTCCTACTACCATAATGGTCATAATCACGGAAAGAGAATAACGCTCTCCTTTTTTTCTTTTTTTCATACGTTTCCTTCACTCTGGCGGCGCATTGCATTTGGCGACTGGCCTGTATATTTCTTAAAACAATAGCTGAAATAATGCTGATCACTGTAACCGCACTGCTGGGAAATGTCCCTTATTTTCATGGCAGTATCCAGCAGCAGCTTTCTGGCAGTCTCAATCCGAATCCTGGTCAGCAGGTCAATAAATGTACTTCCGGTTTCTTTTTTCATCAGGGCGCTTAAATAATTGGGACTGACCCCAATCATACTGCTGACCTGGGACAGGGAAAGACCTGCGTCATAATACTGTTCCTCCATAATCCGGATGGCTTTTTCGCACAAAACCTGACTGCTCTTTTTTCTCTGCTCCGCAATCAGTCCCCAGGAACATAAGCAGAATTCCTCCAGCGCTTTCCACAGTTCTGTTTCATCCGCCCTGTCTAATTTCTGCCTGCAAACTTCATAAGACTCCCTGGCCTGTCTGGCTTTTTCTTCACCAGAAACTGCCGTCAGCATCCGACCCACCTGAGAATACAGTTCTGCAGCCAGTCCCTGAATCTGCATACGGCTGGACATAATCCGGCCTGACTGGATTTTCTCCTGTTCCAGATACCCTTCTAATTCTGTCTGGGTTCCGGTACGCAAAAGCTGAATCAGGCCCTTTTCCAGTATCTTTACCCGTTCCAGTTCTTCTGCCCGGTAAGGCTCTTCATCCGAAATAAAGTGAATCCGGCTTTTGCTGTTTCTGGCATAAGACATGGCATCTGAAGCTTCCCGAAACGCCTTGTGGCAGTCCAGAAGCTTGTCTGTCACCCGGCTGACCCCTACGCAGGCATCCAACGTCAAAATTCGTTCCATACTCTGGGTAATGTCTTCTGCTGCAATATGGAGATATTTATCAAACCGGGCCTGGGTTCCGATTAAAAGGGACACTATGGCATCGCCTGCAAAAAAGCTTGCATAATGCAGATATTTCTTTAAAATACTGTCCACCGAATATACATGCTCCGGTCCGGTACAGTTTTTCCCGTCGGCAGTTCTGACCGCAGTGGTCATTACCACATACTGCATGGTATCCCCTCCCGACGACAAAAGGCCGTATTCTTCTGCCCTTCTAATCAGGCCGGCCTCCATCTCCGGTTCTGCCTGTTTCCGTTCTTCCTGAAATCCGGCCAGCAGCAGCGGCATCAAAAATTCATTTATATTAGCAGATTCCTGACTTCGGGCTGCAAATTCCACAAAGATCCGATCCAGTTTCTCTTTGATTTTTTTTAATTCCTCTGTCAGTTCAATCATGGAAATCGGCTTTAACATATAACTGATAATATTATACTGGATAGCCTGCTGAGCATAAGAAAAATCATCATACCCGCTTAAAAATGCAATCTGGGTAGACGGCCTTACTTCTCGAATCTGTCTCGCCAGTTCCACTCCGGAAATAAACGGCATACGAATATCTGTAAGCAGTAAATCCGGTTCCAGCTTTTCTACCAGTTCCAGCGCCTCTGCCCCATTTTCCGCTTCTCCTACTACCTGAAAACCGATTTCTTCCCACTGAACTCTTCGGATAATCGCTCTTCTTAATTCTTCCTCATCATCCGCAACTATAATTCGGTACATGCAGCACTCCTTTGTTCTTGATTATTCTATTAAAATGATTATATCATACATTATCTGCCCCGCCAATGAAACCGGCAAAATATTGTCCTGTTTTCCTCTTTGTGCTATACTTGCTCCATAACGTCAGAGTCAAAGAGACATAAGCCCCATCATACCTGCATATATGCTGGTTTCTGCCTCTATGACCCGGATAAACATTATCGTCAGGAGGTATGATTATGACTCAATCTGAACACACTTACCAGATTACCGGCCGCACCCGGCTAATCTGTCTGCTGGGCGATCCGGTCAGCCACAGCAAATCCCCTATGATGCACAATGAAGGATTTCGTCAGCTGGGACTGGACTACTGCTATCTGGCATTTCAGGCAAATGAAGATTCTCTGGAAAAAACTGTGGAAGGATTAAAACGTTTAAACTGCCGCGGCTTTAATCTGACTATGCCCTGTAAAAATAAAATGGCCGCACTCTGCGACCATTTATCTCCTGCCGCTCAAATCAGCGGATCAGTCAATACAGTTGTAAACGATAACGGCGTCCTTACGGGACACACTACAGACGGACTCGGCTTTCTCATGTCACTGCGGGAAGCCGGTCAGGATTTCACAGGCAAAAAAATGGTTCTTCTGGGAGCCGGAGGCGCCGGAACCGCTATTTTAGTCCAGGCTGCCTTAGACGGCATGAAAGAAATCTCTGTATTCAGCCGCAGTTCCAGCCCCTTAATCACTCGAACCAGAAAAATCGTAGATACCCTAAATGAGAAAACCCACTGTCAGGTTCGCCTCTTTGACTACGAGGATGACGTCCTGCGCCGTGAAATTGCCTCTGCCCAGATTCTAACCAATTCCACCAATGTGGGAATGGCTCCAAATCCGGATAAATGCCTGTTGTCCGATTCTTCTTACTTCCATAAGGATCTGTTTGTGGCAGATGTAATTTACAATCCATCGGAAACCCGTTTCCTAAAGCTTGCAAAAGCCGCCGGATGCCAGACGGTCAACGGTCTCCCCATGCTGCTGTACCAGGGGGCAGAAGCATTCCGTCTGTGGACGGGAAAAGACCTCCCCGTAGACATCATAAAGGAAAAATACTTTTAACAGGAGCAGTACTTCTAATACCTGCTGATATGCTCCTCTAAATCCAGCAGCACCTTTGCTCCCGGCTTTAAGCATCTTACAATTTGAGCCATATCTTCTTCTGGAATTCCAACGCAGCCTGCGGTTCCATATCCGTTTGTACAATGTAAAAACAGAGCGGAACCCAGGTAAGGCGTTCCTTCCGGATTATATCCCATATCCAGACAATAATTGTATACGTCTCCATAAGCAGATAAATGCTCAGACTTTCCCTTATCAAAGGGTTCCGTCATAACTGAAGTGTCCACAAAGGTATTATAATGAGAGGAGCCGCTGTCCCCAACCCAATACTGGGTGGGCGTTACATGGGTATAAGGAAGAGTGGTTCCTGGGTTTTCTTTATTTCCAAACACCATTCCGGCCGTATACAGTCCTATCGGCGTTTTCTCATCCCCTTCTGCTTCTTTTCCCATGCCCTTTCGCCCCATGCGTCCTTCTGTATCCACCAGCGCCGTCCACTGGTACTGCCCTGGTTCTGCGCCAGTCTGATTTTTCTGGTACAGGGTTACTCTGGCATAAGTCCCGTCATGTCCTGCAACCACAATGATCTGCTCCACATCCTCTGCCTGGGAAACATTTAGCTGACGGATGTCATAGGTCAGGTCTTTCAAAGAGTCCACAGAAACGCCTGGAAGGACTGGTTTTAAATCAGCATCCTGAGTCTCTTTGCCGACTGTCTCACCATCCTTTATTTCAATCTTCTCTGTCTCCGCTCCGCTGTCCCGGCGAATTACGCCTCCTGTCTGCAGCACCGGAACCGGCTGTCCCTCTGCCATTCCAGGGCCTCCTTCATTAGCCCCCAGCGCTGTACCTGCAAACAACATGGCCATTACAGCAGCAGACGCTGTCAGTTTTAAATATCTATAGGTGTGTTTCATAAAGCCTCCTTTAATTCCAGGCACCGTTTCCGTACAGACTGCCATTGTGATTCCTCTAAGACCATTGGAACTCTTATGCAATGGTCTTCTCTTCTTGTTTTTTGGGCTGTACAAAAAACTCCTCAAACTGTTTTCTCGTATATGTATGAGTCTTATTAAATAAATATTTTTCAAACTTATCAATTTCAAAAAGCCTTTCTTCCTGTTGTGCTAATTTCATAAAATAGTTGTAGTTCTGTTCGCGTGCTGCTGACTTCTGGGCTTTTCCATATTTCCCTTCATTATAGACTAAAATATAGTTTATATTTTTTCTTGCAAAACTCACATCTGGAATGATTTTCCATTCCATAAGTATTATCAGACCATCCTTTTCCACGAGCATATTCATTGGGTATTCTATCGAAATTAATCACTTTAAGATTGCTTTCGCACATTGGTTTCTGATTCGTCATATCAAGCGAAGTTCTCTTTAATGTACAAATATATTCTCTTAGTTTTTCAGGCAGCTGATTAATTACCGCTTCTGTCATCTGCTCCCCCTTAACAATTATTCAGTTCATACCTTAACGTATCCAAAATTTGAATTGGTGACACCATTTTTTTATATATCAAATCAATATTTTGGGTAACGCAGTCTATTGTTACTTCATTTTCTATATTAGACGATAAGTAGTAATTTACTTTGCTGTCCGTTTCGTATTTGCAAGAAAATAAATTAATTGCATCAACAAAATAAGGACTGTGGGTGGTAACAACTACCGAAAGATCAAAATACTTCTGCAGTAATACAATTAATTCCGCATATGCTATCTGCCATTGTGGGTGTAAATGAATTTCTGGTTCATCTAAAATCACTACATCCTTATCTTTTAGGCTGCCTTTTTCTAATAGCATTTTCAAAATCACAAAGGACTTCATACCTGTAGAAAGATTATGAATAGAAATAGGCTCGCTAAAATCACTCTTCTTTAAGTAGTATTCATCATTGCCAACATTCTGTACAATCTCTCCGTCTATTACATTCTGCAAGGTTTTGTAAATATCGTTTAACTTTTCCTTCACCCTGACCGTTTCAATTACCCCATCCAACACTCCTTCCTGAGGACTGCTTATTAATAACTCAACAAGTAATTCATTCATTGGACTGGCAGCATCATATCTATATTTTGACAATTCGTCTATCACAAAAGGATTATCTATATAAATTGCTTTATGAATAATTTTAATATTATCCTGAAATTCTCTACAGCCATTATTGTCAAAAAATAGTTTTTCTGTCTTTCCTTTAATCTCTAAGGACAATTCTGTTTTCTTGTCTTTTTCGGCCGTTAAAGGCTGGATCTGAGAATAAAATACATTATTAAAATATCTTGAAATAATTTCCAAAATAATAACGTCTTCTGATAATTTTAAAATCTCATTCGTATTTTCACAGATTCTTTCAATCATATCAGACCAGTCATAATTCTGTTCTTTGTCCATAAACTGGAACCAGGTTTCCACTGCATTTTCCACTATTTCAAAAAGAGTATTCTCAGAAATCAAAAACGCAGAATCCAGTTCTTTTTTTATTTGTACATTGACTTTTCTTGAAATGTTTGCTACAGAACGCAAAACCACACTTCTCGGAATTTCAGTATCTACAATATTGTCTTGTATGATAGTTCTATTCGTACTTTCAATTTCCTTTAAACGCTCTTTTAAAATCTTCTCTTCCAGGTTGGACAATGCATTAAATAGTGAAAATACTATTTTTCCAACTGTACTCTTTCCTGTATTATTTTCTCCTGCAATTACCGTTATGCCATCAATCATAATATTCGCTTCTTTATATTTTAGCAAAATTTTGAATTTTTAATTCCATCCACGATTCCTTTCCCAATATAACCTAATTACGAAACACAGCAGTTATTAATATTTTATCCTCTTTTTTTCATAAATACAATGGGAACTAAAAAATCTCTTTAAATAAATATCAGGGCGGTTTCTAACGAATACCGCCCTGACAGTCTTTAGTCTCTATGCATCGAGAACTGATCCATTGGATAATTCTTTAAATTCTCCAATACCTTTCTGTCATCTGCTGATGCAATTAATGCATCTCTGTCTTTTTTGGCCTCATTTTCTGCCTTGTGCTTGCTTGGGCCGCCAACACAGCCGCCGACGCAGGCCATACCTTCAATAAAGTCTTCCGGAAGTCTGCCTAATTTCAAAAGAAGAAGTGCTTTCTTACATTCAGCGCCGCCGCTGCAGGTTGCAACCTTCGGAGTAATGTCTTCACCCATTTCCTTGAAGCACTGAAGTACTGCTGCCGTTACACCGCCGCCGTTGCCAAAACGTTTGCCAAATACAGAACTTTCCTGATAGTTGTTTTCTTCCGGCTCCAACTCAATATCCTTCGCACGAAGCATAGCCCGAAGTTCGCCAAAGGTCATGGCATAATCTGCGTTATCTTTAATATTTAAATCCAAAGTCTCGCTCTTCTTTGCAATACATGGTCCAACAAATACAGTAATGACTCCGGGACGTACGGTTTTTAAGTAACGGGACACCGCACACATTGGAGAAACGGTTGTAGACATATTTTCCAGCAGTTCCGGGAAATGCTGCTTAATCATATTGACAAATGCAGGACAGCAGGAAGTCGTCATCTTCTTGCCTTCCTTATAAGCCTCTGCCCATTCTTCCGCCTCATAAGCAGCCGTCATGTCTCCGCCTAACCCTACTTCCACCATATCGGCAAATCCGGCTTTTTTCAAAGCAGTCTTAAGGCTTGCCATGGTAATGTCTTTGCCGAACTGGCCTTCTGTAGCCGGCGCAACCATGGCAACTACATCTTTTCCAGCTCTGATTAAGTTGATTATATCTACCATAAAGGTCTTGGAACCGATTGCACCAAATGGGCAGCTGTGAATGCAGGCACCGCACTGGATGCATTTCTTTTCATCAATCTGACAGATACCATACTCATCATAGGTAATGGCGTCTACCGGACATACTTTCTTACACGGTCTCTCCAGATGTGCAATCGCATTGTAAGGACATGCCTGAGCACATTTGCCGCACTCTTTACATTTATTTGGATCAATGTGGGCTCTGTGCTGTCCCATGGTAATTGCGCCAAAATGACAGGAATTCTGGCAAGCCTTGCCCATACACTTCCGGCAGTTATCTGTTACGATATAAGAAGCAATGGGACACTCTTCACAGGCTGCATTAATAACCTGAACTACATTTTTAGACTCATGGCCAATTGGACACTGTCCCTCTGCCAGACGTACTCTTTGTTTAATAATCTCTCTCTCTTTATAAATACAGCAGCGGTACTGTGCCTGAGGGCCAGGAATCATCTCATATGGGATTTCATCCCGTTCTTCTTCCAATGTTCCTTCCCAGGCTTTTTTTGCCACCTCATACAGAACGTCATGCTTCAAACGTAAAATTGTTGCATCATTGGTAATCATAATTATCCTCCTGATAACCTGTTAAGATTAATAATAAGTAACCGTAACCTTTTTGCCCATCTCTTCAATGGCATGCTTTAACTGATCTACCAGATTCTGACGAATCCCCAAATCGAAAGGCAGATTCGGGTTCTGGTAGGCACTGTTAATCGCTTTTCCCACATACATATGTACTTCTGTACAATCCTCAATCAGCATCTTGGCAATCATAGAAGCGCCGTTTTTCTTATCCAGTTCCAAAAAGAAATCCTCATTAATCGTCTCATTCTTTACATATCGCCGGATCAGATGCAGCACTCTGTTCAGCGTTAAAACGCCTTCTGTTACCAGATCCACTCCTTCTATATATGCAATGGGCGGAATATCCGGATCTACATACTCTAACGATACATCCAGCTGTCTGTTCAGCACTCTGGCCACCACAGTGGAACTGGTGCCTCCGCTGACAATTTTCTTTGCTGTATCATCAGACATAAAATCCCGAACCATCCGCACATCATCTGCCGGATCGCTGGCCGGACCCGTCATCAGATGTACCGGCTTGCTGTCAATAATCCGCATAACGGCAACCGTGGTATCGTCTCCTGGACGAAACTGATACAGTTCATCGCAGGCACGGCTCAATGCCCCTGCCAAACGGGCCGCTGAAATCGTGCGGTAATACTCTTTTACGGCATATTTGGCAATATCATCCCACAGCCATCCAAAATTCAGAAGTTCTCCAACGCCTGCATGAATGGTGCCGTCACTCATTAAAATCAGGGCATCTCCCTTTTTTACTTTGAAACGGAATTCATTGATTTTTTTTCCTTCTACTTCCCGGATGTTCTGGGGAATCTCCTGAAGAACCCCGTCCCGGATAAAAATACATCCCGGATTATCAAACTCTACCAGATAGGCGTCTCCATTGTGAAACACCTGAAGAATACTGAAGGTAGAATATGCCACCTGACGTACCTGACAGACCGGCAAAGTCTGTACAATGGTATCCACACATTCTTCCAGAGCGGCACCGTTTAAAAACATGGTTCCCAGAATTTTCGATGTCAGCGTTGATAAAATATTGGCCTTTACTCCGCTTCCCATGCCGTCTGCCAGAATCATAATATTAGAGTCTTCCGTCTCCAGTATCTCTACTTTATCACCGCACAGAATTTCGGTAAATTTATTCAGACTTTTATAAGCAACGTCTACGGTAATTCCCATTATCTGACCTCGCTTTCACTGCCATCCTCCAAAAGGGATCTGCACAGCTTTGTCAGCGTTGTCTTGGTTTCTGCTGTTGTCTCACCCAGCAGTCCGGCAATCTCCTGCGCAACCATCATCTGTTTGTGAATAACCTTTTGTGCCAGATCAATGGTATCCAGTTTCTTGTCATATTCTTCTTTGGCCTGCTCCTCCTGTTTTGTAATATCAATAAAGGTTGCCAATACTGCATCCTCTTTTTCTATGTACACCACATTCTGAAGAGTGGCCAGATTGTATTCTGAATACGTAACTTTCTTGCCATGAATATTCTGCTTTGTATCAAATACCCACTGGAAATCCGATGGATCGATGTACTCAAACAGATAGGTATGAAGCATTTCTTCCCTGGTCTTTCCAAAATACTGTTCTACAATATCGGAACACTCCAGAATCTGCAGTTCTCTGTCTACAATCAGTACAATATTCGGCGAAGTCTCCATCACCAGATTGGACAGAGATTCGGCTTTGCTGTGCATATAAGGAATACACATGGTAAGTTCTGCCTTTTTCTGGAATACGGCAATGGCCTTATCCCGGCAGGTTGGATAACCGCAGGCGCTGCAGTTTAACTCATCCTCTGGTTTATTCTTTCCTATCATCCGCAGAATCTGCTGGATTTCTTCTTCTGTTGGCATTGGATCTTCCGGTGCTTTATTTTCAAATACCTTTTTAAAGGAAATTCCCTCTGCCATCTTTTCCATCGTTGATTCATCCGGAGTTTCCTTGGGAATGGTTTCTTCCATCTTCAGTTTTACCTTAAATCTGGAAATGCTCTTATCATTGACGGTAGGGCCTTTAATGCATCCGCCTGCACACATGTTCATTTCAATAAAGCACCCGGAAATCTCCCCTCTCACCATGCTCTCACACAGTTCGATGCAGTTTGCTGTTCCATGAACATAGAACTTTTTATAGGCATCTACTTTCTTTTCTGTAGCAAGCACAGAATTCATGACCCCGCTTGTAACCGGGTACAGGCGGTTGACTTTGGGATCTAAGGTTTCAAACGGAATATCTTCACAGTCAGAGATGGTAATCTCTTCCTCTGACAGCCATTTTTCAATATCGTTAAAATTCAGAACTGCATTAATATAACCTGGATGTCTTGGATCTGCCGCTTCCTTTTTCTTGGCAATACACGGACCAATAAATATGATTCTGGCATTCGGGCCATACTCTTTCCTCAGAAGCATTCCGTGAGCCACCATAGGAGATACCACAGGGGCCATATACGGCACCAGTTCTGGATAATATATTTCGATTAAATCATTAATACTGGGACAACAGGTCGTAATAATATTTTCCATCTGCCCTTCTGCCAGCAGGCGGTTATATTCTTCTGTTACAAAAGCAGCTCCTTCTGCTGTCTCTCTTACATCTGCAAATCCCAATTTTCTTAAAGCTGCATTGACCTGTCCCAGAGAATTGTATGTTAAAAGTCCCATATAAGACGGAGCAATGGAAGCAACTACGGTCTCTCCTCTGCTAATCATGTATTTCACCTTATCCAAATCACTGATTAAGGTCTTGGCAGACTGAGGACAGACCTGAAGGCAATGTCCGCAGAGAACACACCGTTCCGGAATAATCTCTGCACGTTCATTTTTAATCATAATTGCCTTGACGTCACAATAGCGGACACACTTATAGCAATGCTTACACTTGGCTCCTTTAAAGTCAATTATATTCATTCGCTACAGCCTCCCTAAAATTTCCTTTTCAAAAAAGGCTTCTGTATTGTCTGGCTGTACAGAAAACAGCGTGCCGTCCACGGTTACGCAAACCCCATCCACACAATTTCCGCTGCAGAATGCCCCGTTTAAATCTACCTTTCCGCTTAATCCGTTTTGAGCCACCAGGCTCTGCAGTTTCTGAATAATCTCTCTGGATCCTTTTAAATGGCATGCACTCCCAATACAAATCGTTACCTTCATCGCATTTCCTCCTGCTTTTTTATCATTCTGCTTTCCCTGCAAACGTGCTGCGGACAATCGCTGCCCGGTTTTCTTCTATTATCTCACATTGTGATATTATTATCAATCATAAATTCGCAGATTTGACACAAACTCGTAACCCTTCAGCGCCTGTCCACTAATACCTTCTGATTTTATCTTCGCTGTCATCCGTGCTTTTATCAATGGATTTAATTACTACATAATAACCGCTGCCGGTCCCCACCTGAACAAACACCCTGTCCCCTGCTTTATGTTTAAAAACTGCCTTCCCCAAAGGCGATTCTGTGCTGATTTTATTTTCCAGGGAATTTTCCCGAATCGTTGTAACAATCTTATAAACTTCTGTCTCGTCGTCTTCTTCAAAATACAGCTCTACTGTATTATTCATCCCTACTTCGTCTTCTGCAGAGTCTTCTGAGATTACCTGTGCAGTACGAACCATTTTCTCCAGATACCGGATTCTGCTTTCATTCTGATTTTTATCTTTTTTAGCAGCATGGTATTCAAAATTCTCGCTTAAATCTCCGTGAGCCCTGGCCTCTTTGACTGCTTCCAGCGCCTCCTTACGGACAACCAGTTTTCGATATTCTATCTCCTCTTCCATCTTTTTAATATCGCTTTGCGTCAATTTATCATGCATTTGCTTCACTCCTTGATCATCTGTTTCATCTGGATTACTGTTATTATAAAAGATCTGATCCGGCAAATCAACTGAAAACCCCTTTGCTCCTGATTGAGTACAAAATAAAAAGCCCTGGAAAAGCTTTTCCAGAACTTTATTCATCGTCTTTTACATATTCCATGACATCCTGTACCCCACATTGAAAATATTCGCACAGCTTACAAACCAGATGTGCGTCAATCCTCTGAAATTCATCCCGGCAGTACCGGTTAAAATTGGCTCTCGGAATGTCTAAATCTTTGCATACTTTATTCTTACTAACTTCTGCTGTCTCCATTAGTTCATTAATCCGCATATGCAGATGTCCCATAATCTCACCACCCTATGATGAAATTATATCTGGGAAATCTTTCTCTGGTAATTCACTATATAAAGAGTTATTATATAGTTAGATTATCCGTATTAGGAGGTTATTCATGAATTTATCCAACTCGCCATCCAGGTTATTATTTCAGAAAAAACTGCTGCGTTTCCAAACTTCCTTTCACAAGATCCGGCTCAGTCAAAAACTCAAAAAAATCCGAAGCTGCTGCCGTTCCTTAAAAACTTTTTGCAGGGAAAACCATGCCCTGTGCCAGATCCGGTATCCATCTGAAACCGCTTCGCGTCCGTCTGTCTCGATTCGGATCTTAAGTTCCAGCGTACTAATAACCGATGAGACTCCAAAGGTACAGTGGCTGTTTCAGCATGCAAACTTAATCGAAATCTCTCCCTGCCATGGCCTTATTCTGACAGAACTGTGGTTTCGCTGCTGGAAGCTGGAGCCTGCTGGCATCCCTTCTCCGGAGCAAACGAAACCCTTGCAAAGACAACAAAAAAAGCCTTGAATCTTCAAGACTTTTTCAGTGCCGCAGACCGGAATCGAACCGGTACGGGTATCGCTACCCACGGGATTTTAAGTCCCGGGCGTCTGCCTGTTCCGCCACTACGGCAATTACTATGGCTGGCATCTTTTTTGCAAAATACCAATGGATGGAGATGGATTCGAACCATCGAAGCGTGTCGCAACAGATTTACAGTCTGCCCCCTTTGGCCACTCGGGAATCCATCCAAATGCTTTGACAAGCATTGATTATATTATCATAATCATAACAAAAAAGCAAGTATTTCTTTAGAAAAAATCACCCCGCGAAGTAAAAAAATCACCTACTCTGGTAATAAACAAACCACTGCTGAACGGCGGCATATCCAATACCAGGTTTCCATCTTTTACCGGTACCCGAATGGCTCCTGCATTGTATCCGCTCTCTGTACTCAGCATAATCCGGCTTAACCCGGTAGTATCCGTAATTCCCAGCTGCCATACCGGCACCTCTATATGGCGTTCTGCATTATCATTATTCAAAACTACTACGCATTTATATTCTCCGTCAATCCGGCCGTAAGCAATTACCTGATGCTCTGCTGTCAGCGGCTTTAATGCACCTCGTTTCAACGCCGGTATCCGGTTGTGGATACCGGTCATATACCGGTGGTACTCTATCAATTCCAAATCCTCATGCCCCCAGGGATAGGTACGGCGATTGTCCGGATCTGTAAATCCGCACAGGCCTGCTTCATCTCCATAATAAATGGTCGGCGCTCCAGGCCAGGTCATCTGTACCATAACTGCTTCCCGCATCACTCCCAGATTGATATCCCTGGACGCATCTTCTGCGCTCAGTTCCCCGATTCGTCCTGCCAGATGATTGGTTCTGGTTAAAAATCTGGAATGGTCATGGTTTGACAGTTCATTCATGGCAACTAACACAGAATTAAACTGCATGCGGCTCATATTATAAAGCATGGACGTAAAAAATTCCCTGCCGTCTCCCAGCAATTCTTCCCGGTACTCATCACTGTGCTTTTCCATACCGGTCAAAAACCAGGTCAGCGGCTCCATAAACGCATCATAGTTCATGACGGAATCCCACTGGTCACCCTGAAGCCAGCCAGACGGGTCTCCATAATGTTCTGCTAAAATCAGAGCGTCCGGATTAGCCGCCTTTACCTCTTTGCGGAACTTTTTCCAGAACCAGTGGTTGTACTCTGCGCTGTGTCCCAGATCTGCTGCTACATCCAGCCGCCAGCCGTCTACGCAGTATGGCTCTGACACCCACTTTTTTGCAATGTCAAGTACGTACCGTTCCAAAACAGGCGAACCCTCATAATTCAGCTTGGGAAGGGTATCATGTCCCCACCATCCGTCATAGCTGTCATTGTACGGCCATTTATCCGGCCGGGTTTCATTGAAGCGGAAAAAGGTTTTATACGGGCTGTCAGCAGATACGAAAGCTCC
>URUX01000024.1 GCA_900551135.1 uncultured Clostridium sp.
GGAGGAACGCATATGATGACTACCATGCTCCGCGTTCTTTTAATACTGGTATCTGTGGCAACGATGGGAATGATGGTTCGCAAAATCCGACAGGCAAAGGTACAGATAGAGGATTCTATCTTTTGGATTTTGCTGGCCATGCTTCTGGTAGTATTCAGCATCTTTCCAGGCGCTGCAGACAGGATGGCCAGTCTGTTTGGAGTATATTCTACAGCAAACTTTCTGTTCCTTTTTATGATATTTATTCTGCTTGTTAAGGTATTTACAATGACAATCCGAATTTCCCAGTTAGAAACCAGATTAAAGGAACTGGTTCAGCAGATGGCTTTGGAAGAACTCAGACGGGAAGAAGAGAAGGAAAAGGAAGAGAATGGGTGAAAGATATGGGAAAACAAAAGAAAAAGAAAGCCAGTGGTGTTTCCTTTGACAGAAAATCGGTTCTGACCTGTCTGTTATCAGTCATTTTAGTCCTTGCAGCAGGCTTTATTTGCGAGTATGCCTGCAATATGAAAGTCTTGTCGCTGCCAAGATATCAGCGGGGAGTGATTCCGGTTGCAGAAGGAAATGTACGGGCAGAAGGCTTTGTGAAGACGGAAAAGGGCTGGGAACTGGCTGAAGAAAAAGGGATTCTGACAGTAGAACTGGGGGGTTGGTATATTGATAAGCTTGCATACTCTTATGAATATAACCACCTGCTTAATGCAAAAGCTTATCTGTGCTATTATAACGAATATGGCGAGGCAGATCCGGATCAGGATTTGATTTTAGAAGACCGGAACAGCGCGTTGATTGATACCTCTTATTTAAACATAAAAAAAGAGACGGAACACGTTCAGCTGGTGATTGAAAAATCCCAATTGGGAGAAGCCGGCTCCAGGGAAGCTGCTGCGAACGAGCCGCTGATTATAACCGGATTTGAGATACACAATCGGGCTGCGCTGAACTTTGTAAGACTGGGATTTTTCTGGGTGATTTTCGGTCTGGCCGTATTTTTCTATCGAATGAAAGATACCATTGGAAAACATATCGAGATAGGATTTGCCGCTGTTTGCTTATCCATAGGAATTTTGACCATTGCAGCTATGCCTGTCAGCAAGACAGGGTATGACGAGGAAACCCATTTGATGCGTTCTATGGAAATTGCCAGTATGCCATGGGGAATGAATGTAAGTCCGGCAGTATGGTCAAAAATGATTCCAAGTCTGGATGACTGGCCGGAAAACCAGCCTGGAAGCAGAGAAGAACAAAAGGCGATTGAGAATCACTTTAATCAGAACGGGGATTACAAAAATGGAAATCTGCATCCTGATTCAGTAACTCCAGCCCTTTCCATCCCCGCTTATATTGGGCAGGCTCTTGTGTTAAAAGTGTGTAAGGGCTTTGGCGTTCCATTCGGCATGATGATTCGCCTTGGAAGGCTGGGAAATCTTCTGGTTTATGCGGCAGTGATGTACTTTGCCATAAAGAAAACACCAGTGGGAAAAGTGATTATGTCGGTAATAGGACTTTTGCCAACATCCATGTTTATGGCCAGCGTATATTCTTACGATCCGGCGGTGATGGCCTGGATTTATTTGTCCATGGCATGTCTGCTGAAGGAAGTTTTAACACCGGAGGAGAAAATTACCTGGAAGTCTTATGGACTGATTTTAGTCACATTTGTATTGGGCTGCAGCGCTAAGGCAGTATATGCTCCAATGATTTTAATCGGATTGCTGCTGCCGGAATCCAAATTCCAGAATAAGCAGCAGAAGATTGCCATGAGGCTGGGATTTGTACTGGTGCTGTTAGGTCTGCTGTCCAGCTTTGTTTTGCCGGTACTGCTGGCTCCAAAAGCCACAGGAGATTTGCGGGGCGGAGATACCAGCGAAGTGGGACAGATGTCGTATATTTTGGGAAATCCCATTGCCTATGCCAGGATTCTGTTTCGCAATATTTTTCACTATCTGCCGGATTTTGTTCTTGGAAAAGACATTTTCTCTGTTCAGGGACATTTGGCAGCAAGCAGCTTTACCTGGATGAGTGCGGCTCTGGCAGTTTATGCGGTGGTGACAGATACCAGGACTACGGCGCCGGAACGCCTTAATGTAAAACAGAAGCTATGGATTTTCCTGATGCTTGGCGGAGCAGTGCTGCTGGTATGGACATCTATGTACATTGCCTATACGGAGCCTGGAATGGTAACAATAGCAGGGGTTCAGGGGCGGTATTACCTGCCGATTCTGTTTTTGTTTTATCTGCTGTTTAATTCCCGTGCCATCATTGCACGAATCGAAAATATGTGGTATCATACGGGGGTGTTGACAGTATCTGCATTGATTTTGCTGGCATCTATGTGGCAGACGATCATTGTGCCCTGCTGTTTGTAAAGAAAAGGAGATTATAATCATGGGAAAGATAAAAGTAACTTCCTGCCCAATCGAGGGGCTGTATGTAATTGAACCGACTGTTTTTAAAGATGAGAGGGGATATTTTGTAGAAACCTATAATCAGAATGATTTTAAAGAAGCAGGATTAGACATGGTATTTGTTCAGGATAACCAGTCCATGTCTGTAAAGGGTGTGTTGAGAGGACTTCACTATCAGAAGCAGTTCCCACAGGGAAAGCTGGTTCGGGCGATCAGAGGCCGTGTGTTTGATGTGGCTGTGGATTTGCGCACGAATTCCAGAACTTATGGCAAGTGGTTTGGGGTAGAATTATCTGCAGAAAATAAGAAGCAGTTTTACATTCCGGAGGGATTTGCCCATGGATTTTTAGTTCTGTCTGATGAGGCAGAATTTGCCTATAAGTGTACAGATTTCTATCATCCTGGAGACGAGGGCGGTCTTGCATGGAATGATAAAGAGATTGGAATTGACTGGCCAATTGAAGAAGGAATGGAATTGATTATCTCAGAAAAAGACCAGAAATGGGGCGGATTTAAGGATACATTTAAATTCTAACAGAGAAAGGAAACGAATATGAATTACGTTTTTTCTCTCGCAAAAGAGATTGTCAAAAAGCGCAAAGTAATCTGGGATTTGTCCAAGGCAGACTTTCGTAAACGGTTTGTCGGCTCTTATTTCGGAGTGGTTTGGATGCTGATTCAGCCGATAGTAACGGTCTTGATTTACTGGTTTATATTTGGACCAAGCGGATTCAAAAGTACGCCGCCAATCCCCGATTCGTCTTATATTGAATGGCTGGTTCCAGGCATTGCGCCATGGTTTTTCTTTAGTGAGGCGCTGAATACAGGCACCAACTGCCTCCAGGAATACCATTATCTGGTTAAAAAAGTAGTGTTTCAGGTAGAAATTCTTCCAATGCTAAAGGTGATTTCCAGCCTGTTTGTCCATGGCTTTTTTGTTATTATTATGTATGGAGTTTTCCTGCTGGGAGGAAATACGCCGACGCTGACCTGGCTTCAGGTAGTGTATTATGCATTTGCGGCATCTATGCTGGCTCTTGCGATTTCTTATTTCACAAGTGCAGTAACTGTATTTTTTAAAGACATGTCCCAGATTGTCGGAATCTGCCTTCAGTTTGGCATGTGGATGGTACCGATTATGTGGTCTGCAGAAATGTTCCCCAGTGCTCCGTCCTGGCTGGAGCAGGTGCTGAAAAT
This sequence comes from uncultured Clostridium sp., assembly GCA_900551135.1. Classification (GTDB taxonomy): domain Bacteria; phylum Bacillota; class Clostridia; order Lachnospirales; family Lachnospiraceae; genus UMGS1370. The sequence continues at coordinate 3,606 of URUX01000024.1, forward strand.
TAATCCGGTATACTATATTGTAGTAGGTTACCGCGACAGTATGCTGACCGGAAACTGGTTCTGGGAAAGACCAATGCTGACTGTATATTTCTGGGGTGTGACAATTGTACTGATGCTGTTAGGGTTGAAGGTATTTAAGAAATTGAGACCTCATTTTTCTGATGTATTATAGTGAAAAACTAGAAAAAGACCTGGCTGCAGGTCTTTTTTGTTATCAGGTATTTGGAATAGTGGATAAAACAGCTTATGTATGGTGAACATAACGTGAAAAAATTGTGAAAAACTCTTAATTAAGATGAGAGTTTGGTGGAGGGATTTATGAAAGAAGGACTCATGCCTATAGGAAAGATGGCCAAGATTAACCGGGTATCAATACCTACGCTGCGCCTGTATGATGAAAAAGGTCTGCTGAAACCCCGTTACATTGATCCGGAGACGGGATACCGGTATTATGACATTAATCAGAATGCAAGGCTGGATGTCATTGCATACATGAAGGAACTGGGCATGAGCCTTGCAGAAATTCAGCAGGCGCTCCAGAAAGAGGATATTACGATTATTGAAGAACTGCTGGCAAAAAAGAATGAACAGCTTCACGAACAGATGCGTCAGCTGAAAGCGCGTCATGATGCAGTTGAACGGGCTATTCAGTCGATTGAACGTTACCGGAAATCTCCGGCAACGGGTACCCTGTCTCTGGAATATATTGACAGGCGTTATATCTGGGGGATTCCATGTTCCAAGGACTTTTATAAAAGTGATGTTCACGGATATGAGGAGGTATTAATGGAACTGCGGGAACGTCTGGAGGAGGAGGGATTTTCGCAGATTCATTCCTACAATATCGGGACCTCCATTACCCGGGAGGACTTTGAGAAGGGAGAGTTTACTGCCAGCCGGATTTTTATTTTTGCAGGGCGCAGAACAACCGCACAGGAAACCTGGTTTCAGATTGTAGACAGCGGCATGCGTGTATGTACCTGGATAATTATGATGATGAAATCCGTGGTGCAAAGATGCTGGGAGGATACTGCAGGCAGAATCATTATACCATTGCGGGGGATTATATCTGTGAGGTAATGACCGGATTTCAGGTATTTGATAATGATCCGCGCAGCATGTTTTTACGCCTTCAGGTGCCGGTTACATTTTCCAAATAAAGGATTTGGGATGCCATTCAGCCGCAGAACGTAAGAAGATTTATGTCTCAATAATTGCGAACTTAATTTCTGTGAAAAAAATCACAAAAATTCCTTGACTCTATACCTGAATGAGGGTTTAAACTGAATGTACAAACATACAGGCTCTGCCTGCAGATTCGGAAAGTTAACCCTATAAGGGAGAATAAAGGAGGTTATTTCATGGAGAAAATTAAAGTTGTTCAGTATGGATGCGGAAAGATGGCAAAGTATACATTACGGTATTTATATGAGCATGGCGCTCAGATTGTAGGAGCGATTGACGTAAATCCGGAAGTAGTGGGAATGGACGTAGGCGACTTTGCAGGGCTGGGCGTAAAGACTGGCATTATTATTTCCAATGATGCAGATAAAGTTCTGGATGAGTGCTGTGCAGACGTTGCCATTGTAACATTATTCAGCTTTATCGGTGATATTTATGATCACGTAGAAAAATGTGTAACCCGCGGCATTAATGTGATTACAACCTGCGAAGAGGCTATTTATCCCTGGACGACTGCAGCTGCTCAGATTAACCGCCTAGATGCCCTTGCAAAGGAGTATGGCTGCACCGTTACCGGTTCGGGAATGCAGGATATTTTCTGGATTAACATGGTTGCAATGGCTGCCAGCGGCTGCAATAAGCTGACCAAAATCAAAGGCGCATACAGCTACAATGTAGAGGATTATGGACTGGCTCTGGCTAATGCTCACGGCTGCAATCTTACAAAAGAAGAATTTGAAGCAAAGATTGCCCATCCGGCTGAATTTGAACCGTCTTATGCATGGAATGCCAGTGAAGCGCTGTGCAATAAACTGGGACTTACCATTAAATCCATTGAGCAGAAACACGTGCCATATATTGTTGACCATGATGTATATAGTTCTACAATGGGTCTTACTATTGAAGCCGGACGCTGCATCGGTATGTCTGCTGTAGTAACCATTGAAACTATGCAGGGAATCACCATTGAAGAAGAGACTATCGGCAAGGTATACGGGCCGGAGGATGGAGATATGTGTGACTGGTGGCTGACCGGTGAACCGAATGTGGAATACCATGTAGTAAAACCTGCAACGGTAGAGCATACCTGTGCAACCATTGTAAACCGGATTCCGACATTGTTGACTGCACCAGCCGGATATGTTACCTGCGATCAGCTTGAACCCCATTCCTATCTGACTTATCCAATGGAGTATCATGTATAAAAATAGCGCGCTCCTTCGTCTGAGTACAGCTTTTTTTGGGGCTGTCGGGAAATATTAATTTCTGACTCCCTGACGTAATAATTAGAACACCCTTGATAGAATCAATGTTTTTTCGACATTTGATTTTCTATCAAGGGTGTTCTTTCTCTTTGTCTCTCTCATTTGAGCGCATAATATCCCCTTTGTTCTTATTTTTTGATCCGCACTTTTGTTAAGCTGCGTTTTCATCGTTTTTTGGCTCATATTTGTTCAGTTTGCCAGTGGAAAAACGATGATATTTATTCAGATTCCGACCTATCGCATACAGTAAAAATTCTCTGTATACTTTTCCTGATGAGCGGTAATGGAACCGTCTGAAATCTTCATTTTCTTTTATATCCCCAAAATGTCCCTCCATCTGAATGGAACGTATCTGGCGGTTCAGGATCCCTTTTTCGCTCTGAATATTGGCATGAGTTTCCTCTTTTAGATCTTCCCAGCGTTCATTGATCTTCATGACCTTGTTTTTATCCTGGTCTCTTTCTGCATTATATTTGTACAGGCATTTTGCTTTATGTTCGCAGCCACTGCAGTCAGAACAGCCATAATAATGCTCATCTTCATATATCATACTTTTCATGTTGTAATACTTTCCGATATCTTCTGTATAAGCACGTGTCTTCCGTTTTTCATGATCCTGCAGTTTTATATAACTGGTTATCCCGTTCTCTTTCAGATACAGCAGATTTTTTTCGCTGCAGTAACCACTGTCAGCGGTGGTATCTTCCGGAAAAATGCCAAAAGCCGCTTTATGTTTTTGGAGTACCGGAATCAGGGTATTATAATCCGTTCGGTCATTGCTGATATAAGTATGGATGATGAAATAATTCTCTATTGCAACCTGTACATTATAAGCCGGTTTGAGCTGGCCATTGAGCATATGATCCTCTGTGCATGGCCAAATCCATACTTCTGATCATATCTGTTTTCGGACAGAAGAGCATTATATCTTGTATAAAGTGCGTCTATCGTATCCAGAAGACCTGTCAGATGATAATTGATCGTTCCTCTCCAGACAAATGTATAACGGTTTGCATTGGCTTCGATCTTTGTTCCGTCAATATATAATTCTTTCAGTGTAACAAGACCTTCTTTTTCCAGACGGCGTACAAACTGGTAGTGCAGGTCATCCAGCACTTCTTCTGTCAGCCTCAGATTTTTAAATTCATAAAAGGCATCCCGTTTTGGCTGTTTTCCCTGTGTCAACCAGATAAAGGCTAAGTCTCTTTTGCACAGATCCACAATCGTATCAACAGACCGTATCCCTCGCATGGCAGCATAAACAACTGTCGCATACATCATGATTGGGTTAAACCCGTTTCTTCCCTTATTTGAATACTGAGCCAGCAGGCCAGAATAATCGCTATCCTCCATCACTTTTTTCAGGGTATAGACTGGATCGTCATCAGGTAAACGCAATTCAAGAAAACTAAAGTTGATTTTCTGTTGCCCTAATTCAAAAAATTCGTTATAATACTTAGTGTTTAGCATAGTTACATTATAACATGTAACGGAGAGAAAGATGGTTGTCGTTAGCCATCTTTTTTTCTTTTTTAAAAAAATTTGGGCGAGGAGCGGCTCATCTGAGCCACTCCCCGCCCTGTTTAGAACTGTCTATTTCCCGACAGCCCCATTTTTATGGTTTATATGAATTTGTGTGGGGAAGTATTCAGAAAAAGCGGCAGATGCTTTACCTAATTAGTTTTCATCGCCCTTGCTGCACATCTGAAGCCGATGCTGATATTTCTCTTTTGTGGCCAGACCGCCGCGGATGTGTCGTTCGGATTTGTTAATATCCAATACCTTTCGGGCCTGCTCTGCCAGGAATGGGTTGATGGAACTAAGTCTTTCTGTACAATCCTTATGAACTGTCGACTTGCTGATTCCGAATTTTTTCGCCGTTTGTCTCACGGTAGCATTATGGTCTATAATGTAATTGGCGATGGCTACCGCTCGCTCTTCAATATAATCTTTCAAGAGAAATCCTCTGCTTACATCTTTTTACAATGTATGCAGAGGATTTCTGAATTAGTATCTCTTGATTTTTTTTGAAGGAGTTTTCTCAAACTCGGTTTCACGCACTTTCAGTTTATAGACCTTTTTATATGCGGGTGCATTCTGATTGTAAGCGTCAATGATTTCCTGAAGCAAAGCAGGAATGTCTGTAAGTTCCTTTTTCTTCGCATATTCATAATCCGGGAAAATTTCAGCTTCGATGACCCCTTCGTTTTCACGAACCAGGATTTCCTGAATCAGCCGATGTTCTCCGATTTTGTTTTCCAGTTCTTCTGGAGAAACGTTTTCGCCATTTTTTGTGATGATCAGGTTTTTCTTTCTTCCGGTCAGATGTACGAAGCCATCTGAATCCACATATCCCAGATCACCGGTACGCAGCCATCCATCCTCGGTCAGAGTCTGAGCAGTTTCTTCCGGCATTTTATAATAACCCATCATAACGCTGCTGCCGCGAACCCAGAGTTCTTCGTCTACGGTCTTTGCTTCGCAGTTAGGAACTAGCTGGCCTACAGCTTCTTTACGGATATTCCAGCTAACGGTGGTACTGATAACAGGTGCACATTCGGTCATGCCGTAGCCCTGCAGGATGGTAATTCCATAGCGTGCGAACAGATCGATATAAGCAGGATTTAAATATGCGCCGCCGCTGCAGATGGTATGGAACTGCTCTCCGAAAACTTCCTTTTTTACCACTTCTGCCGGAAGTCCGGCAGCATCCTCCAGTTTTTTTGCCATGGTTTCAATCATTAATGGAACCATCAGAATCATGTTAGGCTGGAACAGCTTGATGTTTTTGGAAACCCGCAGAAGGGAATCATTAATACAGATAACACTTCCCAGGGAAATTCCCTTTAAAATGTCCATGGTCAGGCAGTATGCGTGGTGGATCGGAAGAACGGACAGGATAACAGTTCGTTTTGGGATGTTCATGTCCAGACAGGTGGCATTTTCAGCCAGATTCCTGTGAGTCAGCATAACGCCCTTGCTTTTGCCGGTTGTTCCAGATGTAAACATAATGGTACAAAGGTCATCTGGATTCGGCTCGTGACTGCCGGAGGCTGTGGATTGATTCATCAGCTGCCAGAAAGACAGGGAATGTTCATCGCTGGTTTCTTTTTGCATGGAAATCAGATATTTCAGCTTTGGACAGCGATCTTTTACAATTGCAGCCACATCTGCGCGGATTTCATCTACTACGAAAACTGTTGCATCTGCCCGGTCAATCAGTTCACACATCTCTTCAGCAGGAAGAGAAACATCCAGAGGAACGGCTACGCCGGCATTGTTAACAGTTCCCAGATAGGCAGCCAGCCAAGGGTAGGAAGTCATACCGGTAATGGCTACATGGGCGCCCTGCTCTCCAAGTTCCTCCAGAACGCCGGAAAAACGTCTGCTGTCCTGATTTAACTCGGTGTATGATTTGGAGACGATTTCATTTTTGCCTACCTTATATCGAATGGCAGTCTCATCACCAAATTCTTCTGCCGCCTGAATTAAAATTTCACGAATACTGCTTACCATGTTTCTCCCCCTGTTTATTTCGATATTCTTTCCAGATATTCAGCCGCTTCTCCGACAGTGCGGATTCCGACCGCTTCCTGCTGGTCAATCTCAATGTCAAATTCGTCTTCCAGTTCGCCAAGCATACTCATAAAGTCAAAGGAGGTAAATCCCAGATCCTCCATAAATCTGGATTCGCCAGATACCTGTTCAGGCTCTACTTCCACATAGTTACAAATGATTTCCACCAGTTTTTCAAACATATCGGTTCTCCTTTTCTTGTTATACCAAAAACATTTAAATCAGATTGATAATATCCCCAATTGGAAGGTTGGGATTTTCTGTTCCCTTAAACATAATTTTGCAGAGATAATAGTACAGATATTCCAGTTTTTCTCTGGAGACAGCCTTTACCTGATGCTCAAAATTAAAGTCCAGCCCGTTATCTTCCGGACGGTGCATAACCGTAAGATACATAGCCTGTGTGGTGGCTCCGTTGGGATACCACTTTGTTTTATATTGAATATCGCCAAGCTGTTCCAGTCCTTTTTCACGCAATGTCATGGGCTGATAGGTCAGCGCCATGGGCTCATAGACATGTCCGGGAGCAGTCTTGTACAGAGCCGCTCTTTGAGCAAAATAGGATACCGGATTATAATCAGCATGGCGGAACAATTCATTTTGCTGGTCACGAATCTGATAAATTCCCTCCAAAAAGGTTTTTTCTTTAGAAATAATGGTGCGGAATGGGAAAGAATGGATTCTGGTTCCGCCGGATTTCTTTTCTTTCAGCGTTGCCCGTCTGGCAATAGCAGTATTAATAGAAACGTCATCATTGCCGTTTTCTTTCTGGAAATAAGTACGCAGCCCCATAATCAGCAGACATGCCAGGGAAATATGGTATGTTTCACAGAAATCCATCAGACGTTTTGTTGGTTCTTCTTCCAGATGGAAAATGTCCAGTTCGGAATCTACAGAATCAGAGACATCCACAACGGCACGCTGATTTGGATTGCCGGAACGTCTGCGGGTTTCGTCCAGAAGCCGTGTACCATCAATGCCGTTAAAGATGGGTTCGGATTCTGCAATCAGATGTTTGAAAAATTCTTCATCCCGTTCTTTTGCCTTGCATCCCGCTTCATAAGCCAGATCTTTCTGAAGCTGTTCAATATAAGAAGCCATATCTTTGGGATACGCAACGCCTTCGTATTTCGTACTGCAGTAAAGCTCAATAATATCTTTCATAAAGCAGATGAGGGACTGGGCATCCATAGTCATATGATCGGCCAGAAAATAAATTCCGTTATATCCATCCGGCATCTGAATCATTACAATGCGGTTCATTGGGGAGTCATCACGTTTAAATGGAACGGCAGTCCATGCCCGCATGGTCTTTTCCGCTTCTTCGATGGTTCCCTTTGAAAAATCTACAAATTCAATGTCCCGTTCTTCTTTTGCTACTACATACTGGTAATACGTACCTTCTTTATCGTGAGCAAAGCGAAGGCGCATGGATTCGCAGCGTTCGTAAGCCTTATAAATGCATTCTTTCAGAAGGTCAAAATCCAGTTCTGTGCCAATGGTCAGGCTGGTACCGATATTGAGCACTTCTTTTTTGGGACAGAAGCTTTGGTAGTACAGATGAAATTTCTGCGCCACAGTCAATGGGTAAACCGGATATCCTTTTCTTTTTTTCATCATTTGATGATACCTCCAATAAATGTATCCAAAGCCGTTTCATAGGCTTCCATATCTTTATAGTAACTTTCCGCGTGCGAAGCACCTCTGATAATCAGCATGGTTTTCGGCGAAGCACAGTTTTCGAAGATTTTTTCACACATGCTGTAAGGAACAAAATGATCGGCATCTCCATGAATCAGAAGGATGGGAAGTCTGGCGTTTCTTACTTCGCGGACAGCGTTGCATTCATCCAGACCGTATCCGGCTTTTTTCCGGTTGATAAAATCTGAGATTTGTATCATAGGAAAAGCAGGAAGGTGGTACATGGAGTGAAGAACATGGGTAAATACTTCTTTTGGGGAAGTAAAAGCACAGTCTGAAATAATGCCTTTTACCTGTTGTGGAAGTTCCAGGCTGCTGGTCATAAGGACAGTAGAGCCTCCCATGGAAGTTCCATGAAGCAAAATTTGTACGTCAGGTCCGCAGGTTTCGACTGCCCACTGAATCCATCCCAGTGCATCATAGCGATCCAGACATCCAAATCCAATGTAAGTCCCCTCGCTTTTTCCGTGTGCCCGGGCATCAGGAAGAAGCATTCCATAGCCGTTTTTCATATAATAGTCTGACAGACCAATGTAATCTTTCATGCCTTCACTGGTATACCCATGGAAACAGAGTACAACCTTTTTGGGATTCGGACCTGGAAAATAAGATGCATGAAGTTTAAGTCCGTCTGTTGACTGGATGTATACCTCGCTGTGAGGCTGTGCCAGCATATATGCTTTTCGTTCCTGAATGACTGGCATATACTGGCTCCAGTCCGTTCCGGCCATTTTTACGGTCCGTTCCGTTTTTGCTTTGCCGCGTTTCATGGTTCTGCGGTAAAAATAGGCAGAACTTCCGGCTTCTGAAATGGCCAGAAGCGTCAGCAGAGCTGCTGCCTTTCCCATCCACTTTTTCATAAATATCCAACTCCTGTCAGCGTTTTTTTTCAATAAGATCCTTCAGCTTCAGGGCTTTTTCGAAATTACCTTCTACTTTCATCTTCTGCATGGTAAATGCCAGCACCGGATCCAGTTTGTTTTCTGCGATTTTCATGAAAACGTCGGCGGATGCGGTAAACATGGCATCTCTGTCATAGTATTCATAAGGTTCTACGTACAGTTTTCCCTCTTTTACTTCAACATAAAAAATACCTTCGGCTTCGCCCACAATGTTAAACTGGTAGGCAAGATGTTCATGAATATCGCTGACATCTGCTCCCATAAATTTTGATTTGATTTCTGCAAAAAATTCCGCGTATTTCATAAGAAACTCCTTCAAACATATTTTTCGACTGTCGGTCAACTTGATTCTTATTTAATCTATCATTTTTTCGACTAGCGGTCAATATTTACTTTTTGATGAATTTTTTCTTTGAAAAAGTTTTTTTCTGTATACTTTTTCTAATTGGAAGTTTGGGCCATTCTGTGTTATACTTATGAGCAATATTATGGATAAACGTTATTTTATGAAAGGAATATGGTTCTGAAATGGCATCAACTGAAAAATACTCAAGAATATTAGACGCATTCCAGGAATTATTAGATAGAAAGAATGTTCAGACAATCTCTGTCAGCGAGATTGCACAGACAGCCGGCATAGGTAAGGGAAGTATTTACTATTATTTTCCGTCTAAGGATGCAATTTTGCAGGCGCTGGTGAAGCGGAATTATGAAAAACCGCTGGAAACAGCCAAACATCTGGCTACGAGAACAGATATTTCCCCATTTACCCGTATGGCCATGATTTTTCAGGCCTGCAGAAATTCGAGAGAGGAATTTAAAAAGCAGGATACTCCGGCAAAGCTGGAAAATGATCAGGCAGATACCTTTCTTCATCATCAGTATTTAAAGCACCTGATTAGTGAATTAAAGCCTACGCTGACCCAGATTATTGAACAGGGAATAGAAAAAGGAGATATTCATTTTGATCATCCTGCAGCTCTGGCAGAAATTGTGCTGATTGTATTAACGGTAAAACTGGACAATACCCTGGTGCCTTCTTCTTCGGAAGAAATCGCAGAAACGATCTGCGGATTAATTGCGCTGCTGGAAAAGGGAACCGGTAATCCGGCAGGTTCTTTAAATTTTTTAAATGCGTTATAAAACCAGAAAATCTGATTTTGTATTTCTTTTGGGGTCTGTTTTGCATACCGCTGCATTCTCTGGAATAGAATGGTAATAATCAACTATTTTGGGAGGCAGGAAAATGAAACAGACAGCAGGCAGCAAAATCATGGCAGTTATGGGGTTGTTTTTATGGGTTGCGGTGGTGCGCTTATTAAGCGGATGCAGCATTGCCGGAGTTGGAAATGACAATGCCGACAAAGTAAGGGATTTGGATTTTACCGTAATAGGCGACAAAGATGTGCCGGAAGAACTCTTAACTATGATCAACGAGAAGAAAAAAGACGCATTTAAACTGACATACAGCGATGACCAGGGGCTGTACATAGTAAATGGATACGGCATTCAGGAAAGCGGCGGATACAGCATTACCGTAGAGCAGTTATATCTTTCAGAAAATGCCATTATTTTTGATACAGAACTAATAGGACCGGCAAAGGGAGAAGAGGCCGCAAAAGAGCCCTCCTGCCCCTATATTGTGGTGAAGACGGAATATTTAGAGGAGCCGGTGATTTTTCAGTAAGGAATCTGGCAATAAAATGAAAGAAAACGATGGTTGGGGTAAAAATAACCCGGACTGTCGTTTTTTTGTTCCAGTAACGAGAAAAAATCCTTTTTTTCATATCTGCCATATGCTATAATAAGGAATCCTATTTATTTAATATGATTTCTGAAAGGCAGGTTTAATATGATTTTAAAAGATATATGGTTAGATGTTAAGGCTGTTCAGGCCAGAGATCCGGCAGCCAGAAGCGCATTGGAAGTGCTGCTGCTGTATCAGGGCGTGCACGCTTTAATCTGGCACAGATTTGCTCATTGGTTTTATAAGCATCACATGTTTTTCATTGCACGTCTGATTTCCCAGCTGGCAAGATTTTTCACCTTAATTGAGATTCATCCGGGAGCGCAGCTGGGGCATGGAATTTTAATTGACCATGGTGCAGGAGTAGTAATTGGAGAAACGACAGTTGTAGGAGACAATTGTACGATTTATCAGGGCGTTACGTTGGGAGGCGTGGGATTAAATAAAGGAAAGCGCCATCCAACGCTGGGAAATAATGTGACAGTAGGAGCCGGAGCTAAGATTTTAGGCGCCTTTGAGGTAGGAGACAACTGCAGCATTGCAGCCAATGCAGTATTGCTGAAGCCATTGGAAAACAATGTGACGGCAGTAGGAATTCCGGCCCGTCCGGTAAAAAAAGACGGCATTCCCATCCCGAAGGAAAAGTTTGCGTCAGTAGAAAGCCTGGGACACAATGCCAGAAGAATTCAGGAACTGGAAGAACGGGTAAGGGAACTGGAGACTCTGGTGGAAAAGCTGGCAGAAGAGAAAACAGAATCCGCACAAAGAGGAGAGTTACAGAAATGACGCCGGAGAAGGATAAAAAGCAGCTGGAAGAATACCGTATAATTGAGCAGAGTATTATTAAGAAGTTCCGCAAATCTATATGGCGTCCTTTTGTACGGGCGCTCAATGATTATAACATGATTGAAGAAGGGGATAACATTGCAGTCTGCATCTCGGGAGGCAAGGATTCCATGCTTCTTGCAAAATGTATGCAGGAAATCCTTCGTCATGGAAAAATGGAATTTGGCCTGCAGTTTCTGGTAATGGATCCGGGATACCATCCGGATAACCGGAGACTGATTGAAGAAAATGCCAGAAGAATGAATATTCCGATTCATATCTGCGACTCGGATATTTTTGATATTGTGGTAGATGTGGATCAATCTCCGTGCTATCTTTGCGCCAGAATGCGGCGGGGTTATTTATATGCACATGCAAAAGAACTGGGATGCAATAAAATCGCCCTGGGCCACCATTTTGATGATGCGATTGAGACAACGCTGATGAGTGTTCTTTATGGCGGACAGTATAACACCATGATGCCGAAACTCCACAGCACAAATTTTCCGGGTATGGAGTTGATACGGCCGTTATACCTGGTAAAAGAGGAAGCTATCTTAGAGTGGAAAGAGTACAACCATCTCCGTTTTCTCCAGTGCGCCTGCCGGTTTACGGAACAAATTGCAAAAGAAAAAGCCATGGAGGAGGGCGTTCATTCCTCCAAACGCCAGGAGATAAAAGAACTGATACAGGAACTGAAAAAGATTAATCCCAATGTAGATATGAATATTTTCCGAAGTGCGGAAAACGTCAATCTGGATGCTTGTATCGGATATGTAAAAGATGGAAGACGTCATCGTTTTACAGAGGAGTATTAGGAAAATCAGAAAGCAGAGCCGTTATTATTAGAATTTATTTTAACAGGGAGATGCCGCAAAATCGGCATCTCTTTTTTTGCGGGTCAGACAAACATATCAAGGTTAATTTTTTGAAGAAAGCGGAATGGGATTCGCATAAACCAGGCGTTTTTGGCATACACTTTTTTAGGCTCAAGGTGTCAGAGGATCTTGTGAAAGAAAGGCGGGCAGGTATTATGGAACTAAGAAAACAGCAGATACATATGAACCGTTGGAAGGGGAATGTTACCACACAGGTAACTCTGGATGACGATTTTATCGTGCCGGATACCATGGACGACATGGAGCAGGTGCTTCTGGACAATGGGGAAATTCAGATAGAGTCTGTAAAAAATCAGGGAGAAAAGGTTCTGGTAAAAGGAAAGCTGGATTTTCAGGTGCTTTACCGCCGGGCAGAAGGCGGTCTTCAGACACTGGGAGGAACCGTTCCCTTTGAAGAGGTGATTAATGTCCCTGGATTGGAAGAGCGGGATGATGTAACTTTAAGTTCGGAACTGGAAGATTTGAGTACAGGGATGGTAAATTCCCGCAAACTTGGGGTGAAAGCTATCGTAACTCTGGAAGTCCGGGTAGAAAGCCTGTATCAGGCAGAGGCAGCGGAGGATGCTGGAGAAGGCGGCTCGTCTGCGGGAACAATGGACAATGTTCTTCTCCGGCACAGAACAATTGATCTCGCTGCGATAGCGGCTCGTCATAAGGACACTTTCCGGATTAAAGAGCAGATTTCCTTATCTGGCAGCAAGCCGAATATTGAGCAGTTATTGTGGAAGGAAATGCGGCTGTGCGGTGTTTCGGCTCGTCCGGCAGAGGATAAAATGAGGATAGATGGTAATCTGGAAGTATTTGTCATCTACTCCGGAGAAGGGGAGGATACGCCGGTTCAATGGTGGGAAGAGACTATTCCATTTTCAGGAGAAATTGAACTGGCCGGATCTGGTGAAGAGATGATTCCGGTAGTGGCCATGGGGCTTGCCCATAAGAATGTGGAAGCACATCCGGACTATGATGGAGAAATGAGAGAACTGGATGTAGAGGCTGTTCTGGAACTGGATATGAAGCTGTATGAAGAGCAGCAGATACAGATATTAAGCGATCTGTATGCAACAGACAGGGAGTTGACGCCTGTTGCAGCAGAGGCCTGTTTTGAACAGATCCTTACAAAAAACGGATGTAAATGCCGGGTAACGGAGAAGGTTTCCATGGATCAGAATCAGAGGATTCTGCAGATTTGCCACAGTGGAGGCACCGTAAAAGTAGATGATATTTCAGTAGGAGAAAACCAGCTGATAATTGATGGAGCGGTGGAAGTTTCCCTGCTGTATCTGACCAGTGATGATTCCGCACCCATCCAGTCAGCCGTCCGCATGGCTCCGTTCCATTGTGAGGCAGAGGCCGCAGGGATTCGGGAAGACAGCATTTATCAGGTAACGCCTGGCCTGGAGCAGCTTACGGCAGTCATGGCAGGAGGAGACAGTGTTGAGATAAAAGCGGTGGCTTCTTTAGATGTGCTGGTGCTTCAGCCAGTATGTGAATCTGTGATTGTGGATGTAACCGAGCAGCCGCTGGATGTAAAGAAACTCCAGGAGATGCCTGGGATTGTGGGATATATTGTGCAGCCGGGAGACAGTTTGTGGAAAATTGCAAAAAAATTCCATACAACAGTGGAAAGTATTATGTCCATGAATGAGTTAACCAGCGATGAAATCCGGCCGGGAGATCGGTTAATTCTGGTAAAAGAAGTAGCGTAGGGATATTTTTTTGAAAATTGGAGATAACCATACTGTAGAAGGAATTTAGGAAAGAACTTGGAGGCGGGTCAGAACATGAGGCGGGAGATGAGGGCTTCATGTTTGGCTGCGCCTTATTTGACAGGAGGATTTACTATGAAATCAAAAGGCGAACCAGTATTTTTAGTAGGAGAACACGGTCAGGCGATCATTGAGGTAATCGGAGGCCCTCATCAGGAAAATTTTAAATGCTGTGACCAGCCTATGGGGTTGCTGCTGGCGAACGAGACAGACGGAGCCAAGGAGAAGCATGTGCCGCAGGTCACGATAGACGGAGCCAGGGTTTGTGTAAAAGTAGGGGAAAATCCCCATCCAATGAACAGTGAACACAGCATTCAGTGGATTTATCTCCAAACAGAAAAAGGATGCCAGAGGCGGATGCTGGAACCGGATCAGCCGGCAGAAGCCCAGTTTTTAGTTGCAGAGGATGATAAGCCGGTGGCAGTTTATTCCTACTGTAATCTCCATGGTTTTTGGAGAACGGAATTGCAGTAGACATACACCTTTTTGGTGTTGTGTGATATAATAAAGTATAAACACCTTGCGCATCCGGCTGGTGCTTTATTATAGATACAGGGAAACCTGGGCGGTAATCATGCAGTTGCAAAGCATACATTACCGTTTACATAGCAAAGAGGCAAATGACATGAATTACACATATATTCTCCGGTGTGCAGACGGCACTCTTTACTGCGGTTGGACAAACTGTCTGGAAAAGAGGCTGAAAGCCCACAATGAGGGACGGGGAGCCAAATACACAAAGAGCCGCAGACCCGTGGCGCTGGCCTATTATGAAGAGTTTGAAACAAAGTCAGAGGCCATGCGCCGGGAAGCGGCTATTAAAAAGTTAAAAAGAGAGCAAAAAGAAGAGTTGATTACGCAACAAACTGGTACATCATAATATAATGGCATAAACTGCCTCCCATGACAAATAGATGAAAGATTTCATGGGAGCCGAAATATTTGTGGCGGGAATTAAAAATCGGAAGTTTTAATGCATAGATGATGCCGCCAATGGTGTAAATAATGCCGCCGGCCAGAAGCCACCCAAAAGCAGCCGGAGGAAGCGCCTGGACAATTCTGGTAAAAGCCAGAACGCATACCCAGCCCATGGCAATATATAAAACAGAAGAAAACCATTTGGGGCAGGTGATCCAGCAGGCTTTAATGATAATACCTGCAATGGCAATAGTCCAGACCAGTCCCAGCAGGAACCAGCCCACTTTATCTCCCAGTACAATCATGCATACAGGCGTGTAGGTTCCGGCAATCAGGATAAAAATCATCATGTGGTCCAGTTTGCGAAGCATCTGGTTGATTTTAGGCGAAATATCCAGAGTATGATAGGTGGTGCTGGCAGCATATAATAAAATCATACTGACAATAAAGACAGCCAGGGCGGTTACTCGAAACTGTCCGGAATCTCTGGCAGCTTTCATTAACAGCGGGCCGGCTGCCAGGATTGCCAGAGCCATGGCGATAAAATGAGTGATTGCGCTTCCGGGATCTTTTATCTTTAAAATATTGGATTTGATAGTTTGCCGTGACATGTGATTACCTCCTTAATATGATAACTACTATATGTAGTAATGAAAACTATGTGTTGATATATAACATACTATACACTTTTTTTGAAAAAATGCAAGGGTTTTAGAAAATAAAATTATAGTTTAGAAAGGCGGTCAACAAAAGATGCTTAAGATCTTATATGAAGATCAGGATATAATTGTGCCTGTTAAGCCGGCGGGACTGGAATCGCAGTCTGCTCACAGTTTTGAGCCGGATATGGTTAGTGAAATACGGAAACATGCTGTCAGGTTATCCACACAGTCATCCACAAATTCAGTAGTACCATATGTGGGAGTTATCCACAGATTGGATAAGCCGGTAGGCGGAGTTATGGTTTATGCTAAAAATCAAAAAGCAGCAGCAGCCTTGTCGAAACAGGTACAGGAGGGAAAGCTGAAAAAAACATATTGTGCAGTAATTTGTGGAAAACCTGTGGATAATGTGGGGAAATATGTGGATTTTTTGCGGAAAGATGAGGGAAGTAATTATTCACAAATTGTTGATAAGTCTGTGGATGGAAGTAAACGAGCCGAACTTTCCTATGAGGTTTTGGGGACAAAGGTAATAGATGGACAGGAGTTGTCTTTGGTAAAAATCCATCTGATAACCGGCCGCCACCACCAGATCCGGGTTCAGTTTGCCGGACACGGTTTCCCGCTTTTGGGAGATGCAAAATATGGTAAAAATCAGGAATCAGTGGAAAAGGCTGAGTCTGCGTCATTGACGAACAGAAGAAGAAGTTCCAGACGCCGGTCATTGGCATTGTGGGCCATGGAACTGAGATTTGTGCATCCGGTTACAGGGGAAAACCTGAGTTTTTCCGCACAGCCG
>URUX01000025.1 GCA_900551135.1 uncultured Clostridium sp.
TGCTTCTTCATTTTTGTTATTGTAAGCTTCCAGGGAGCGCATCTGTTCTGCAATGTGAGGCAGATCCATGCGGTTTACCAGGGCTTCGATTAATTCCTGACCTTCGTCAGCCAGACGCTTACGGGTTTCTTCATCTGGAATGGCAGTTGTGCTCATGTGGTCTTCCGGAGCGCCGAAGCAGTAGCCGATAGCAGCACTCTGGTAAGCCAGGCCGAAAATGTCGTCAAATTCTTTGCAGGTCTGAGGCTTTTGATGGAAGTATTCTGTAGTCAGCGGCACGTCTTCCAGGCGGTTCATAATCTGGTAAGCGCCTACGGTAATGGCGTGGAAGCTGTCCATGCTCTTAAACAGGTCTCTGGCATTTTTTAACATCTGCATGGTTAAATCCATGTAGAGGATGGGAACGCCGGTTTCATCAAAAAAGTCGCGTACCATCGGGCTGCAGGTCATGTGGGCAGGGCCGTGGAAGCTGATGTAGATCTGACGCTTAAAGCCCTGGCGCAGCAGGCTGTGGGCAATGGCGCTTAAGTAGTCGATTCCCTGGCGGATGGATACCTGAACGGTTCCTCTGCCGGTAGCCGTTGCACCGGCGTAAAAATAAGGCAGTCCAGTCAGCACCAGTCCGTTGCAGGCCTCTGCCATTTTAAGAGCGTAAGCCTCGCTGATAACAGTCTCACTGTCTAACGGCATTCCTCCGTGCATTTCTACTGTCCCAACCGGAACAATAATAATATCATTTTCTTTTAAATAGGCTTCTACCTCGCTGTTTAACATACGAGGCAGGATACGGGTACGAAGTTCCATATGTATTCTCCTTTCCATTACAGAGAGCAGGCTTTTATTATAGTCCGAATATCCGTTTTGCATTTTTAAAACAGATGTTTTCATAGGTTTCCCTGGTCAGGTTTCCAGATGCAGCCTGCTCATCCAGCCACTGTCCAAGGGGGAAAACCATGTCTGTATTGACCATATCGGTGGCGAAAAACAGCCGTTTGGAGTATGTCTCTAAAAATTGTAATCCAAATTCCGGATCTCTCATAATTGCACAGCCGGCGCTGTTGGCACTTAAATCTCCGTAGAGATTTGGGTATTGGGCAAACAACTGGGGAACCCGTCCGCCGGGAATCACAGGGCCTTTGCCCCATTGATTCCGGCTTTCTTTGTCTGCAGGCGCATCTTTGCTCATTTCAATCCAAAATACCTGACTGTGTCCAAGAAAGAGGGTATTGGGGTGGCGTTTTAAACAGGCTTCCAGTAAAGGGAGACCAGGATCGTCTGCTACGCCATAGCTGTATCTCGCTTCCGGACTCATATGGAAGGTAACTGGAAGATTCAGTTTTCCAGCTGCTTCAAAGACTGCGTTTAGAAATGGGTCATCCAGTCTGCGGTTTATCATTAATTCTCCGACGCCGATGGCTCCTTTTTCCTTGCATGAAAGCAGTCTGTCATAAATAGTGTCAATATTGCCATCATAATCCAGGTTGCACATCCAGGCATAATGAGACGGATCGGCAGCTGCGATTTGATAATTTTCCTCATTGGTTCCCATTGGCATGAGAGAAGAGGTTTCGCCGCTGGACATGAGCACGCCTTTTTCAATTCCAAGTTCCGCCAGATGGGGAAGCATTTCTTTATAATTGCTTACAAACAGTTTATCACTTTTGGGGACAGAATGAAAACTTAAATGCAGGTGCAAATCAATTTTTCCCATAGAAATCTCCTTATTTATCGGAATAAGCAATATGTTTACCTGAAACCGTCACGTCGGAAAGAATTATTCCTGGCCGGCTGTTTTTCTGCGCTCTGCCAGAGCAGCATACATTTCGGCTGTTTTCTTTTTGTCCAAGTTGAAGACAAGTCCAATACCGATTAATTCTAAAATACAGGTGATAACCGGAATTGCATTTACCAGATAGTAGATATTGTTAATGGTTGAAGCGCTTTGTACTGCGCCTACGCCGGCTACGTATCCAATGGCAGCCAGGGCAGATGCAGCGCCGGTGGAAGCAATGGTGGAACCGATCTTGCGGCTGAAGGTGTATAAGCTGTACATACTTCCGTCTGCACGGAAATTCATTTTCCATTCACTGTAATCCAGACAGTCGGTAACCAGAGCCCAGATTAAAATGGTGAAAGCAGTCTGTCCAATGGTAGCAAGCAGGTTTAAAACGGTGTAAACCAGAGGGCTTTCAATCGGGAAGAACAAAATGAAAGAAGAAAGCAGCAGGTTATAGGTGCTCATAACCAGGATTACGGTTCTCTTTCCAAATTTTGCCACAATTTTCGGAACCAGGATAAAGCAAATCAGCATAACCGGCAGGGAACCAAGGCTTGCTAAGGTCATAAAGCTGGTATCCTGATAAAATTCTTTGTAAATATAGCTTTTTAACTGGCTGTATCCGGTGATGTACAGCATACTTCCAACCGTTGCAATCATAACGCCGATTAACGGGCGGTTTTTAAATGCAGCTTTTAATACGTTTCCGTAGTTAAATGGTTCTTTTTCATTATTTGTCTGGTGGATACGTTCCACAGTCAGGTTGCATAAAAGCAGATAAGAAATAATGCAGAGGATGCCGAATACAACTGCAACCATGGTAAAACGTCCCGGAAGGATATTGGAGTCTTTGTCAAAACAGATAACAGGAACAACAGACAAAGCGCCGATTCCAACTAAAGTACCGCCAATGCTTCTTGCTCTGGAAAGTTTGGAACGGTCAATAGGGTCAGCGGAAACTACGCTTGCCATAGCGCCGAAAGGCATACTGGTTCCGGTGTAGCACATGCCGTATAACACATAAGAAAATGCAACCCATGCATGGAGAGCAACGCCTTTAAATGGAACGTTGGCAAAGCACAGGACGCCGGAAAGAGCCAGAGGAATCATAAACAGCTTTACCCATGGCTTAAATTTGTCACCGCTTTTTCCGAGAGTCCAGCGATCCGGGAAAGAACCCATAAGAGGGTCGTTAATGGCATCCCAAAGGCGTGCGGCTAAAAATAAACCTGCCATCCATCCGGGTGAAATTCCAAGTACATAGGTACAGAATGTCAGAAAATATGCATCTACGAACAGATTTACAAAACTTCCGGCCATATCTCCGAAGACATAGCCAAGCTGGTCCTTTACGCCAAAAGGACGTACAGATTTTTCATTCATCTCGTTTCCTCCTTGTTGCGGCAGAAAGCCGCATAACATAATCATAGGTTTTGATATCATGTTTTTTAGGCCTCATGTATCAGGTGACTTAAGCATACTACACCAGTATTACAATTACTATTACAAATATCGCATATAATATTGCAAATGTCGCCAAAGTAAGCTATAGTGTTGGTGGCAGTCTGCACATGATTCGGAACAGACTGCAGAATGGTATCAGGAGATGGATGATGAAATTATCAGAAGCGCAAAAATATAAAGAACTGATTTCTGCTCATAAAGGAACGGAAATCAGCAATGAAGAACTTCAAAAGGCGATGATTGCAGAAGGCGAGATTTTGTCAAATCTTTACCAGGAATTAGAAATGGATTCCAAGGCAGTTGACTGTCATGATGATGTGAATTATACGAAAGACAAGGTTCAGCTTCATAGTCATACCTTTTATGAGATTTTATACTGTCGGAGCGGAAACGTCCAGTATTTGCTGGGGGCAGACCGGTACCGGGTAGGCAGAGGAGATATTGTTTTTGTTCCTCCTGGAATCAGTCACAGACCGTTGTATCTGGATCAGCTGGTAGAGCCCTATTCCCGCCATGTAATCTGGATTCATCCGGATTTTATAAAAACTCTGACGGAGAATCTGGGTTTTACACCGTTGTCAAAACCGGTTTTGCTGAGAACAAAGGACAGCGGATGGGAGTATCTGGCCCAGTATTTTCAGTCAGCATGTATGGAAGCGGCGACAAAGCAGGAAGGGTTTCAGGCCTGCATGATGTCGGATGCCGTACAGCTGTTAATTCATCTGACCAGAGCCTGCAACCATAGTAAGGCAATGGAGCCGTTAATGGAGAAAAAGGAACTCCTGGATGAACTGATTGCTTATATTGAAAATCATCTGGCAGAAAAAATAACATTAAAATCGGCAGCAGGCAGTTTTTATATCAGTGAGAGGGCGATTTCCCGTTTGTTCAGTGAGAAAATGGATGTCAGTTTTTACCGTTATGTAACCCAGCGCCGGTTAATAGCAGCAAAAGTACTGATTATTAATGGAGAACCACTGGAAACCATTGGGGAACAGGTGGGATTTTCTGATTATTCCACATTCTACCGGGCATTTAAACAGGCATTTTCCATATCGCCCAAACAGTTTAAAAAACTTCAGAAAGAGAATTCAAAAAATACCCCGCCTGCTGCACGAAGCCAACAGGCAAGGTATTAAAAAGGGGAGGATAAGTAGTTAAATTTCTCTTTTGTGTACATCCATAGTATGGACGGATTACAGGAGTTTATACCACATGGATCAAATTATTATAATTTATTTTAAATTTGATAAGGTATGAATCAGACGGATATCCGATGCATTCAGTTTTAAATTTGCCGACAAGGATTCTCCGTCTGGTGTGGTAATGGTTACCTCCATAACGGTTCCCTCCGTAATGTTTCTTTTGGAAACCGCCTGAAGAAAGCTGATAAATTTTGGATGGTGTTCGCGAAATGCCAGGGCCTGTTCTTTCAGCCCGATTAGATCCATTGGATTCATAATAGAATTTCCTTTCTCGTAACGTATTCTGTCTGGACTTTCCGGTATTATAGCACAGTTTTCTGGTTTCGGCTACCGGACAAGTCACCGTCTGAAAGAATGGTTCATAAGATAGAAAAAAAGGCAGACAAGACTATGAAAATTTGTTTGGATGCAGGGCATTTTGGCAGATACAATCAAAGTCCGGCAGAACCAGGATATTATGAATCGGAAATGGCGTGGAAACTGCATCTGCTCCAGAAAAAATATCTGGAATCCTATGGAATAGAAGTGGTTCTGACCAGAGAAAACCAGGAACAGGATAAGGGGCTGTATGCCAGGGGAACTGCTTCAAAAGGCTGCGACTTGTTTATTTCCAATCATTCCAACGCAGCAGGGGGAGAAGCAAATCCCCTGATTGATTATCCGGCTGCTTACTGTGCCATCAATGGCAGTGCAGATGGTATCGGGATGGCGCTGGCACAGACCGTGGAAACGGTTTTAAATACCCGTCAGCCTGCCCGAATCGAGCACAGAAGGGGGCAGAACGGAGATTATTACGGGGTATTGAGAGGCGCCACAGCAGTAGGGACTCCGGGACTGATTCTGGAACATTCCTTTCATACCAGCGGAGACATAGCCAGATGGCTTTTAGATCCGGATAATTTAAAACGGCTGGCAAAGGCAGAGACAGCCGCAATTATTTTGTACTACAATATCAATCAGCCGGTTCCGGAAAACCGGTGGGGCTGGTATCAGGAGGAAGGCGGCTGGAGATTTTACCTGGGAAATACCGGAGAACCGGTCCGAAACAGCTGGTATAAAGATGGGGAAGACTGGTACTGGTTTGACGGGGCCGGCATGATGGTTTCCAATACCTGGAAGACGGATTCAGCAGGAAAATGGTATTATCTGGGAGAAAACGGCGCCATGAAAACAGATACCTGGGTAGTGTGGAAAAAGGAACTGTACCGTTTAAAAGAAGACGGCAGTCTGTTTGAAGGAAGCATTTTCCTGATGTCAGATAGAAAGGGTGCGCTGATTCCAATGGAGGCGGAAGAAAAGCAGGGAGTTTTTCTCAGAAGGAAGGCCAGGAAAAAAGGGCGGAACCAGGGAAAAGTCAGAGAAAGGGGACTTGCCAACAATGGCCCTTTCCGCTACAATAGAAAGCAGAGAGTAAAAAGAGGAGAAGATACCTATGAAGAAAAATATTATTGTGGGTCAGTCCGGCGGCCCGACAGCAGTAATCAATGCCAGTCTTTACGGGGTGATTCAGGAGGGAATCTGCCATGGAGATAAAGTAGGGAAGGTTTATGGAATGATCCATGGCATAGAAGGATTTATGGCTGGAAGAGTGATGGAACTGTCTGCACTTGAGAAAGAAGAACTGGAACTGTTAAAACTGACTCCGGCTGCTTATCTGGGTTCCTGCAGATATAAACTTCCAGAGGATTTCAGTGACATCTGTTATCAGGAGTTATTTGAGAAGTTCCGTCAGATGGATATTGGATACTTCTTTTATATCGGCGGCAATGATTCCATGGATACGGTAAGCAAATTATCCCGTTATGCTGCTTCCAACCACATAGATATTAAGGTGATTGGCATTCCCAAAACCATTGACAACGATTTGATTATGACCGATCATACGCCTGGCTACGGCAGCGCAGCAAAGTATGTAGCATCAACAGTCAGAGAGATTGTGCTGGATTCCTCCGTTTACCAGCAGAAAGCCGTTACCATTGTAGAACTGATGGGGCGTCATGCAGGCTGGCTGACGGCAGCCAGTGTGCTGGCAAGAAAGCACAAAGACGACAATCCGCTTCTTATTTATCTGCCAGAGACAGATTTTGATATGGAGCAGTTTGCAAGAGATGTTGAGCAGGCGCTGGAAAAACAGCCTGACGTAATTATCTGTATCTCTGAGGGGATTTCAGATGCCAGAGGCCAGTTTATCTGCGAATATGCAGACGAGGCCAGACTGGATACGTTTGGACACAAGATGCTGACAGGAAGCGGGAAAATCCTGGAAAACTTTGTACGCGACCGGTTTGGCGTAAAGGTGCGTTCCGTTGAATTAAACGTCAGCCAGAGATGTTCCGGCATGGTGGCTTCCATGACGGATATTGAAGAAGCAGCCATGGCAGGAGCCTGGGGTGTCCGCAAAGCGTTAGAAGGAGTTACCGGACAGATGATTGCTTTTAACCGCAAGTCAGACAGCCCTTACGAAATGGAATGTGAGACAGTAGATGTGAATCAGGTCTGCAATCAGGAAAAGAAATTCCCGTCAGAGTGGATTACGAAAAACGGCACAGATATTGGGGAAGAATTCCTGGCATATGTGCTTCCGCTGATTCAGGGAGAACCTGACAGGAAAATGGAAAATGGACTGCCGGTATACGCACATCGGCAATAGAAAAGACTTTACAACAAACATGGTTTTGTTATATACTATGGCCTAGGGACTTTTGCCCATAAATACTGATAAAAGGATGGATGATAGAGATGGCTATTTTAGATACCTGGAGAAATCTGGCCTATGGCGACGGTTTAGATGATAAAAAGAGAGAAGAACTGTGGACTGGCTACTTTAACATTGAAAAAGGAATTTACGAGCAGATTCTTTCCAACCCTGCTGAGGTAGTGACCGGCACGGTAAAAGAACTGGCTGAAAAGTACAATACCGAACTGCTGATTATGGTAGGCTTTTTGGACGGCATTAATGAGAGTTTAAAGGGATACGAGAATCCAATTGAGACCATGGAAGAGGATACGGAAGTTCGGATTGAGATCGATCCGGAAAAACTTTACTACAACATGGTAGAAGCAAAGGCAAACTGGCTGTACGAACTGCCTCAGTGGGACGCAATCCTTTCCGAAGAGCGCAGAAAAGAACTGTACAAAGAGCAGAAAGCTTCCGGTACGATTCGCAAGGGACATAAGGTATACCCCAATGATCCATGTCCTTGCGGAAGCGGTAAAAAGTATAAAAAGTGCTGCGGTAAGAATGCATAAAATTGATTGTGATCCGTAGAAAGTGCGGAATCAGGATAAAGGGCTGCCTGCAGGCAGCCCTGTCTCTTTATGCAGGTTTCAGCAGATGTCCCATGTAAAGGGACAGGCAAAGGAGGAAACATGGACGCTTACACAAGCTTTGCAGCAGTATATGACCTGTTTATGGACAACATTCCTTACGAGGAGTGGAGCCGGTATCTAATCAGTCTGTTAAGGGAACGGGGAGTCAGTGACGGGCTGGTACTGGATCTGGGCTGCGGAACCGGCAGTCTTACGGAACTGTTAGCGGCTTCCGGCTATGATATGATTGGTGTGGACAATGCAGAAGACATGCTGGAGATTGCCATGGAAAAGAAGCTGGAAAGCGGCAGGGACATCCTGTATCTTCTTCAGGACATGAGGGAATTTGAACTTTACGGAACCGTAGCCGCTGTAGTCAGCATCTGCGATTCTATGAATTATATATTGGAATATGAGGATCTGGTTCGGGTATTTCCCCTGGTCAACAACTATCTGGATCCCAATGGCGTATTTATTTTTGATTTAAATACAGAATATAAATACCGGAATATTCTGGGAGAGTCTACGATTGCGGAAAACCGGGAGGAAAGCAGTTTTATCTGGGACAATTATTTTGATGAGGAATCCAGAATTAATGAATACGATTTGACCTTATTCATTCAGGAGGATGGAACAACCGGAGAAGCGCCTCTGTACCGCAAATACGAAGAAACCCATTACCAAAGGGCATATCCGGTTGAAGAGGTGAAACAGGCCTTAGAGGAAGCCGGAATGGTCTTTGAAGCCTGCTATGATGCCTTTACACGAGAGGAACCGAAACCGGACAGTGACAGGATTTATATTGTTGCCAGAGAAAAAGGAAAAGTGTTGTAAAAACAACAAAACAGAGTGAAAACAAACGAAATGAGGAAAGAACATGTCTGATTACATTATCCGTGCAACGGCGGCAGAAGGCCAGATTCGTGCATTTGCATCTACTACAAGAGAGTTAGTAGAGTATGCGCGTCAGGCTCATAACACCAGTCCAGTGGCGACGGCAGCCCTGGGACGTCTCCTTACAGCAGGAGGAATGATGGGAATTACCATGAAGGGAGAGGACGATCTTCTGACCCTGAAGATCCAGGGAGACGGTCCTATCGAGGGACTGACGGTTACGGCGGATTCCAAAGGCCGGGTCAAGGGCTATGCTTACAATCCTTCTGTGATGCTGCCGCCAAATGCCAAGGGAAAGCTGGACGTAGGCGGCGCTTTGGGAGTAGGAGTCTTAAGCGTTATTAAGGACATTGGACTGAAGGAGCCATATGTGGGACAGACCATTCTGGTAACGGGAGAGATTGCAGAAGATCTGACTTATTATTATGCGACTTCTGAGCAGACCCCGTCTTCGATTGCACTGGGTGTGCTGATGAATAAGGACAATACGGTAAGCCAGGCAGGCGGATTTATGATTCAGCTGATGCCGGGGGCTTCTGATGACATTATTGATAAGCTGGAAGCGCGTTTAGGAGAAATTACTTCAATTACTGCTCTGCTGGATGCAGGAAATACTCCGGAAATGATTTTGGAGCATATTTTAGGAGAATTTGGACTGGAAATCAACGAGAAGGTAACCACCGAATTTTACTGCAACTGTACCAAACAGAGAGTGGAAAAAGCGTTGATCAGCATTGGAAAAAAAGAACTTCAGGAAATGATTGATGAAGGAAAAGAAATAGAAGTAAACTGCCATTTCTGCAATCACAATTATCAGTTTTCGATAGACGAGTTAAAAGAACTTTTTACCCGTGCTTTATAAGGCGGGATATGAGAAGGGATAAAGAAGAACGTATCCAAAAAGAGCCGGTGTCCTGAGACACTGGCTCTTGTTTGTAATCATTGAATCCAATATAACTTTATTTCAATTACATAAATATGATCTATATGATTGAAAAAGGTACACTGCTGACTAGATGATTAGAAATTATAACTTTGTAACGTTGGTTGCCTGAGGACCCTTTGCTCCGTTTACTACGTCAAACTCAACCTCTGCGCCCTCATCTAAGGACTTGAAGCCTTCCATGTTTAATCCGGAGTAATGTACGAATACATCATTGCCCTGCTCGTCGGAAATGAATCCGTAGCCCTTCTGGTTGTTGAACCACTTAACTGTACCTTTCATTATGATACCTCCAAAGAAATAAAAAAAATTGCGCCGCAAGTCATTTTGCGGATGCTCTAAGAATAGCACAGTTTTAATCAGGTGTCAAATAGTTTCGGTGTCAATTTTTGGAAATAAATTGACGTTTGTCAAAAAGCTGTTATACTGATAAAAGAACCAGGATACAGGGAACAGAGGGTGAGAAATATATGAAAATTTCTAATATTGGCAGACATTTCTGTACGATTACAGAACACAAGCTGCTGGTGATGAGAAACTGCTTTCAGGTAGGGCTGTACCGCCAGGGGCTTCTTCATGATTTGTCTAAATACAGTCCGGAGGAATTTTGGACAGGAGTCCGTTATTATCAGGGAACCAGAAGCCCGAATGCCGCAGAACGGGAAATGGCGGGATTCTCAAAGGCATGGCTTCACCACAAAGGCCGCAATAAACACCATTTTGAATATTGGATTGATGTTTCCAAAAATAAAGAAGAGGGGCTGATAGGGAATAAGATGCCCCTTAAGTATGTGATAGAAATGGTTATGGATCGGATTGCAGCCTGTAAGGTATACAAAGGCAGCGCGTATACCGATGGGGCTGCCTGGGAATATTATGAGAAAACCAGGCAGTTTATTACCATTCATCCAGAGACCAGAGCCCTTTTGGAACGGCTTTTGTGGATGTTAAAAAAGAAAGGCGAGAAGAAAACATTTGCCTATATCCGCAAATTATTGAAAAAGGGTTATTATTAAGGCTGGAAAGAACGAACCAGTCTGGGGCACAGGCGTTTTAAGACACCTTCCAAATAGGTGAGCGCTGCATGGTCAGTTTCTAATAAATCAGGAGTGTATACTGCAAAGGTCTGCTTATCTTTATAGCAGGCCTTTAATACTGGTTCCAAAACCGGCTGGGGCTGGGGAAGAAAGAGACCGGAACATCTGGTATAGCAGGTGGAAACGGTCGCTTTTTTTCTGGCAGAAGGATCGACAAATTCACCAAGGCTTTTGTGGATGGCAGTATCCTCCAGAGGAAGGTAGTAATAATTTTTATAATCCGGATAAAAGTGTTTCAGTTCCCCGTTAAATAAAGGGATGGTGCATACCAGGCGATTCTCTTCACAGGACAGGGAAAATACCGAATCGGAACAGGACCAGGGGACCGGAACAGAGACAGGGCTTTCATAGGATAATTCCAGATAAGTCTCAGGAGTTCCAAATAGGTCATGTATGGTGCGGCATTCCTGTCCGGTAAAAGTGAAGGTGCCTTCCATCATATCACAGTAATTCAGAATAGGAAGGATCAGGGGCATGCCCTCCAGATCTTCTCTGTTATGGAGCATCAGCATATCGTATAAGGAGGAATCTCTGGTAACCAGATAATCCTGGTATACTTCAATCAACTGGCCGCCGGAATAGGGATCTGTCCGGAAAATTCCTAAAAAACGTTCAATGGCTTTTTGCTTTAAACTGTCAAGGCTCAGAAGAGATTTGTAAGGCTTGATTTTTCGATAAATATCCACGCTGGTTACCTGGGAAAAGTCACAGGAAAGACCGTAGTGGCGGCAGCGTTTTAACAGGTAGGGAATATCAAAGCCGTCTCCGTTAAAGTGAATGACAAAAGAAAAGTTTTTTAAAAAAGCAAAAAATGCCTCTAAAAGCCTGGGTTCCTCGGCAGGAGAGTCAGCAAACCACTGATACAGTTCCCAGTTTCCGTTCTGGCAGCAGGTACAGCCAATCAGGTATAAAGAAGAAGTATCGCCGGAAAAGCCAGTGGTCTCAATATCAAAAAAAAGCAGTTCAGATAAATTGCCAATCCGCTGGAGGGGATAGGTTTCAGGAAGGCGGATGTTGTGATGGACAGTAATCATAGGTAAAGATCCTCCTGGAAAAGTGAAAGGCCCGGATTGAATGGTCGGAGCCCGGTTTGTGCCACCATTATACGGAATGAAACGGGGAAAGTCAATGAGAATAGAATATTTGTTCGATTCCGGTTGCATTGAAAACCGGTCTATGTTATGATGAAAATCAAAAGAGAATCAAAGGAGCAGTTATGATTTCTTATGTAAAAGGCCCCCTGATGGAAGTAAACGGGGATTTCATTGTGATAGAGGCAGGAAATGTAGGTCTGGAGATTCGGGTTCCGGTATCCCTGTTAGACCAGCTGCCGGGGATCGGAGAGATTGTTAAAATATATACGTATTTTCAGGTTCGGGAAGATGCCATGAGTCTCTATGGATTTCTTCACCGCCAGGACAGAGAGATGTTTCAGCAGCTGTTAGGAGTTACGGGAATCGGGCCAAAGGGGGCGCTGGGGATTTTATCTGCCCTGCGGCCGGACGATTTGCGGCTGGCTATTATTTCCGGAGATGCCAAGGCGATTTCCAGGGCTCCGGGGATTGGAATCAAGACGGCCCAGAGAGTGATTTTAGACTTAAAGGACAAGATTTCTTCAGATGATTTGTTTGCTGCCATGGGAGATGCAGAAAATCCGGACGAAACCGGAGCCGGTGCGGCTGCAGACGTCAGGGGAGACGCAGCCAGAGAGGCAGTTCAGGCGCTGGTTGCGCTGGGATATTCCAATATGGAGGCTGCAAGGGCAGTCCGAAAAGCAGAAGTAACAGAAGACATGACGGCAGAAGATGTGCTGAAAGCATCACTGCGCCATCTGTCATTTTTATAGAGGGGACAAGCAATGGAACGGAGAATCATTACCACTGAGGCAACCGAAGAAGACAAGAAAATAGAGACCAGCTTAAGACCTCAGCTTCTCAGGGAATATATTGGACAGGAAAAGATTAAAACTACGCTGAAAGTCTATATTGATGCCGCCAAATCCAGAAAAGAAGCATTGGATCACGTATTGTTTTATGGCCCTCCGGGTCTTGGAAAGACTACTCTGGCTGGTATTATTGCCAAAGAAATGGGCACGAATATGAAAGTAACGTCAGGCCCTGCAATTGAAAAACCAGGAGAGATGGCAGCGATTTTAAACAACCTTCAGGAAGGAGATGTCCTGTTTGTAGATGAGATTCACCGGCTGAACCGTCAGGTAGAAGAGGTGCTGTATCCGGCCATGGAGGATTATGCCATTGATATTATGCTGGGAAAGGATTCTTCTGCCCGATCGATTCGTTTGGATTTGCCAAAGTTTACACTGGTAGGAGCGACTACCAGGGCAGGACTTTTGACAGCGCCGCTTAGAGACCGGTTCGGAGTGATTCAGAGACTGGAATTTTACACGCCCCAGGAACTGACCACGATTGTGCTTCGATCAGCGGGGGCGCTGGGAGTAGAGATTGACGTTTCCGGTGCGGCGGAGATTGCCAAGCGTTCCAGGGGAACGCCCCGTCTTGCAAACCGTCTGCTGAAGCGGGGAAGGGATTTTGCCCAGGTAAAGTATGATGGACGCATTACAAAGGAAGTGGCGGATTTTGCCCTGGATATTTTAGATGTGGACAAACTGGGACTGGATCAGAATGACCGAAACATTCTGCTTATGATGATAGAAAAGTTTGAGGGAGGGCCGGTAGGACTGGATACGCTGGCGGCAGCCCTGGGAGAAGATCCAGGGACTCTGGAAGATGTGTACGAGCCTTATCTTCTAATGAACGGCCTGATTAACCGCACTCCCAGAGGACGGATGGCTACGCCCGGTGCATACCGCCATCTGGGTATTTGTTTTAAGACATCTGGAAAAGAAAATTAAATGTTTTGTAACTTTCCTTGCAGGCAGTAGTGTGGTATACTGATGCTAAATAACCAGATAAACAGGAGAACAGCCCCTATGGATTCTAAAAATTATGCAGAAGTATTAATAGACGGCAGCGTATATACTCTGGCAGGCTCAGAGGAGAAAAGTTATTTTCAGAAGGTTGCCGCATATATCAATGATAAAATTGAACAAATGAGATCCCAGCCTGGTTTTACCAAGCAGAGCGATAATTACCAGACGGTTATGGTGGAACTGAACATGGCAGATGACTATTTTAAGGCCGTTGACAGGCTTGGAGTCATGGAACGCCAGAAAGCAGATATGGAACGGGAGATGTACAGCCTAAAGCATGAACTGGTCAGCACCCAGATGAAGCTGGAAGCAGCGTTAAGGAGTCTGGAGGAACTTCAGAGAAGCCAGCTGGAAGCATTTACAAAGGAAAGAGCAGAATCAAAGGAAAACACAGATGCAGTTGTCCAGACGGCTTTGGAACAGCCGGAACCAGTTTCGGCAGTACCGGAGGATTTGACAGAGTCGGCTGCACCAGAACCGGAGGTTCACACAGAAAATGCGGAAGAACGGGTCAAACGAGAGCAGGAGGAACGGGATGCAGCCGTAGCCGCTGCCGTCAATGCCGCCCACAATGCAGGATTTATTCCGCCTGCATCCCATATTCCCTATTCCAATAAAGGGGGACATGGCACCAGAAAGGGAAAACGATAAGGAAATACATAAAGAATACAGCTGTAACCGTTATGGCTGCAACAGCGCTGTAGCGCGAGAGTTCCGCTTGCGGGACTCTTTCTTTATCTTACCATAACCGTTCAGAACCGGATTTCCTGTCGGGAAGATGGCTGTCTGGACGGCTGCACTGAATTAAATGATGAAAAAAGGAAGGAGACTGCGGTGATTACCAAGAAAAAAGTAGAGATCCTGGCTCCGGCAGGCAGTTTTGAAAGTATGAAGGCGGCTGTAGCAGCAGGAGCAGACGCAGTATATATGGGAGGAAGCCGGTTTGGAGCCAGAGCTTATGCGGACAATCCGGATCAGGATAAGCTGCTGGAGGCAATTGACTATGTCCATCTTCATGGATGCCGCCTTTACATGACGGTTAATACGCTGTTTAAGGAGAGAGAACTGGGGGAACTGTATGACTACCTGCTTCCATATTATAAGCAGGGACTGGATGCAGTGATTGTACAGGATATGGGCGCTTTTATGGAGATTCGCCGGCGTTTTCCGGATCTTCCCATTCATGCAAGTACCCAGATGACCATTACAGGAGTCTATGGAGCAAAGGCTCTTTATGAACTGGGAGCGCAGAGAATCGTGACCGCCAGGGAACTGTCTTTAAAAGAAATCCAGGAGATTCACCGTCAGGTTCCGGTAGAAATCGAAAGCTTTGTCCATGGGGCGCTGTGCTACTGTTATTCCGGACAGTGTCTGATGAGCAGTCTGATTGGAGGACGCAGCGGAAACCGGGGAAGGTGCGCTCAGCCCTGCCGGCTTCCTTATGAGGTAAAAAAAGAAGGAACTGCGTTCCATCATAAAGAGGACAATCAGTATGTCCTGAATTTAAAGGATTTGTGTACCCTGGATCTGATTCCGGACATGGTGGAGGCAGGCATATATTCCATGAAGATAGAGGGCCGTATGAAAAGTCCCAGATATACGGCAGGCGTGGTAAGCATGTACCGAAAATATGTGGATCAGTATCTGGCTTATGGAAGGGAAGGATACAAGACAGACCCTGGAGATAAAAAAATACTGCTGGATTTATTTGACAGAGGCGGTTTTTCCGATGGATACTACGAACACCACAATGGCAGGCATATGGTGGCATTAGAGGAAAAACCGGCGTTTCGGGAAGTTAATCAGAAACTGTTTGATTATCTGGACAAAACTTACGTTCAGGCAGAAGTAAAGGAGCCGGTTACCGGTTTCGTATTATTAGAAGAAGGACAGCCATCTTTTCTGTCATTTTCCTGTGAACAGGGACAAGGAGAACCAGTGGCAATCACAGTGTCCGGACCGGTTCCGGAAATGGCAAAAAGCCAGCCGGCTACAGAAGAAAAAGTAAAAAAACAGATAACCAGAACCGGCGGTACGCCCTTTGCCATTTCTCAGTTTGATGTCCAGATAAATGGCCAGGTATTCTTACCGGTTCAGGCCTTAAATGAACTGCGAAGAACAGGATTTGAGAAGCTGGAAGAGGCAGTTTTAAAGCCTTATCGAAGAGAAGATCCTTCCTGTGCCCCGGAAGAGTTGGTTTTAGTCAGAGAAAAAAGAACAGTATCCGGAGAGAAAAGGACTGAAAAGCGGAAGGGGCGGCTTCCTGTCCGTTTGTCTTTTGAAGAAGAAAAACAGCTGGCAGCAGCGCTTTCTTATCCGGAACTGAATCGGTTTGCAGATGAAATTGCAATAGACAGTACCGGATTTCCGGCTGACAGGTGGCAGACGGCTGTTTTGCAGGTTCACCAGGCAGGGCTTTCCTGCATGCTGATTTTGCCGCATATTTTCCGGGTGGAGGCAGAAGCGTATTTTGCAAAACATCTGGACAGATTAAGGATGGCAGGCTTTGACGGAGTAATTGTGCGGTCTATGGAGGAAACCCAGTGGTTAAAAGAAGCCGGATTGAATCTTCCAATGGTATTTGATGATACGATGTATACCTGGAATCATGGAGCAGCTGAGGTCATGAAGGCAATGGGAGCGAAGCGGATTACCATGCCTCTGGAACTAAACAGCAGAGAACTTAGGACTCTTGAACTGGATTCCATTTCAGGAGAACTGGTGGTTTATGGATATCTGCCTATGATGGTTTCCGCTCAGTGCATAAAAAGAACTACCTCTGGCTGTGACAAAAAGCCGGGGATTCTGAGACTGAAAGACCGGACGGGAAAGATTCTTTCTGTGAAAAACCACTGCCGTTTCTGCTACAACACCGTTTACAATCCCAGTCCCCTGTCTCTGATGGGATGTCAGAAGGATATAGAGGCTCTGGATTTAGACGGGCTTCGTATGAAATTTACCATTGAGACCGGAGATGAGGTTGTGGAGATTTTAAAACTGTTTCTGGAAAGCGGTCTGGGAGAAGGAGAAAATTCCGGCGCTGTCAGGGATTTTACCAGAGGACATTTCCGGCGGGGAGTTGAATAGAAAACATGACAAACCTGATTATTGAAATTTCAAAATATTTAATGATTCTGTTGATGGCATTTTATACCTATTTTAATTTCCGGTTTTTTTCTTATAAAGAACCGGACGATCAGCGGATTGTATGCCGCCATCAGAATCAGGCTATGTTTTTAATTCATCTGCTGGCTTTTCTGGTGATTTATTTAAAGAGTCAGCAGGAATTTGTAATTGCTTTCTACTTGGCTCAGGTGATTTTTTTTATCTGTTATATCGGCGGTTTCCGTCTGTTTTACCACAATGTATCCAGGCTTCTTCTGAATAATACAGCTATGCTTTTGTGCATCGGCTTTATTATCCAGACCCGTCTTTCCATTACCAAAGGGCAAAATCTGGCGGTGAAGCAGTTTATTGTAGTGGTGGCAGCCGCATTGGTCTGCATGGTGATTCCGTTTATTATAGACCGGGTCTGGCAGCTGGTGAAAATACCGTGGATTTATGGGCTGGGCGGACTGATTTTACTGGCAGTGGTGTGGATTGGCGGAAGCACCAGCTATGGAGCGCAGCTGTCTATCAGTCTGGGAGGAATTGCGTTTCAGCCTTCTGAGTTTGTAAAGATTACGTTTGTATTTTTTGTGGCTGCCATGTTTTATAACTCCACGGACTTTAAAACCGTGTGTACGGTTACGGCTGTAGCGGCGGCTCACGTTCTGGTACTGGTTGCTTCAAAAGATTTAGGCAGTGCATGTATCTTTTTTATTACGTATCTGTTTATGCTGTTTGTGGCAACGTCCAATTGGGCATATCTGGGAATCGGGGCTCTGGGAGGAAGCGCGGCAGCCGTTCTTGCCTATTTTTTGTTTGCCCATGTGCAGGTACGGGTAGAAGCCTGGCTGAACCCGTGGGCAGATATTGACAACCGTGGGTATCAGATTACCCAGTCTCTTTTTGCCATCGGAAGCGGCGGCTGGTTTGGAACCGGACTGTTTCAGGGAATGCCGTATAAAATCCCGGTGGTAGAAAAAGACTTTATCTTTGCTGCTGTTTTTGAGGAAATGGGCGGGATTTTTGCAGTTTGCATGCTGTTAATCTGCCTGGGCTGTTTTATTCAGTTTATGATGACTGCTTCCAGAATGCAGGCGGCCTTTTATAAGCTGATAGCCTTTGGACTGGGGATCGAGTATATTGTCCAGGTATTTTTAACGGTTGGCGGAGTGGTAAAATTTATTCCGTCAACTGGTGTGACGCTGCCGTTTGTCAGCTATGGAGGAAGTTCTGTGTTTAGTACCTTTATTTTGTTTCATATCGTTCAGGGACTTTATATCCTGAAACGGAATGAGGAGGAAGAATATGACCAGGCGTAATCCAAAATCCTCAGGCTCCAATAAAAATATTTTAAGACTGACGTATTTTATTTCGGCAGTCTTTGCTTTGATGATCGGCTATATGGTCTGGTTTATCCAGATAGAAAGCGAAGATGCGGTCAACAATTCCTACAATGCCAGACTGGAACACCTATCGGATCAGGTGATACGGGGAAAGATTTTAAGCAGTGACAACCGGATACTGGCAGAAACCATTGTGGGAGAAGACGGTACGGAAATCAGGGGATATCCGTACGGCCCGCTGTTTTGCCATGCGGCAGGCTGGGCTACCAGAGGAAAAACAGGGATTGAAGATTTGGCTAATTTTTATCTTCTCACATCCCATGATAATCTGACAGGGAAAATTATTCGGGAAATGATGGACGAAAAAGATCCGGGAGACAATGTGGTAACGACTTTGGATGTAGATTTGCAGCAGGCCGCCTATGTGGCTTTAGGAGACAGAAAAGGCGCAGTTGTGGCTATGGAGGCAGATACGGGAAAGATTTTGGCCATGGTGTCCAAGCCGGATTTTGACCCCAACCAGATCAATGAGTTGTGGGACAGTCTGGTGTCCGGAGAACAGGGAGAAGGCCTTCTGTTAAACAGGGCTTCCCAGGGAATTTATCCGCCAGGTTCGACCTTTAAAATCCTGACCCTTTTAGAATATATGAGGGAGCATCCTGCAGATTATCAGGAGTTTCGTTTTGACTGCAGCGGAGTTTACCAGCAGGGAGACTATATAATCCGGTGTTACCATGGAAATGCCCATGGAAGTCAGGATATTTCCCAGTGCTTTGCCAATTCCTGCAATGGAGCCTTTGCATATATGGGCACGCTGTTAAATCGTGACAGTATGAAAAAGCTGGCAGAAGGACTGCTGTTTAACAGCGAACTGCCGTTATCCATTCCGTACAGCAAAAGTACCTTTGTACTGGACGGCCAGTCCTCAGAATGGGAAGTCCTTCAGACCTCCATTGGCCAGGGAGGAACCCAGATTACACCGATTCACAGTCTGATGATTACGTCAGCCATTGCCAATGGCGGCGTATTGATGAAGCCTTATCTGATAGACCATGTTGTCAGCGCAGATGGAAAAAATGGAAAGAAATTTATGCCGGAGTCATATGGCAGTCTGATGACTGCCCAGGAAGCCGGAGTTCTTTCTGCCATGATGGAAAAAGTCGTGACAGAGGGAACGGCTTCCGCTCTGCGGACAGATGCTTATCGTGCAGCTGGAAAGACGGGTTCAGCAGAATTTGAAAAGGGAAAAGAGTCCCATGCCTGGTTTACCGGATTTGCTCCTGCAGAGGATCCAAAGATTGCCATTACGGTAATCGTAGAAGAAGGAGGTTCTGGTGGAAGGGAAGCAGCGCCCATTGCCAGAGCAGTATTTGACGCTTATTTTGGAAAACAGTAAGAGACGAAAAAATATCCGCTTTCAGATCACCCCTTGCAATACCATTTAAAAAGAGTTATACTGTGAACAGGCAGAAGTACACACCTGCGACCAGGAGGGATTGCGATGATAGAGGCAACTAGCTGCGGCGGT
>URUX01000026.1 GCA_900551135.1 uncultured Clostridium sp.
TAAATTAAAGAAAATATAAAAATTGTGTGAATTCTGCATTTTTAACAAAGTTTTGTATAAAATAAGATAGAAAAAATAATCATTTAATGATATACTGAAAACAGGCAGACTGACTGTGTGTCATTAGGATAGAGAAAGGAAGTGCCACTATGAACAGATTTGATTTTATGGGAAAAGAGGCAAAGGAGGCTTTAAACCGCATGGAAGAAATGATGAATGCCAGCAGACTAAATGACCTTCTTCACAAAAAAGAAGAAAATGAGAAAAAGAAAACTTGTCTTCTTTGGGTATTGGCAATTATCGGTGCTGTAGCAGCAGTGGCAGGTATTGCATATGCAGTATACCGGTTCTTTACCCCGGATTATCTGGAAG
Source organism: uncultured Clostridium sp. (assembly GCA_900551135.1). Taxonomy (GTDB): domain Bacteria; phylum Bacillota; class Clostridia; order Lachnospirales; family Lachnospiraceae; genus UMGS1370. The sequence goes on from URUX01000026.1 coordinate 373, forward strand.
ACTTTGAAGATGATTTTGATGACGACTTTGACGATGACTTCTTTGAAGATGATGAGGAAGAAGAAGCGCCTGCTCCAAAGGAACAGCCGGCTGAGGAGCCAGAAGTTTAATAGTATATGAATCAGTCCTGAAAACACTTCCTGAAGTGCTTTCGGGACTTTTTTGATCCGGAATCCGGTACGCAGAGCAGGAAATGACACATCCTGCAACCTTTCCTTGAAAAACAGGGGGCTGGCGGTTATAATATGCCTGACTGATGAAATTACAGGGAACCGTGAAAAAGAAAGACTAAAAGAAATGAGAAAAGGAGCAATCTAAGTGAAGAAAGGTACGATATTAGAAGGCACAGTAGAAACGATTCAGTTTCCAAATAAGGGAATTGTAAAGATAGACGGAGAAAAGGCAGTAATAAAAAATGCCCTTCCAGGACAGAAAGTCCGTTTTGTGGTAAGCAAAAGCAGGAAGGACAAGGCAGAGGGCAGACTGCTGGAGGTAATGGAGCGTTCTCCAAAAGAGTGGGATCACAATCACTGGAGTGAAAAAGTCTGCCCTCATTTTGAAGTCTGCGGAGGCTGTCTCTATCAGAGCATTCCATATGAAGAACAGCTTAAGATTAAAGAAGAGCAGGTGCACAGCCTGATTGATGGAGTCTGCACGAATCCGGATTACGAATTTCAAGGAATAAAAGGCAGCCCTTTGGCAGAGGGATACCGAAATAAAATGGAGTTTTCTTTTGGAGACGAGTACAAAGACGGGCCTCTGGCTTTAGGAATGCACAAAAGAGGCAGCTTTTATGATATTGTACCAACGCCGGAGTGCCGGATTGTCCATCCGGATTTTAGAAAAATTCTGGTAGCTACCAGGGAGTTTTTTGCAGAACAAAACGTGCCGTTTTATAAGAAACTGGCTCATACCGGCTATCTGCGTCACCTGTTAGTTCGCAGGGCTGTAAAAACAGGAGAAATCCTGGTAGATTTGGTGACCAGCAGCCAGATAGATGACAGAGAAGACGATCTTTTAAACACCTGGAAAGAAGGGATTCTGGCCTTGGATTTGGAGGGGACACTGGCAGGAATCCTCCATACCCGCAACGACAGCCTGGCAGATGTGGTGCAGAATGACGGTACAGATGTTCTGTATGGAAGAGAGTATTTTTATGAAGAATTACTGGGACTGAAGTTTAAGATTTCTCCGTTTTCTTTCTTTCAGACCAATTCTCTGGGGGCAGAAGTTCTGTATGAGACTGGCAGAAGCTATATAGGGGAAACAAAAGACAAGGTGGTATTTGACTTATACAGCGGTACAGGAACGATTGCGCAGATTCTGGCTCCTGTAGCAAAAAAAGTAGTAGGGGTAGAGATTGTAGAAGAGGCAGTAGAGGCTGCTAAAATAAATGCGGAGTTAAATGGTCTTTCCAATTGTCAATTTATAGCAGGAGATGTGTTAAAGGTACTGGACGGGGTTGAAGAAAAGCCGGATTTGATTGTTGTAGATCCGCCTCGTGACGGCATTCATCCAAAGGCGCTGCCAAAGATTATTGCCTATCAGGTGCCAAAGATTGTTTATATCTCCTGTAAGCCCACCAGTCTGGTAAGAGATCTGGTCGTTTTCCAGGAAATGGGATATGTTGTAGAAAAGGTATGCGCTGTAGACATGTTTCCATCCACTGGGGGGATAGAGACGGTCTGCCTTCTGAGCAGCCAAACATCCAGGCACGGTTCGGTTCCTGCTCAGGCTTAAACGTTCAGACGGAAGAGCAGCATAGAATTAAGTCGGAAGAAAAATAAAACATAATCAAGGGAATTTACAGAAGAACTGTCAGCACGATGAAGTGCCGGCAGTTCTTCTGTTATGTAAAGGATTCAGGAGGATTGCTCCACATAAAACAGTATTTTCGTAATAAATTCTTCTTCATATCTGGAAGTGATGTAATCATTGATGCAGAATTCATAAGAATCAGATATGATTTTTAGTCCCTGCTCTCTGCAAAATTCGATGAGCCGGATATAGGAACGGTTAATGTCATAATAATTGCCAAAATGGTAAATAGAAGCAGTTAATCCTTCCGGAAGCATTTGAATGTTGGAAACAGATGAAACCGGTTCTGTGGTTACAAAGGCCATTTTTGCTTTGGTGCAGTCACCTTCTAAGACCTGTTTTAGGGGGACAGAGACACCGCACTGGAAAAAGATGGGGAGATCATCGCTTAGAGCCTGGGCATAGCACTGTTTTGTAGCAATGCTGATCTCTTTCATGCTGTAAGGATGCTTCACATCATGGTACAGGATATAGACACTGTCTGCCTGGGAAAGGGACGGTTTCGCAGACTGTTTGGCATAAACCTGTTCCACCTGCTGGCACCGGTGTTCCAGCCGGTTCTGAATCAGGGAAAGTTCGTTGATTTTTTGTTCGATCACTTTTAACTGGTTTCGGAAAAAGTGGATACTGTTTTCCGTGGTGTAGTGTTCCATATGGTTTTTGATTTCATTTAAGGAAAAGCCGATTTTTTTCATAATCAGGATGGTATCCAGGGCATCCAGCTGATCGGCACTGTAATAGCGGTATCCGTTTTCCGGATCCGTATAGGAGGGCTTAAACAGCCCTATTTTATCGTAGTATAACAGAGTCTGTTTTGATACATTTTGATATTTTGCCAGTTCTCCGGCAGAAAACATATTTTCCATTATGCAAGTTCACCCCTTGACTATATAGTTACTATATACCTTATGATAGTACCAGAGGCGGGAAAGCGCAAGGGGCATATGCCGGAATTTTCATGATCATGGCGCTTTCCGGTGAAAAATTACGAAGCAGTCAGGAGGCTATTATGAATGCATTTATAAGACCTATGTCCTATAGGCAGTTTTTAAAGTATTTAGCGCCGTCTATTTTTACAATGATTTTTTTGTCTTTTTATACGACGATTGATGGCTTTTTTGTATCCAGATATGCTGGTTCAGATGCTCTGGCAGGAATCAATATTGTCATTCCCATTACCTGCATTATCTTTGGTACAGCCGTTATGCTGGCCACTGGAGCAGGGGCAGTCATTGGCGAGCACATGGGAAGAAATGAACAGAAGAAAGCCAATGAAATTTTCAGCTTTATTTCCCTGGTCCTGCTGATATTTTCTATTTTGTTTTCAGCAGCAGGAATCCTGTTTTTAAGACCCATCGCCATTCTTCTGGGAACCAGTGAGAGACTGATGGAGCACGTGCTCCCATATGCCTTTGTAGTATTTGCAGGCACCATTCCAATGGCGTTTAAATTGTTTTTTGAATATCTGGTACGTACAGATGGAAATCCACAGGTAGGACTCCATATGTCTGTCGTCGGCCTGGTACTTAATATACTCCTAGATTACCTGTTTGTCGGTGTAATCCGCTGGGGAACCTTTGGCGCAGCTCTGGGAACCGTGTGTTCTATTAGCGCCAGTGCAGTAATTGGACTTCACTATTTTATGAAACGCAGCAATATCCGGTTTGCGAAACCAGATGTGGATTTTCATATTCTCTGGAAATCCTGTACCAATGGAAGCAGTGAAATGCTGACGGAACTTTCAACAGGAATCACAACCCTTCTGTTTAACCTGATTATTATGCAGAAATTTGGGGAGGATGGTGTAGCGGCTGTTACCATTATTATGTATATTTATTATTTCTTTATTGCATTTTATATGGGAATTGCAGTTGCCGCCGCACCTGTAGTCAGCTATAATTTAGGTTCCGGAAACCGGGAAAAAATCAGGGAGACGTTAAAATACAGTTTTATCACAATCGGAGTGACTGCGGTTATGATTATGGGGATTCTCTTTGTAGGAGGGGACTTTATTATCCGACTGTTTGCAACCAGCGGCCATGTGTATGATTTGACTGTTACCGCATTATTTTACTTTAGTCCGGTATTTCTGTTCATTGGGGTAAATGTATTCCTCTCCGGTTACTTTACGGCGCTGGGAGACGGCGTCACTTCAGCAGTTATTTCCTCCCTGCGTTCCCTGATTTTTGTGGTAATATTTATTTTTACGCTGCCTCCGGTAATCGGGGTCAACGGCGTTTGGATGACCATGCCTCTGGCCGAAATTTCTACCATACTGATTTCCCTTTATTTATATAACAAAAAAGGAAAACAGTATGCGGCGGCATAAATGAAGCGATAGTACCGCAGTGATAGCTTGGAAATGCTGGCAGAAGATGTACGAGAGTGTTGTAAAATCATGAAATTAGATGATAGAGCAGTGCTCTCGTTTTATATGTGGAAAACGTGGTTTCTTTTGCTGAAAACTTTTGACTTTCGTTTTAAATCGAGTTTGTGTATATTGGGTTGATTTTGATGTTTTCTAAACAATGTTTTCAATGTGATTGTGTAATTTGAGAGTGTTTTGTTTATCTATAAACAATTTTGCATTGTTTTTGTTTATAATTTAGTTGTTTTAAGGTTTTCTAAACAATTCTCAGGATGCATTTGTGTATTTTTTTTGATTTAGTTCATTTATAAACAAATCTAGTCTGCATGTTTCTTTGGGCGTGATAGTCCGCCAACAATTGCACAATAGCAATATTCCTGGAGTATGATCAGGCAGATGACCAAACTACATACAGGAAATGAACATTTAAGGGATGTGATAAACGAGCCAGAAGGAAAAATCAAACTGTGGAATCAGACAGCGGAGTAAAAAAGAGCAGGGGTTGTAAGGCGTGTTCCAGATACCAATTCCAGCGTATGTCTCGTATTTGATTCATATTTTCAATTTGGAAGAACCAACTTGCCTGTTGAGAACATCCCGACTCCATGGTATACTTTTTTTAACATTGCATTGACAGATGCTGTGTTTAGAGAAAGGAGACAGATGAATGAATCCTGTGGTAAGTATGATCATACCTGTTTATAATGCGCAGGACAGTATACGAAGATGTGTGGAAAGCGTGTTAAATCAGGGATATACGGATTTTGAACTGCTGCTGGTTGATGATGGAAGCACAGATTCTTCTGGAGAAATCTGCGAAGAATATAAACAAAAAGACAGCCGTGTGAAGGTGATTCACAAGGAAAATACAGGAGTTTCCGATACCCGGAATATGGGGCTGAAAGAGGCGAAGGGACAATACATCCAGTTTCTGGACAGCGATGACTGGATTACTCCGGACGCTACGAACCTGATGGTACGGGCTGCGGTGGAAAGCAGCTGCGATATGGTAATTGCGGATTTTTACCGGGTAATCGGGGAACGGCTTTCCCACAAAGGAGATATTGACAAGGACGGTTTGCTGACTCTGGAGGAATTTGCCGGATTTATGATGGAAAATCCAGCAGATTTCTATTATGGCGTATTGTGGAATAAGCTGTTTAAACGGGAGATTATTGAGGGGTATGGCCTTTCCATGGATAAGACCATAAGCTGGTGTGAGGATTTTATGTTTAATCTGGAATATCTCCGCCACACAAAGACGATCTATGCCCTTCGGGTTCCTATTTATTACTATGTAAAAACCAAGGGGTCTCTGGTTACCCAGGGGTTAAGTCTTACAAAGACCATCAAAATGAAACGGATGGTATTTGAATATTACCATGATTTTTATAAGTCTGTACTGACAGAAGAGGATTATGAAAAAAACCGTCTGTCTGTGTACCGGTTTTTGCTGGATGCAGCAGGAGACGGAGCGGTTCCTTTTTCGATTTTTCCGGGCTCTACCAGGCTGGGAGATGAGAGGAGCAGCGTAAGCCATGGGGCATTGGATGGAGATGGAGTGATGCTGGACTCTTACAGAGACCGGAAACTGCTGGATCACTATTTAGATCCGGTTGCAATCAAATATGGGCTGACTCTTTCTGAAATCAGCCTTTTGATTTATTTTAGCCAGAAGCCCAGGATTGATACTTTGAAAGAACTGTCAGATGTGACGAATATGTCCAGAAGCCGTTTGGCTTTAGCGCTGCAGAAATTGACTCTGAAAGAACTGATTAAAGTGGAAGAACAGGTAAATGCAGTACTGTTACCGGCTTCAGAGCCGGTGCTGGCTGATTTGGGGGCAGCTCAAAAAGATTATGAAACGGCCAGGTTTGCCGGATTTAATGAAGAAGAACTGATGCAGTATGCTTATTTATCCGACCGGATAAAGGAAAACATCTGTCATGTGCTGAAAAAAGAAAACAGACCAGTGAAAACGAAAAAGAAGAAAACCTGATAAATGCAGAAACAGAAGGGTATCGCAAAATCATCGAATGTGATTTTGCGATACCCTCTTTGATATAGAATCTATGCGGCTTCCCTGCTGGCTGACAACTGGGTTTCCCATAACCGGTAAGCCAGAACCGAGATGGTAATGGTCATAAAGGTTTCCAGGGCGCTGCTGACAATCCCGGCTATAAGAAAGAGAAAGCAGGAACCCACGATAATTCCCAGAATGGCCGTAAACAGCGGCCGGTAACGATGGGGAGACTGACGATACTGAATCAGGATAATCCAGAGGAAATATAACAGAATCGAAACTCCAAAAACAAATGCAAACAGAATATGGAGGGACGCTTTTAAGGGCATGTCATTGGGAAGATACGGGGTGGTAACAGCACAGAACAGAAGAATCAGTGATGCAGGAAGCAAAATGCGGCACCCTGTGGGAAGATCCAAAACAGTTTTTAATTTCCGGTGGATTAAGTAGAGATAGAGCCCGGTTAGGATTCCCCATATAGCAAATCCGATGCCTCCTTTGACCGAATTGGCAATGACTGAGAAGTTGGTTGTGAGCCATCCGTACCCTCGGGCAAATAAAAAAGTATAAGATGGAATAATAAAATATGCGAGCAGTTTCAATGCTGACACCGTCCTTTGCAGTAAGGCCTGTAGACAGGCAGATTCATGTTAGAGCCAGAAAGGCATTATAACTAGTATATCAGGCAAATAAGAATTTAAAAGAAAAAGGGAATAATATTTCTATTAAAAAAGAATAAACTGGACAGAGCAGCAAAAACCAGATGCAATAAATCAATTGACTAGTTAAAACTAACCAAGGCGAGCGCCATAACAGGTAAGATAATACATTGGCAGAAGAAGGGGATTCTGCAGAATGAAAAAATGCAGGGAAGTCTATGGGAAGCTGTTTGACGAGGGAAGAAGCCTTCAGACCCTGACGGCTGCTGCCTGACAAAAAATGTAATAAAATTCATATGGATGCCTATAGAATTTCAACATTATAGATGTTATAATGGAGAACGCACCCGATTGGAAGCAATATGGGAATCGTAGGAATGAACTTAAGGAGAATGAAAAATATGAGTGATAAAAGTGGGAGAATCGAAAAGCCGGCTCTGTTAGAGCAGCTTCGGACAGCTTCCGAGTTATTTGTATTAATGTCCGTATGCACAAAAGAACCTTACGTAGCTTGTCATCCGGAGACATTTGATGATGAAATTCTGCTGTTTTTTAATATGGAAGAGGCAAAGGAGAAAGCAAAAAAGCTGCTGGAAGAAAAAATACCGGTCAGCATTGCCAGATTGGAGAATAAGCATCTTCTGGTATTCTATACCAATTTATATGCAATGGGAGTGAATGCGCTGCTTGTGAGCCGCGAGGGAGAAGAATATCTGATTCAGCTTCAGGAATTCGTGCAGAGAAGAGATCCAAACGCTCTTCCGGATGGAAAGGTATGGGTAGAAAATCCGGCCCTCCATTTAACGGCCATCTATCTGATGCAGGAAATGAAAGGACAGGCGCTTACTGAATTAACAGATAAAATGAAGGAACTTCAGGAAGAAGTGGCAAGTCATTTTGGGAAGGGCAGATATATTGTTCCAGTGCAGGCACAGGATAACGGAATTCCTCTGATCAAATTGAAAAACGGTACGGTATTTCAGCCTCTGTTTACAGATATTCTGGAATTTCAGAAATTTAACCGGGAAAACAAATTAAAGCCCATGGTAATTGAAGCTGCCAGGATTCCCCAGATGCTTCCGAAGGAAGCTGGCGGGGTAATTATCAATCCTTTGGGAGTAAATCTGCCGTTGGCTTTACACCGCAATCCCAGCTAATCCATCAGCGAAGCCTCCTGAAATGGGAGGAGCCGGCATATTATTATCTGCCGGCTATGAGTATGAAAAAGTCTAAGTGAAAAGGCATGTGCCTTTCTGTTCTTGACAACATAATCTTATCAGGCAGTTGTGATAAAAATGTGACGGGATTCAAAAGTTTTTCTAAAGTCTGTTACCAACGTATTTATAAAAACTTAACATATGCTATATTTTTATTTTCTGTTTTGAGGTATGATATAGCCTAAAGCGTTAAAAAAATAACAATAAAAGAAAGGGAATGAGTATGGAAACCAAAGAAAAAGAGTTGAAGACTCTCAACGGATGGCAGTCGGCTGTGGTGATGATTCTGATAATTGCCTCTGTTGCAACCTGTGTTACCTTGAAAGTAGGAGGCCCGATGGTTGGCCTGTTTTTCTCATGGCTGATTATTTATGGATGCTGTCTGGTATTTAAAGTGGATTATCAGCAGGTACAAAAAGGTGCGTTTGAAGCCCTGAAAGTAGTTTTGCCAACCATGGCTATTTTGATGGCAATCGGTGTTCTGATTGGTACCTGGATGCAGTCCGGCACGATTCCAACAATTATTGTATATGGATTAAAATCCATTAATCCATCTTATTTACTGGTATTTACATTAGTATTTACTGCAATTTTAAGTCTGGTAACCGGTACTTCTTACGGTTCAGCCGGAAGTGCGGGTGTGGCTATGATGGCAATCGGCCATGCTATGGGAATTAATCCTGGTATGGTAGCAGGTGCAGTTATCTGCGGTGCCATGTTCGGTGATAAGATAAGTCCATTTTCCGATACTACAAACCTGGCTCCGGCAGTAGCCGGCGCAAAGTTGGGAGACCACGTAAAGAGCATGCTGTGGACTACGATCCCGCCTATGATTATCAGCATCATTTTCTTTACGGTACTGGGCTTTTCACAGACAAACGGAAGTTACGACGCAGGAAACCTGAATGAATATATTACCTATCTGGAAGGCAGTTTTCATATTGGATGGCCAACTCTGATTCCGGCAGTTCTGATTATCGTGCTGTTAATGTTCCGGGTTGGTGCGTTTGAAGCTCTGGGAATTGGCGCAGTAGCCGGCGCCCTGGTAGCAATTTTCGTTCAGGGAGCAGATTTAAAGTCTGTGTTAAGCATTGCTTACAATGGATTTAAGTGTGATACGGATATTGGCGTATTAAAGTCAATTTTAAACCGGGGCGGTATGAGCAGTATGCTTCAGTATGTTGCAATCATTACATTTGCAGTTGGTATGGGAGGTATGCTGAACAAACTGGGAGTACTGGAAAATATCCTGTCTGTATTCACAAAGCATATTCACAGCGATGGAGCATTGATTTTTGCCACAATTATGGTAGGTTATGTAACCAGTATTGTAAGCTGCTCCAGCCCGATGTCCCATGTATTAACCGGAACGCTGATGAAGCCGCTGTTTGAAGAGAGAAAGATTGAACCGAGAATCCTGTCCAGATGTCTGGAAGATAGTGGCACTCTGGTAGGTCCTATGATTCCGTGGCACGGTTACGGAAGCTATATGGCGGGTACTCTTGGAGTTGTCTGGTCCCAGTACATTCTGTTTGTGCCGCTGCTGTGGCTGACTCCGCTGTTCTCCATTTTTTATGGTTTTACCGGAATTTCCATTAAGCACACGGATAAATAATCATATATCAGAGCCGTCTGAACTCCGGAATATTGGTGAAATGTTCCGTCTGGGCAGACGGCTTTTTGCTGGCTTTTTGCCCAGATCATTGACACGACCGGCTTTAGAGGGATATACTGCAGACAGAATAAATTATATTGGATGAGGAAAGAGGGATAAAGTGAAAGCGGGACGGAGTATTCTAAAAATTCTTGGGATTATTTTGGGAAACATAATATTTACCTTTGGGCTGGCGGCATTTTCCATTCCCAATGACTTTCTGGTAGGAGGTGCCACAGGTATTGCCAGAAGTGTGGAGTATTTTCTTCACGTAGAGGTATCGGTCACGGTTGCGTGCATTAACGTAATCATGTTCTTTTTGGGACTGTGGGTTTTGGGGAAACGGTTTGCTCTTACAACCGTTATCAGCACCCTGCTGTTCCCGGTTCTGTTAAACTGGATGCTGAGTCTGGAAGCACTGGGAAGTATTACGGACGACAGACTGTTGGCTGCTATTTTCGGAGGTTCCCTGACCGGTCTGGGACTGGGAATCGTGATGCGTCTGGGCGGCTCCACCGGCGGTATGGATATTCCGCCGCTGATTTTAAATAAAAAGTTTCGGATTCCGGTAGCTGTGACCATGTATTGTCTGGATGTCTTTATTTTAATGTCCCAGATTCTGTTTACAGGGGCAGAAGAGATTTTGTACGGTATTCTGTCAGTACTTCTGACTTCTTTCATGGTAAATCAGGTGCTGGTATTCGGCGCCGGAGACGTTCAGGTACTGATTATCAGCAAAGAATATGAGAAGATTAATGAAATTATTCAAAAAGATCTGGATCGGGGCTCTACGTATGTGCCTATTCAGACCGGATTCCAGCATTTGGAACAGAAAGCGGTTCTCTGCGTACTGCATAACCGCGAGATGAGTCATTTAAATCAATATGTTCAGCAGATTGATCCCAAGGCGTTTATTATCATTAATGGAGTCCGGGAAGTCCGGGGAAGAGGATTTACTCTGGATAAACACCTGAAGTAGCGCAATTATTTGTAACTTTGCACAGCTGAATATTGCCTTATATAAAAAAGATATACAAATCAACGACTTCCTATTGCAATTTTTAAAAAGTCATGGTAAAATTAACAACAGATGAATAAAAGATTGCCTTAGAGATGACAGAGCAGGGTAGATGGCTGCGGGGGACCGCGCATCCCCTGTTTTTTCTTTACCATTTGGCAAAAAATTAACAAACAGTTTAGAAGACAGCGCTGGCAAAGACGGTGCAAAAGGAGAAGATAATGGGAAGATATGTAATTGCTTTGGATCAGGGAACGACCAGTTCCAGATGTATTCTGTTTGATCAGCAGGGGAACATCTGCAGCGTGGCTCAAAGGGAATTTACCCAGATTTATCCCCAGCCGGGATGGGTAGAACACAATCCCATGGAGATCTGGTCTTCGCAGATTTCCGTAACCATGGAAGCCATGGGAAAAATCGGGGCTCACTACAGCGACATTGCTGCCATTGGAATTACCAATCAGCGTGAAACCACGATTGTGTGGGACAGAGATACCGGAGAGCCGGTGTACAATGCGATTGTATGGCAGTGCCGGCGGACTGCCGACCGGATTGAACAGTTGAAAAAAGATGGATGGGAAGAAAAGATCATTGAACGGACCGGACTGATTCCAGATGCATATTTTTCCGGAAGCAAGATTGAATGGATTTTGGATAATGTGCCTGGAGCAAGAGAGAAGGCAGAGCGGGGCGATTTGATGTTTGGCACAGTGGATACGTGGCTGATTTGGAATCTGACCAAGGGCTGCATCCACGTAACGGATTATACCAATGCCGCCCGCACCATGCTGTTTGATATCCACCGCAAATGCTGGGATGACGAGATTCTGGAATATTTCCGGATTCCCAAGAGTATGCTTCCGGATGTGAAACCGTCAAGCTGCATTTACGGATATACTTCTTCTGACGTTATGGGAGGAAAAATCCCCATTTCGGGAGCAGCAGGAGACCAGCAGGCAGCTTTGTTTGGACAGTGCTGTTTTGAAGAAGGCGAAATGAAAAATACATATGGAACCGGATGCTTCTTATTGATGAATACCGGAAACAAAGCGGTTCGCTCCAACAATGGCCTTCTCACTACCATTGCGGCCAGTACCCAGGATGAGACCCAGTATGCGCTGGAAGGAAGCGTATTTGTAGCCGGTGCGGCTGTCCAGTGGCTGAGAGATGAGATGCGTATGGTTCGTACAGCAGCGCAGACAGAGGAATACTGTACAGCAGTTGAAGATACCGGAGGAGTATATGTAGTTCCTGCATTTGCAGGTCTTGGTGCGCCATACTGGGATCAGTATGCCAGAGGAACCATTGTGGGAGTGACCAGAGGTACGAATAAAGAACAGTTTATCCGGGCAACTGTAGAATCTATGGCATATCAGGTAAATGATTTGGTTCAGGCCATGTATCAGGATTCCGGCATTGGATTAAAGCAGCTCCGTGTCGATGGCGGCGCCTGTGCCAATGACTTTTTAATGCAGTTCCAGTCCGATATCCTGCAGAATGAAATCGTGCGTCCGGAATGCATTGAGACAACAGCTCTGGGTGCAGCATATTTGGCAGGTCTGGCTGTGGGATACTGGAAAAATAAGGACGAGATCCGGGAAAACTGGAAGATTTCCCATACCTTTAACTGCAGAATGGATGAAGAACGTCGGGCGAAACTGGTAAAAGGCTGGAAACGGGCGGTAAAATGCGCTCTTTGCTGGTCAGAAGAATCATAACAGGGGGGAACCGATGGAACTATCATTTGATATTTTGGGACTGGGGACTGCTCAGGAAATTTTCAATCAGTCAGAACTTCTTTTAAGAATTGCCATTGCCTGTATTCTGGGGATTCTGATTGGAAATGAAAGAAAGAATCGGAACAAATCTGCAGGAATCCGTACTCATGCCATTGTTGCTATGGGATCTGCTCTGATGATGGTTGTGTCAAAGTATGGATTTGCCGATATCGCAGAATTTGGAAAGTTTGACGGTTCCCGTATTGCGGCTCAGGTGGTCAGCGGAGTAGGTTTTCTGGGCGCCGGAATTATCTTTGTCCGAAACAATCTGGTCAGCGGCTTAACCACATCTGCCGGTATCTGGGCAACTGCAGGCGTAGGGCTTGCCATGGGTTCGGGCCTTTACGTAATCGGAATTGCATCTGGGCTGATGATTATTCTGATGCAGGGAATTACTCACAGAATCGCCCACTTTGCAGATGTGGCCTCCGGAGGGACAATCTGGATGACTATAGCCCAGGAAGAAGGGGCTGTGAAAAAGATGGAAGACTTTTTGGAGAAGCGAAAGGTGGAAATTGCATCTACCAAGATCCATAAGAACAAAAAAGAAGAAATTAAACTGGAATTTGAAGTAATTTATCCGCCGGGATTTGACAAATCAGCCCTGTTTTCCAGCCTGGCAGAAGAAAAAAATGTAATGACAATTAGTGAATAAAAAACAGCAGTTCAGCTGTGCGAAGACTTAAACAGGAAAGGCACTGCTGAACGGACTGCAAAAAAGTAATATAAGGTTTACTGAAATTTCTTGACAATGTAAGTCAAACTGTGCTAACATAGACACAGTTGAAAAAACACCTTTGAGACGATAGAGTAAGGTAAACCTGACGGACTTGTCCGTTGTGTTCCCTTACTCTTTTTTTGCGTCATAGGCAAATGAAAATGGAGGAGAAGAAATGAAGGAAATGAATTTCGATGCGGTGATTATCGGCGGCGGAGTAACCGGCTGCGCTATCGCCAGAGAACTTTCCCGTTATGATCTGCACACCTGTGTAGTAGAGAGGGAAGAGGACGTTTGCTCTGGCACATCCAAAGCCAACAGTGCCATTGTCCATGCCGGACATGATGCGGCTCCTGGCTCATTAAAGGCTAAATTTAATGTAGAGGGCAACCGCTTAATGGGACAGCTTTCTGAGGATTTGGATTTTGAATTTAAGAGAAATGGTTCTTTGATTCTGTGTTTTGCAGAAGAGGATATGCCCTCCCTTCAGGAGTTGTATAACAAAGGTGTAAAGAACGGGGTTCCGGATTTAAAGATTATTACCGGTGATGAAGCAAGAGAAATGGAGCCAAACCTGACCGATACCGTAGTAGCTGCGTTATATGCGCCTACCGGAGGAATTGTGTGTCCGTTTGGCCTGACCATTGCACTGGCTGAAAATGCTTGTGACAACGGTGTGGAATTTATTTTCAATACCAAAGTAGAATGTGTAAAGAAGACAGAGAATGGTTATGATGTTACAACCAATGACGGCGTGATTCATGCAGCTTATGTAATCAATGCAGCTGGTGTTTATGCTGATGAGATTCATAACATGGTAAGCGAGAAAAAACTTCATATCACTCCAAGAAAGGGAGACTACTGCTTATTAGATAAAGAGGCAGGAAAACATGTAGAAAGAACGATTTTCCAGCTTCCTGGAAAACTGGGAAAAGGTGTTCTGGTAACTCCTACTATTCACGGCAACCTTCTGACCGGTCCTACTGCAGCTGATATTGAGGACAAAGAGGCAACCAAAACTACTGCAAAAGAACTGGCATTTGTTATGGAAAAGGCAAACATCAGTGTAAAGAATGTTCCGTTCCGCCAGGTGATTACTTCTTTCTCCGGCCTTCGTGCCCATGAAGATGGAGATGATTTCGTAATCGGTGAGGCAGAGGATGCAGAGAACTTCTTTGACGCAGCAGGTATTGAGTCTCCAGGACTTACCAGCGCACCGGCTATCGGTATCTACGTAGCAGATCTGGTAGCGAAAAAGGCAGGTGCTGCAAAGAAGGCAGACTGGAACGGCAAGAGAAAAGGATTTGTACGTCCAGGCAATATGAGCAAAGAAGAGAGAGCTGCCCTGATTAAAGAACGTCCAGAATACGGCTCTATCGTATGCCGCTGTGAAGGCGTCAGCGAGGGAGAGATTATGGATGCTATTAACCGTACATTAGGCGCAGTATCCTTAGATGGTATTAAACGCCGCGTCCGTCAGGGCATGGGCCGCTGCCAGGCTGGTTTCTGTACTCCAAGAACCATGGAAATCCTGGCCAGAGAGCGGGGCATGAAGATGGAAGATATCTGTAAAAACGCACCTGGTTCCAATATGTTGACCGGCAGCAAAGATAAATAAGGGGGGAGCATCCGTATGACAGCACATGATATTGTAATTATCGGTGGAGGCCCTGCAGGCCTTGCAGCAGCAGCAGCAGCGAGAAAAGCAGGAGTTCAGGATATTCTGATTCTGGAACGTGACAGCTGCTTAGGCGGTATTTTAAACCAGTGTATCCATAATGGTTTCGGCTTACATACATTTAAGGAAGAATTAACCGGTCCGGAGTATGCAGCCCGTTATATTAAGATGGTGGAAGAGGAACAGATTCCTTATAAATTAAACACCATGGTAATTGATATTAATAAAGACAAAGAAGTTACCGTAATCAACAGAGAAGACGGTTTGACGACGATAAAGGCCAAAGCCATCATTCTGGCTATGGGATGCAGAGAGAGAGCAAGAGGTGCGTTAAATATTCCTGGATACCGTCCAGCTGGTATTTATTCTGCAGGTACCGCTCAGCGTTTAATGAATATTGAAGGCTACAGCGTAGGAAAAGAGGTTGTTATCTTAGGTTCCGGAGACATCGGACTGATTATGGCAAGAAGAATGACCTTAGAAGGCGCAAAGGTAAAGGTTGTAGCAGAGTTAATGCCTTATTCCGGCGGCTTAAAGAGAAATATTGTACAGTGTCTGGATGACTATGGCATTCCGTTAAAGTTAAGCCATACCGTTGTAGATATTGAAGGCAAAGAGAGAGTAACCGGTATTACCCTGGCAGAAGTTGGACCAGATCGCAAGCCGATTCCGGGAACGGAAGAGCACTATAGCTGTGATACCCTGCTGTTATCCGTAGGTCTGCTGCCTGAAAATGAATTGAGCAAAGGAATTGGCGTTTCCATGAGCCCTGTTACCTCTGGACCAAAGGTAAACGATCAGTTAGAGACCAGTACAGAAGGCGTATTTGCCTGCGGCAATGTACTTCATGTACATGATCTGGTAGACTATGTATCCGAAGAAGCAACTCTGGCAGGAACCAACGCAGCAGCTTATGTACAGGCTGGAAAAGAGAGAGAAGCCGGACATGTAGTAGAACTGAAGGCAGAAAACGGAGTTCGTTATACCGTTCCTCAGACCATTGATGTAAACAATATGCAGGATAAGATCACGGTTCGTTTCCGTGTGGCAGACGTTTACAAGGATCGCTATATTTCTGTTTATTATGATGGCGTTCAGATTTCCAAGAGAAAGAAAAAGGTGCTGGCTCCAGGAGAGATGGAGCAGGTTATCTTAAAGAAGGAAAGTTTTGCGGACTATCCGGATCTTAAGAATATTGTGATTTGCACGGAGGTGGAATAACATGGAGGTAAGAGAATTAATCTGTATCGGCTGCCCTTTAGGCTGCCCTCTGACCGTAAAAATGGATGGCGACCAGATTGAAGTAAGCGGAAACACCTGTAAGAGAGGCGATGATTACGCCAGAAAAGAAGTATTAAGCCCAACCAGAATTGTTACCTCCAGCGTCCATGTAGCAGGCGGTACAATCGAGATGGTATCCGTAAAAACAAAGGAAGATATTCCGAAGGGAAAGATTTTCGAAATTATGGATGAAATCCGGAAAGTGACTGTTCCGGCGCCGGTAGCAATTGGTGATGTAATTATTGAGGACTGCGCAGGCACCGGAATCCCGGTAATTGCTACAAAGGATGTGCCAAAAGCATAAAGCGCGAAAATAAGGAATAGAACATTTATAATCAAAAGGGCTTCCAAACGCTGAGGTTTAGAAGCCCTTTTTGACAGCAGGAGGATAAGGTGGACGATAGGAAAAAATTGCTGGAAGAAATTGATTTATTTGTACTGGATATGGACGGAACCTTTTATATGGGAGATTACATCATTGACGGGGCTCTGGACTTTATTCACAACTGCAGAAAAACAGGAAAAAAGTTTTTGTTTTTCACCAATAATTCTTCCCAGTCACCGGAAAATTATATGAAAAAGCTGGCGAAAATGGGGTGTGAGATTACCAGGGATCAGATTATGACTTCCGGCGATGTGGCCATTCGGTTTTTAAACAGTCAGTATCCGGGGAAGACCGTCTTTTTGATGGGAACCCCTCCATTAGAAGAAAATATGCGGGAGGCCGGTATTCCTCTGACCGAAGGGAACGCAGACATTGTCATGGCTGCTTTTGACAAGACGCTTACTTATGAGAAGCTGGAAAAGGGATGTACGATGATTCGGGAAGGCGCTTTGTTCCTTGCAACTCATCCGGACATTAACTGCCCTACAGACACTGGGTTTATTCCGGACTGTGGCGCTATCTGCGCTGCCATGAGTCTTTCTACCGGCGTACAGCCCAGATATCTGGGAAAGCCGTATAAAGAAACGGCAGAAATGATTTTTGACAAAACAAAAGTCCCCACAGCAAGAACTGCTTTTGTTGGGGACCGTCTGTATACAGATGTGGCTACAGGTGTAAACCATGGAGGAAAAGGCCTGCTGGTACTTACGGGAGAGACGAAAATTTCTGATGTGGAACAATCAGAAACGAAGCCAGATGCAATTTTTGAATCTCTGGGAGAGATTGGTACTTATTTATAAGCATATTCAATAAAGGAAACCATGGCACTGGTTCGGGGAGTATAGGAGAGAACCAGAAGATAATAATCTTCTGTTCCGTCGTATACCGGATTTTTGAGAAAACGGGAACGGCGAAGGTTCAAACCGCAGGCTTTCTCCTGACCGGTGCCATCTTTTGCATAATAGAAGTCTTCCTGAAGCTGGCTGCGAAGAGACTCCGGCAGAAGTTCTTCCAAATCATACAGGAGAAAAGAATTGGCATAATATTTGGCCAGATCTTCCGGGGCAATGAGAAAATCCAGTTGTCTGGCAGCTACATAAGCCACGATTTTTTCCTGGCTGGCGGCGTTATATTCATTGCTGGAGCCTAATGTTACATAGAGAGAATCTTCAAAGGCAATGCGGTGGCCGGAAGGAGTCTGCTGATGGGCGGAGAAATCCTCAATCAGATCTTCTGCCGGAAACAGATTTTGTCTGTCATTAATAAAAAAGCCCTGCAAATCAATAACCTGGCTGCTCTGGTATACCAGATCTCCGATATAAAATAAAAACAACAGGCAGACAAACAAAATAAACATCTGTCCTTTATAGTAGTCTAAGATAAAGCGGACTTTTTGCCGGAAGTTCAGAGTTTTTAACGTTTCTCTGTCTTTTTTTAAATCTCGAATCAAGCGGTTTTTCAGTGTCATAAAGCGCCTCCGGTTTTTATAATCAGGTAACCGTTCCAGACGGTTCTTAATGAATTGTAGCATAAATAAACAAAAAATGGTATACTGTGTGAAAGAATCTTTGGAATAAAGATTTGGGAAAGGGTGAAGACAGATGGATATCAATGGTATTTTTAATCCGCAGAATAAGTTTTTTATGTTTATGGAAAAGGTGATGAACCTGTGCCTTTTGGGAATACTCTGGGCAGTATTTTCACTTCCGGTTGTCACAGCAGGGGCATCTACGGCGGCACTGTTTCACTACACATTGCAGCTGACCAGAGATGAGGAGGGGTATGTGTGGAAGACCTTCTGGAATGGATTTAAGAAAAATTTTGTTTCTGCGACCCTTCTCTGGATTGCAGCGGCTGCGGCAGGGCTGTTTTTGGCGGCAGATTTATATGGATGCCAGTTTTTGCCGTTTTCCGGGGCTGGAAAATGGGCGCTTCGGGTGGTCGTAATCAGTTTGATTTTTGTTTATTTATTAACGATAATTTATCTGTTTCCTCTGACCGCTTTTTTTAAAATTTCCGTTCGGAAAACCATAAAAGATTCTTTTATTATGGCCATGGGAAACTTGTATGTATCGGTTACAATTCTGGTTATTTATGCGCTTTGTGCCGTACTTACCTGGTATTTTACAGAATTGTTTATGATTTGGTTTGCCTTTGGAAGCTATCTGGCCTCTCATTTTCTGAGGAGAGTCTTTGAAAAGTATCTGGAAGATAATGTAGAAAATGCCAGTGAAGAGGAGGAAAAATGACGGGAAATTGTGAAAAATTAATCAATATTTTTCGAAAAAAAATCAAAATATGCAAAAAGAAGGAATAATTTTAGTAAAAAATAAGTAAAAATATACAAAAATGACTTGCAAGGTTAGACATTTTGTGATACCATTAGTTCATCAACAAAATACAGTCTGCTTTGAGAGAGAATGAGAGGAAAGCAATAGTGGATGCATACCAAGGTATGTTTTTTGTTATATGCACACTCTCTTTTTTTATGCCAATTTTGAACGTGAG
>URUX01000027.1 GCA_900551135.1 uncultured Clostridium sp.
TGTTCTTCTAAGTCGGCACCGGATTTTCTCAAAACCGGAACCAGCCAGGTTCCTTCATTATTCAGCATCGCATACCGCTCAATAAAAAAGTAATTCCTTGCTGTATCTCTGTCTGTCGTAAGAGCATTGTGATTGCCATATAGAAGCGTCAAATCCAGAAAATCTGCAAGTGCATTTAAACTTTTTTCCCTGTCTTCCTGGCCCATCTGAACCCATAACAGCTGGCTGGTTGTGGTCAGAAGAGTTTCTTTGTAATGATTCATAATTGGTTTTATCTCTTCTTTATCCAACTTCTGGCACAACTCCTGAAACTCTTGTTTTGTTTCCGGCAGCTGAATGATGCCAGCTTTCCTGAGCAGTTTCTTGTTATAAATAATCCCTCTGGCCTCCACTGCAATTGGTACCGAATACAAATGGCTGTTCCGTTTTCCTTTTTCCAAAGCTTTTTCTGAAAAAATCTGGTTATATTGACTTTCTTCCAATGGAATCAGCTGCTCTTCCCACAGCTTTAAGGAATCGCCGTAGTCTACGCTGATAATATCTGGAATATCCTGTGACGCTACGCTGACATTTAAAAGATCAGAATACATGCTGCGATCTACCAGATTCCACTCAATGGATTGTATTTCGGGATGAGTTTTTTGATACAACGCTGTCAATCCTTCTGTATATCCGCTCCATTCTGCTTCCGGCAGACTGACTGTTAATATAACTGCGGATTCTTTTTCCGGCTGTTCAGCCGTTTTTAATGTTCCGCATCCTGTAACTGCTGCAAGCATAAAAACTGTGATACCGATTTTGATGTCTTTTCTCATGTCCAAACCTCCTGGTATTAAGTTCTATAATCATACCATGGGGCTTGTCCCCATCCAATCCCTTTTTCCTGATGTCCTTCCTTATGTCTCTTTGATTTGATGTGTTTATTGTACCGTAACCGGTTTCTTTATTACACTCACGTTTTTGATTTGTTAGGAGGATTATTTTGACTTTTTGTGCATCCTTGTAGTATACTGGCACTATATCAGGTTGTTTTTTGGAGGTTTTTATGAATACAAAGCCCTTTATCAGTATTCGTATTAAAGTACTAATTCTACTTTCTTTTTGTATTATGATTCCGTTTATATTTTATTGGTTTTTTTCATATCAGTATATTCGTACCTCCCTGGATGAAGAATTTGTCTCTCAATCCACCGACTCTCTAACATCCTCTGGAAATAGTATTTCCGACTATATCCAATTAGTTGATTATACTGCCAGAGGCTTATACTTTAATTCTGAGGTTATGGATATTTTATCCAGCAAGGAAGACAGTCTTTCTGACTATCAGCTTTTACAGATTGAATCCAGAATTTTTGATTTTATGCAGATGCTTTATTCCAGTATTCCGGAATCCTCTCAAATTCATCTGGCTGCCTATAACCTGAAAAAGTCTCTGCTCCTTCAACCAGACATGCAGCGTTATGAAAAGGATCATATCTATTTGGAAACGGAGCGTTCTTTTCCCTGCCAGTCTTACCATACTTATGTAAGTCCGGCTCATATGCAGTCTGACTACAATTTTATTAATTTGTCCAACCGAAAATTTAATCTGGTTGTTACCGTACATATGCCCATTTACAAGATTCCTTCTTCGACCAATGCCTTAGGAGAAATATCCATCGATATTCCAGTTTCTGTATTAGAAAAAATGTGCCGCCCTTTATTTAAGGAGGAAGAGTCTTTATGTATCATTGATGGAAAGGGCAATTACGTTTACAGCAGCAAACCAGAAGAAATTGCTACGAAAACCAAGTCCCCTCTGCTATTGGACATTTTGTCTTCTGATTTGGAATACGGAAACGCTCATTTAGTGGAAACCCAAAAAGAGGATCTGGTAATCTGCAGCCGTATTCCCTTAGAACCTTATGACTGGTATCTGATTAAAATCTCTCCTAAAGCATTTGTATATGCAAAAGCCAACCATTTTTTTAACCTGATGCTATATTCCTTTATCGTTGTAACTGCGGCAGAGCTTTTGCTTATCTTTATTACTGCTATCAGCCTTACCAAACCCTTAAAACAGGCTACCGCCTATGCGGAAACGGTAAGCGAGGGAAACTTAAATGCCAAAATGTCCTCATTCATTACCTATACCCATAATGATGAAATCGGGCGGCTGTTAATCGCTATCCGCAGAATGATACACTCTATCCGTCATTTTACAATTCACCAATACCAACTGGAATTAGCTAACCGAACCAGTGAATTAAAAGCTTTGCAGGCTCAGATTAACCCCCATTTCATTCATAACACGCTTCAGTGCCTGGCAACAAACGCTTTGGAAAGCGGTAATCTTCCTTTATATCAGTCGATTACCTCTCTGGGACAGATGATGCACTACTCCATGGATACCAGACAAAGTTTAGTTCCTATTACGGATGCACTGCGTTATATTGACTTGTACCTGCAGCTTCAAAAAATGCGTTTTCCCTGCAATATAACTTCGGAATTTATAATACCAGATGATACAGCATCACTTTTAATTCCCAAAATGTCCCTTCAGCCTCTGGTAGAAAACTCCATCCGCCACGGCAATTTATTGAAAATGGAAAATGGCCGTCTTATTATACGCACACTGCGCCAGGAACGCTACCTTCATATCTGGGTAGAAGACAATGGCATTGGCATGTCTTTTGAGACGCTTTCCAAAATTAACGAGTCCCTGGAACAGGTTCGGAGCCATATGGCAACTTCTGATGTAAAAGGCTTTGTTACATCCTTACCCCCATTTTCCATGGATTTGGAGGAAAGCCAGCCTATTGAAAAGGCAAAGGAACAGCGCTTTGTTTCTAATAGTATTGGAATTTACAATGTTTACCAGCGGCTTTTGCTGTATTTTAAAAATCAATGTACCATGAAATACGAAAGCAATGAAACCTGCGGTACTACTGTACACATTCAGATTGATTATGATATGTTAGACATGGGAAACGTCCCAGACAACAAGGAGATTCTAAAATGAAAGTATTAATCGTAGATGATGAAGCTCATGTAATTACCGCTGTAAAGCTTTTAGTCCCCTGGAAAGACATGGGGATTACTCAGCTTGTTGAAGCGTCTAATCCTCAGGACGCCCTACGGATTATGGAGCAGGAAAAACCGGAAATTCTGATTACAGATATTGTTATGCAGGACTTATCCGGCATTGATTTAATGGAATACGTCAATCACGCTCCTTTCCGCACAAAAGTGGTCGTAATTTCTGGATATAATAACTTTGAATATGTTCGGGGTTCTCTTCAAAATGGAGGTGTAGACTATCTTTTAAAGCCACTGGATCAGAATCAGTTAATTGCTGCTGTCCATAAAGCAGTGGACTCCTGGACCCAGGAAGAAGCTTTGTTGTCTACAGTTCAATCCCATGCCGACAGAATCCATTCTATGACTGCCTTATGCAAAGAAAATCTGCTGTCTAAGCTGTTGTCCGGCGAACAGGCGGAGCAGACTTATCGGGAGCTTCTCCAGATATGCCCAGAGCTTGGAAGACAGCCTGTATATGGATTTGCCTGCTGTCTGCCTAAACCCTTCTTATCCTCCGGCACATCAGAACCCTCTGATATGCCGAAAAGTAATTCAAATGTCCCTATTTCATCTGCAAATGACATTTCCCATTTTCGCAATATGGTGGGAGCCTTTGCACAGGAAACAGATTCCGGATTTCTTCTTCCATCTGGAGATTCTCAGGAGATTATCTTGTTTCTTTCCAATACTTCGTCTCACGTTTTAAAGCAGTTGGAAACACTCCTGGAGTCCTGCAAAAACTGCTTTTCTTTTCCGGTATCTATGGGACTTGCAACCTCAGGAAGCTTTCCCAGCAGACTAAAAGAAACTCTGGAACAGGCCAAAATAGCCTACGGTTGTCTGGACACGCTGTCCCTGCAGCCAATATTATGCCGCATTGACCCATTTTCTCCCGAGCCCCTGACAAGCCCTCAGCCTCTTCCTCCTTTATCGGAAGACGAAGAGCGTATCCTGCTGTCTGCTCTGCTGACAGGAAATGAAGGCCTTATCCAGCAAGCTGTCTGCGACTGGCTGAACAACCGTCTTCCCAATCCCTCCAGACTCCCTCTTAGCCATGTCCTCCAGATTATAGATGAGGAAAATGCTCTCTTTACCAGCTGGGTTCACTTGTTTGAGAAACGCCATCAGGGTTTCTGCCACCAGACCTCTTACCGCCTTTTGTGTTACAAAGATGTTTGCGGCCCTGACCACTCTTTTTCTCTGGACAAATTAAAGCATCGAATCTATCGGGATATTTTCTTCCTGTATCAGGAGCTGAAAGAGATCCATTCGCCAGAATCTGATATGATTTACCAGGTAGCCCATTACCTGGAATTAAATTATAATCAGCCATTCAGCCAGTTTGCCTGTGCACAGATGTTTTATGTAAACAAAGATTACCTATGCCGGAAATTTAAAAATACGTTTCATGTCAGCATGGTTACGTATCTAAATGATTTAAAGATCCGTCATGCCAAGCAGCTGCTGGAAGATCCCTCTATAAAGATCCGCGACATTGCCCATGAAGTCGGCTATGAAGATGAAAAATACTTTTCCCGCCAGTTTAAAAAGGTCACAGGCCTTACGCCTGGCGAATATCGTCTCAATTCCCTATTGACTTAGTCGCCCCTAACCGTGTAAAATAAGCATTGACGGATTCTACGTCAGGAAAAGGAGGATTATTATGAAAAAAGTTCTGTCACTCACCTGTATTTTTTCGCTTACGGCCGCTCTTTTAGCAGGCTGTACCGGCGCTGCCGATACTTCCGGCACCGCGGTTTCCCAGACCGCTGCTGCCCAAACTGAAAGCCAGACCCAAACGAACGCACCAAAAGAAACAGAAGCACCGGAAACCGATGCTTCAGAAACGGAAACTACAGCAGAAGAGCCTTCCGGGGATGGAACCGCTGTCAACGTTATGGCCTTAAAAGGGCCGACTGCCATGGGTATGGTAAAATTTATGGATGATTCCGATGCCGGAGCCATCGACAGCTATGACTACAACTTTACCATTGCCGCCGCCATTGACGAGGTTACTCCAAAACTGGTACAGGGACAGGCCGATATTGCCGCTGTTCCCGCAAACCTGGCTTCTGTGCTGTTTAACAACACCAAAGGCGGCGTGAAAGTTCTGGCTGTGAATACCCTGGGGGTTCTGTACATTGTAGAAAACGGCGATACCATTCATTCTGTTGAGGATTTAAAGGGCAAAACCATTTATGCCAGCGGCAAAGGCGCTACTCCTGAATATGGCCTTAACTACATCCTGTCTGAAAACGGCATCGATCCGGCAAAGGATGTTTCCATCCAGTGGAAAAGCGAACATACCGAATGTCTGGCAGCTCTGACTTCTTCTGAAAACGCAATCGCCATGCTGCCCCAGCCTTTTGTAACAACTGCCCAGTCCAAAGTGGACACCATCCGTACAGCTTTAGACTTAAGTGAAGAATGGGATAACCTTCAGGAAGGTTCGGAAACTCCTTCTGCCATGATTACCGGCGTTGTAGTTGCCCGTACAGAATTTATCGAAGAACATCCGGAAGCAGTTGCTGATTTCATGGCACACTACAAAGACTCTGTTGATTTTGTAAACAGTGACGTAGAAGCCGGCGCAGAACTGGTTGGAAAATATGAGATTGTACCTGCTCCTGTAGCAGTAAAAGCAATTCCGGAATGCAACATTACTTATATTGACGGAGAAGAGATGAAAGAGAAGCTCTCCGGTTATCTGGATTCTTTATATCAGCAGAATCCGGCCGCAGTAGGCGGAACTCTTCCTGCAGATGAATTTTACTTTATTCCATAAATCATCTGGCACGCCCAGGCTCCGGCTCTGGGCGGCCCTTTTCTGGCTGGCTGTGTGGCAGCTTGCCAGCCAGGCACTGGGGCAGGAAATCCTTCTAGTCTCTCCCATTTCTGTCCTGGTACGTCTTACTTCTTTAATCAGGACGCTTCCCTTCTGGAGTGCTATCGGTTTTTCCCTTTCCCGAATTTCCCTTGGATTTTTACTGGCTGCCTTTATGGGTGTTCTATCGGCTGCCCTGTCATTCCGATTCAGAATAATCCAGGAACTGCTTTCCCCATTTATTCTCACTATAAAAGCCATTCCGGTAGCATCGTTTATCATTTTAGCCCTGATATGGATTCCATCTAAAAATTTGTCCGTATTTATTTCCTTTTTAATGGTATTTCCGGTTATCTACACCAATGTGCTGGATGGTATTTTCAGTACCAGTCAGGAACTTCTGGAAATGGCCAGAGTCTTTTCTCTGCCCCCTGGAAGAACCATCCGTTATATCTACGTCTCACAGGTTCTGCCCTTTTTCCAGTCTGCCTGTACCATTGGACTGGGGCTCTGCTGGAAATCCGGCATTGCAGCAGAAGTCATCGGCATTCCGGACGGCTCTATCGGGGAAAGTCTTTACAATGCCAAGATTTTCTTAAACACCCCTGATTTATTTGCCTGGACTCTGGTAATTGTCATTGTGAGTCTCACCTTTGAGAAATTCTTTTTAAAACTTCTGGATATGGGCGTAAAACGTCTGGAGAGGATGTAAACATGGATATTGTGTTAAAAAATCTTTGTAAATCTTATGGAGATCATATTGTCCTGAACCAGTTTTCTGCCATCCTCCCTGAAGGACAGGTGACCGCCATCATGGCGCCTTCAGGCCGAGGGAAAACCACTCTTCTCCGAATCCTTATGGGGTTGGAGCAGGCGGATTCTGGTTCTGTTTCCGGGCTTTCCGGCAAAAAAATAAGCGCGGTCTTTCAAGAAGACCGCCTGTGCAAAAATTTAAGTCCCGTTTCCAACATCCGTCTCGTTGCTCCGGAATTGAAAAAAGCGGAAATCATTGCTGCCATGGAGCAGGTCGGGCTGACCGGATGTTTTTTCCAGCCTGTCCGTGAACTATCCGGCGGAATGAAACGCAGAGTCGCAATTCTGCGCGCCCTTCTTGCAGACTATGACGTACTTTTTTTGGATGAACCCTTTAAAGGACTGGATGCAGATACCAGGCAGCTGGTAATTGCCGATACCAGACAAAAAAGCGCCGGAAAAACCGTCATTCTCATTACCCATGAAGAAGAGGACGCATCCCTAATGGGTACACATCAGATTCTTACCATTAATACTTAAATTTAATACTTAAATTCGTTGACAGGAGGAATACCGGCTAAAATGAATACTTATACCATACGGGATGATTTCGTCCGCTTTGGAGTCCGAAAAGAAGTGAAAAAAGGGGAGTTTATCTGTAATCCTTTGCTTGATGATGTTTCTGAAACCATCTATTTTCTGGATACGGGTATTTCTGCTCTGATCAGCTACAATGAATCTGGGGAAGAGCGGATTCACTTATATTATGGTGAAAAACGGGTAGCTGGTTTTTCTGCTATGTTAAGCCGCCAGTTTTTTGATGAATGGAGCGACAGCCAGTCCTGGAATTATCTGGTTCATCCCAACACCTGCTGGATTACTGCTAAAACAGACTGTGTTTATTATAAAATTACAGGGAGTCGCGTACAAGAATTACTATCCCAGTCCCCAGACTTTATGAGGGGAATTTTAAGTTCCATTACCCGAAATTATCTGGAACTGATAGATAAACTCCAGACCATGGTAGACGGCAATCGAACTGCCCAGTTCTGTCAATGGCTGCTAAGCTGCCAGGTCAGGCAGGGAGAGATTTCCGTAATCCCCAAAACCTTTTCTTTTATAGAAGTAGCAAAATTTCTGGGAATGCATCCTGTTACGGTCAGCCGTCTCTTCAAAAAGTTCCGGGAGTTAGGGGCTATTGACAAGGTGGACGGTATGATTGTCATTAAAGATGAACCGCTTTTGGTCTCTCTGATGCACGAAAAAGAGGAGTAAAAACGAATCACAGGAGCTGCCGCACAAAATAAAAATTAGTGCGGCAGCTCCTGTGGCTTACATAACTCTTTATTCTTCCTCTGTCTGGGATACTTCGATTCCCAATTCTTCTAACTGCTTTGGATCAACTGGCGTCGGCGCCTCTGTCATCAGACAGGAGGCATCCTTTACCTTCGGGAACGCAATCACATCACGAATAGAATCTGCGCCTACCATCAGCATAATCATACGGTCAAAACCATATGCCAGACCAGCATGAGGCGGTACTCCGTATTTGAATGCTTCTAACAGGAAGCCAAACTGCTCATTTGCTCTCTCTGGCGTAAATCCTAATACTTCAAACATCTTTGCCTGAATGTCAGCCTGATGGATACGGACAGAACCGCCGCCCATCTCGGTACCATTTAATACAATATCATATGCCTTTGCGCGGACTGCACCTGGATTGGTGTCAATCAGCGGAAGGTCTTCATCCATTGGCATGGTGAATGGATGGTGCATTGCCACATAACGGTCTTCCTCTTCGGAATACTCTAATAACGGGAACTCGGTTACCCACAGGAACTTAAAGTCATCTTTCTTTAACAGTCCAAGCTGTTTTGCCAGTTCTAAACGCAGGTTTCCTAATACGTCAAAGACCACTTTATCTTTATCTGCGGCAAATAACAGCAGATCTCCCGGCTTTCCGTCCATAGCGTCTGCAAGGGCTTTTAATTCCTCTTCTGTCATGAACTTGGCAAAGGAGCACTTGTAGCTGCCGTCTTCCTGAATTGCCAGATACGCCAGACCCTTTGCGCCAAATCCCTTTGCAAATTCTACGAGAGCGTCGATCTTCTTTCTTGGCATAGCGCCCTGTCCCTCTGCGTTAATACCGCGGACAGAACCGCCGTTTTCAATGGCTCCGGTAAATACGCCAAAACCGCAGTTTCTGACTATTTCGGTCACATTTTTCAGTTCCATTCCAAACCGCAGATCCGGCTTATCCGAACCAAACCGATCCATAGCCTCTCTCCAGGTCATTCTCGGAATCGGAAGAGCCAGATCATAGTTGCATACCTCTTTAAATAACTTCTGAAGCAGCTTTTCATTGACTCCAATTACATCATCTACATCTGCAAAAGACATCTCCATGTCGATCTGGGTAAACTCCGGCTGTCTGTCTGCACGAAGATCCTCGTCGCGGTAGCAGCGTGCCAGCTGGAAGTAACGGTCGCAGCCAGAACACATTAACAGCTGCTTAAAGAGCTGCGGAGACTGCGGCAGGGCATAGAAAGAGCCTGGATGAACACGGCTTGGAACCAGGTAGTCTCTTGCACCCTCTGGAGTACTCTTAATCAGAGTAGGAGTTTCAATCTCCCAGAATCCCTCTTCTGCTAAAATCGCACGTGTCATAGTCGCTACCTTGCTGCGCAGCATCAGATTTCTCTGGATATCTGGTCTTCTAATATCTAAGAACCGGTATTTTAAACGCAGTTCTTCTTTGGTCTTGCTGTTTTCCTCAATCGGGAACGGAGGAACTTCAGACTCGGATAAAATACGGAGTTGTTCAGCACGAACCTCAATGGCTCCTGTAGCCAGATTTTCATTGACAGCGCCGGAACGAGCCTCGACTGTACCAACTACTGCGATTACAAATTCGCTTCTCAGCTTCTCAGCTTTTGCAAAATTCTCCGATCCGCAGTCTTTTTCCTCAAAAATAAGCTGTAAGATACCGGAACGGTCTCTTAAATCTACGAAAATAATTCCGCCTTTATTTCTGCTCTTCTGTACCCATCCCATAACGGTAACTTTGCTTCCAATGTCGCCGGTGGTCACCTCGGTACAGCGATGAGTACGCTTTAATCCTAACATTGCTTCTGCCATGATGTACATCTCCTTTTACTTTTTCAGTGCTTCTCTATAGAATTCTCTAAATTCCTCGTAGCCTTCTTTCATCAGCTGCTCTTTCTGGAATTTTTTGTTTTTATTCATCTGGGCTACCAGAATCTGTGCTCCTGTTTTTCTGGCTTCCATGGCCTCTTTGATTACTTCTGCCAAAGCTTCCGGAGCCAGCCCTTTTTCAAATAAATAAGCGGTTTTTGCTCCGGCTGAAGGAACGGTAAATCCGCTGTCCAGCAGCATTCCTACTATTCGCTCAAAGCCAATGGAAAATCCGCAGGCCGGAGTATCCATGCCGGTAAACTTGCCGATCATCTTATCGTAACGGCCGCCTCCTGCTACTGAGTAACCCAGTCCTTCTACAGATACTTCAAAAATCGTTCCAGTGTAATAGCCCATGCCGCGAACCAGAGTCGGGTCAAAGACCAGACGGCAGTCTGCTTCTGTATCCAGTACGCTGGAAACCGTATCCATAATATGAGCCAGATTTTCCGCCACTCCGTCTCCCAGTACTCCGTTTAAAGCCTGTCCCAGATTCAGAACACCCTGGGAATCATCTGTAACGGAAGACAGCAATTCTGTATATTTTGCAATGCTTTCCTCAGCAAAGCCATTTTCCTTTAACTCAGCCTGAACTCCGTCCATGCCGATTTTATCCAGCTTATCCAGAGTGATAAACACCTGATCCATAGCTTCTTCCGGGAAGCCGCTGTAAACTGCCATGGCCTTTAAAATATTTCTGTCATTGATGCGAACGGTAAATTTCTCATCTTTGCAGATTTTTCCCAAAGCTGTGGTGGTCGCCAGAATCAATTCAATCTCAGCCATACAGGTAGCATCGCCTAAAATGTCAATATCACACTGCACAAACTGACGGAAACGGCCCTTCTGGGGACGATCTGCTCTCCAGACGCTTCCCATCTGCAAAGCCTTAAATGGGGACGGCAAAGATGCTGAGTTGTTGGCATAGTATCTGGAAAGAGGCAGAGTCAAATCATAACGCAGGCCTCCGTCTACTACATCGCTCTCTGTCTGCGCAGTCTCCAGGTTTAACTTTTCGCCCCTCTTTAAAATCTTGAAAATCAGTTTTTCGTTATCTCCGCCCTGTTTGCTGGTCAGATTTTCAATGTGCTCCACACAAGGGGTCTCAATCTGAGAAAAACCAAAACTTCTATAGGTTTCCTTAATCTGGCTCATAACATATTCCCGAATCTGCATTTCTGCAGGCAATATGTCCTTCATGCCGGTTACCGGTTTTTTCTTTAATGGCATAATCTTATTCTCTCCCATTCATTTAAACTACTATTCATTGTAAATTACTTTTCCCAATTTGCAAGTGTTTTTTGTAACAATTCAGCCATGCATCTTCCTGCCCGCGGTAAGCGGACAAGAAGCGTCGGGTGTCCGCCCTATGAAGATTCAGACAGAAAAATTCTTATGAAAACAAGCTTTCAACGCTTTTTTCTGTCTGAATCTTCGCATGGCTGAACTGTTGCGCAAAGTCTTCAAATCGAATCCGTCTGGCATTGTAAGTCAGAGGGTCCCGGTTTTTATAGTCAAACAAAACCCCTGAACCATCTCCGAATACCTCTATGTGGGCCATTTTAGCCATCTGCCTGGAATCATAGTTCTCATATCCCGCCAGATACTGGCGGCTGGCCTCTTCCCTGATAAAGAAATCCCTTACTGCTGTTTTAAACGGAGTCTGATCTCTGGCAAAATCCGGACGGCTCTTGGCATTTTCCCGTAAATACAAATCCATGGTCAAGGCATCTCGAAATTCTTCCAACTTAACGCCGTGCATCAGTGATTCTCCAAATTGAAACAAAAGTTCAAATCGGGCCAGACGGCTCTGGCCAATGTCTGCCGCCCCGTTTTCTTCATACCAGTCAGCCAGGGCTTCATATAGTTCAAAGGGCTGTTCAAACTCCTGTTCCAGCAGCTTTATCGATTCTCCAAACTGACCGCTGTTATAGTGAACTTCTACCATTTCCTCTATCCGCTTTAACTTCAAAATATCGCCATAAGACAGCCATTTGGTAGACAAAACCTCATAGGGCGGCTCTCCGGTAAACATTAACTCATAGTGTTCCTTCTGCTCTTCCATATAAGATCCTTTTAACACTTTCAAAAATCCCAGCTGAAGCTGCTCCGGTTCCATCCGGTACACCTGGTTAAAGGACTCCCGAAAGCTTTCCAAATCCTCATAGGGCAGTCCTGCAATCAAATCCAGATGCTGGTGAATATTATGGCCTTGATTAATCTGAGCCGTAATTTCCCTGACTTTTTCCAAATTCATCTTTCTCCGGATTTCCGTAATCACAGTGGGATTTACTGTCTGGACGCCGATTTCCAGCTGAATCAGCCCTGGCCGCATTTTCGCCAGAAGTTCCAGCTCTTCCTGATCCAGTAAATCAGCGGCAATTTCAAAATGGAAGTTGGTAACTCCATTATCGTGTTCCAGAATATACTGCCAGATTGCCATGGAATGGCTCTTTTTGCAGTTAAAAGTACGGTCTACAAATTTCACCTGGCGAACCTTATGCTCCAGGAAAAATCCCAGTTCTTTTTTTACCAGTTCCAAATCCCGGAACCGCACCGATTTATCAATGGAAGAAAGACAGTAACTGCAGGAAAACGGACACCCTCTGCTGGTTTCGTAATATAAAATACGATTTTGGAATTTTTCCAAATCTTCATATACAAAGGGGACTTTGCTCAGATCCAGAACCGGACGGGCAGGTGTCCTGTGAATGGTTCCTGCTTCATCCCGGAAAGTCAGACCAGCGATTTGAGAAAACTGCCTGTCCTGTTCGATACGGTTTTCGCCTACTTTCTCATACCCTTCTAACAATTCTGTAAAGGTCTCTTCTCCTTCCCCCACCATAACCCCGTCTATCTGGGGCCATTCTGTTAAAATTCTGGGAGCATCATAGGAGACTTCCGGCCCTCCCAGCCAGATCTTCACAGGATCCTGGTTTTGGGAAGAACTTTTTTGAGTTCCCCTGCCAGCTGTTTGATCAGTTCGATATTCCAGATATAACAGGAAAATGCTGCAATATCCGGCTTTCTGGTATATAAATCTCCGAGAATTTTTTCCATCTGATTATTAATGGTATACTCGCAGATTTCTATCTCTGTACCGGCTTCCGACGGTTTCAGATTCCGGTCTGCATAGGCCTTTAAACAGTAAACCCCTAAATTGGAGTGGATGTATTTTGCATTAATTGCCGCTAATAACACTTTCATTATACATCAATCTCAATCTTTCTGCCGGTAGGCTGATACTGGTAATAACGGACTCCTGCCGCATTAAGCATTCTCTTCGATGCTTTGACTGCCGGTGTGTCTGCATACTTATCACAGGCGTAAATCAGGGTCTTGATGCCTGCCTGGATAATCGCTTTTGCACATTCGTTGCATGGAAATAACGTTACATAGAGTTTGCTTCCCTCTAAACTGCCTCCCCGGTAGTTTAAAATTGCATTTAATTCGCTGTGGGTAGAGTAAAAATATTTTGCATTATAGGGATCTTCTTTTTCGCATTCCTTTCCCCACGGAAATTCATCATCCGAGCATCCTTTTGGAAATCCGTTGTATCCCATGGACAGAATTTTATTATCCTCACTTACAATACATGCGCCCACCTGGGTACTGGGATCTTTGGAGCGCTTTGCTGAAAGTTCTGCCACTCCCATAAAATATTCATCCCAGGTAATATAGTCTTTTCTCTTATCTGACATGGATTCTTCCTCCTTCGCAAATTATCCTGTCTGGTTCAAATTATGCCTTTATCACATGGTAGCCTGCCGCCTTGGTCAGACGGTTCATAATCGCCTGTCCTATCTGATCGTCTGGAAAACTTTCGGAATAAATCACATCTGCTCCCAAATCGTCAAATTCTCTCAGTACAGCATACAGATTATGGGCCACAGTCTCTTCTTTTGCCCGAATCCCGATAGACTGTATCATACCGGCCGGATAGCAGGTTCTGGTTTCATCGGTACAGATAATTCCTACTTTTTTGCCCTCTTTTAATGCCTCTTTTGCCAGACGGTTAATGGTTCTGACCACCTGTTCCATCTCTCCTTCTACAAGGGTCAGAGGGGCTTTGGGGGCATAATGGCGGTACTTCATGCCAGGGGCTTTGGGATGTTCTCCCTCCTTCATCGGTCCTATAATAGCCGGATCAATCTGCGCTTCTCCTAAGGCTTCCCTGACCATCTCTACTGTAATTGCTCCTGGCCGCAAAATCATGGCAACCGGGCCTGTAACATCTACAATGGTAGACTCCAGCCCGATGCCCACAGGGCCTCCATCTACAATCATATCAATTTTCCCGGCCATATCCTGCCACACATGATCTGCAGTTGTAGGGCTGGGACGTCCGGAACTGTTGGCGCTGGGCGCAGCTACCGGCACTCCTGCCAGGCGTATCAGCGTCCTTGCAACCGGATCGGAAGGCATACGGACAGCCACTGTGTCCAGGCCTCCTGTGGTGCCGTAAGGGACAATATCCTTTTTCCGAAACACCATCGTCAGCGGGCCTGGCCAATATAAATCCATCAGCTTTTTGGCCATGTCCGGAATCTCCAAAACCAGATCTTCCAACTCTTCCGGACTGGAAATATGGGCAATTAACGGGTTGTCAGACGGACGCCCTTTTGCCGCATAAATCTTCTTTGCCGCCTCTTCATCCAGCGCATTGGCTCCCAGCCCATAAACTGTTTCTGTAGGAAATGCCACCAGTCCGCCATCCCGCAGGATTTGGGCTGCTTCTTTTAGTTCTTCCTCTTTTACCATATCTGAATCTAATACTTGTATCCGCTTTGTCTCCACAGTATCATCACTCCTGATTTTTATAATTTGCAGACCTGCTGGCTGCTGCATAGTGGACGAACGCCGCGATGGTCAGAGCGTCTTATCCGGCTCATCGCACCGCGGCTTATTATGAAACATTGTAACTGTTCAGGACGGGGGCATCTTCTTGTCCGGCTTTGCCGAACAAGAAGCATCGGAGATTCTTCCGATGTGAAATCTGGTGTAAAAAGCTGTTTACAAGCCAGCTTGACACAGTTTTTTACACCAGATTTCCCGCCGTCCTGAATAGTTACAAAACATTATTCTCTTGCCATATTCACAAATTTTGTATACTCCGGTCTCCACAGTAATTCTACTGTTCCAATCGGGCCGTTACGCTGTTTTGCAATAATTACCTCTGCTACATTGGGCTTATCTGTGTCTTTATTATAATAATCGTCTCGATATAAAAACATTACCACGTCTGCATCCTGCTCGATCGCTCCCGATTCTCTCAAATCCGAAAGCATGGGGCGGTGGTCCTGTCTGGTTTCACAGGCACGGCTTAACTGGGACAGGGCTACTACCGGAGCATTCATCTCTCTGGCTAATGCCTTTAGAGAACGGGAAATCTCGGAAATCTCCTGCTGACGGTTGTCTCCGCTTTTTCCGCTTCCGCTCATCAGCTGCAGATAGTCAATAATAATCATGGACAGTCCATATTCCAGCTTCATCTTCCTGCACTTGGACCGCAGCTCCGTGATGGATATGCCCGGGGTATCATCAATAATCAGTTTAGAGCCTCCGATAATACCAATGCCTTCTACTACTGCGTCCCAGTCGGAATCCGTCAGATTACCGGTTCGAAGCTTTTGGGAGTCCACATTGGACTCCATGGAAAGCATACGGTTTACCAGCTGTTCCTTGGACATCTCCAGACTGAAAATCATGCAGGGCATGTTTTTCTTTACTGCCACATAGTCTACCAGGTTTAACACAAAGGCCGTTTTACCCATAGACGGGCGGGCCGCAATTAATATAAAATCCGACGGCTGCATGCCGGAGGTTTTATAGTCCAAATCAATAAATCCAGTCGGAATTCCCGTCACAGAACCCTGATTTCGGGAAGCTACTTCAATTTTTTCCAATACATTTAATGCCACCTGGCGGATAGGAACAAAATCTCCCCCGCTTCTGGTCTGCAGCAGGTCAAAAATGGATTTTTCCGTAACTGCCAGGATATCCTCCAGCTTTTCTTTTCCCACATAACAGGTATTGGCAATTTCTTCCGTTGTTTTTATCAGTTTTCTAAGGACTGCTTTCTCCCGTACAATATTGGCATAAGAACGGACATTGGCCGACGTCGGAACCATGGTAATGATGTCGCGGACAAACTCCAGGCTGCTGACCTCCGGCGGTACATCCTTTTCTTTCAGCCGGTTCTGCAGGGTAACCAAATCTACCGGTTTCCCTTCATTAAACAGTTCCACCATGGCCTCAAACATAACGCCGTACTGGTGCTGATAAAATTCATCTGCTGTCACAATTTCTGATGCCGCAATAATGGCATCCCTGTCCATCAGCATGGAACCGATGACCGACTGCTCTGCCTCAATGCTGTGAGGAAGCACCCGTTTCATCAGATTCTCTTCCATTATGCTTCCTGTACCTTTACTGCAAGTTTAGCAGTTACATCTTTATGAAGTTTTACCGGTACTTCATGGGTGCCGAACGTCTTAATGGCTTCTGGAAGCACCAGTTTTTTCTTATCAATTTCCAGTCCAAGCTGGTCGGTAACTGCTTTGGCAATTTCCTTGCTGGACACGGAACCAAATGCCTTTCCGCCCTCTCCGGCTTTCATTGTTAAGGTAACAGACAGTTCTTCTAATTTAGCTGCCAGTTCCTTTGCTGCTGCCAGCTGTTCAGCCGCAACCTTTTCTGCATTTGCCTGCTGAAGTTTTAAATCATTTAAATTCTTGGAATTTGCCTCTACTCCTAATTTTTTAGGAAGAATAAAGTTGCGGGCATAGCCGTCATTTACCTTTACAATCTGTCCCTTTTTTCCCAGTGCTTTTACATCTTCTAATAATACAACCTGCATTACGTAATATCTCCCTTCTCAAACATCTTTGAAATCACTTCTTTAATCTGGTTCTTGGCTTCATCCAGGCTCATACCGGTAAGCTGGGCGCCGGCTACGTTCCGGTGTCCGCCTCCGCCCAGATGTTCCATCATTACCTGAACGTTAATATCGTCAATAGAACGGGCGCTGACAAATATGGTTCCATTATACTGGGTCAGTACAATGGATGCCCGAATATTGTTAATGTTTAATAAATCATTGGCTGCCTGCGCTCCAATCACAGTCGGACTGACAAGCCCCTCTGCCGGACACTCGCTGATGGCAAATGCATCCCTGTAAACCTCTGCATTCCGGATGGCCTCAGCCTTTGCCTGGTAATCTGACATATCATCCCGGAACAGTTTCCGGACTCTGGTTATGTCCGCACCGCACCGGCGTAAAAATGCAGCCGCTTCAAACGTTCTCACACCTGTCTGGTTGGTAAAGTAATTTGTGTCAATTACAATACCTGCATACATGGCATCCGCCTCCGCTGATTTCATCTTAATGCCGTCTGCAACATACTGCAGAATCTCCGCTACCATCTCACAGGTAGAGGATGCATATGGTTCTACATAAGACAGCACTGCATTGTCGATAATCTCACTGGACTGACGGTGATGATCCAAAACCACAATGGTCTTTACCATTCGGAGAAGTTCCGGCGAATCCGTAATGCTTGGACGGTTTACGTCCACAACTACCAGCATGGTATTGGCGTCTACTAATTCCGCCGCCTTTTCACTGTTAAGGAACATATCCTCCGGATAGTCCGGATTATTAATAAACCGTTCCATCATGGGCCGTACAGATCCGGTCATGTCATTGGCAACGATATGAGCCTTTTTGTCCAGGGCAGTTGCGATCCGGTAAATACCTACCGAAGCGCCTAAAGAGTCGATATCTCCCCGTTTATGTCCCATAACCAGCAGACGGTCTTTGGTTTCCATCAATTCTCTTAGCGCATGGGCTTTTACCCTGGCCTTTACCCTGGTAGTCTTTTCCATCTGCTGGGCCTTTCCGCCAAAAAACTGAATCTTGCTTCCGTTTTTCACTACCGCCTGATCTCCTCCGCGGCCCAGCGCCATGTCAATCGCTGTGCGGGCAAACTCATAGTTCTGGCTGTAGGAATCTCCGTTCATGCCCATGCCAATACTCAGGGTAACCGCCATTTCATTGCCGATATTGACGGTTTTTACATCTTCCAGTATGGAAAATCTGTTTTCCTCAATCTTTTCCACGTACTGCTGTTTGATAGCAAAGAAATATTTATCCTTTTCCATCTTTTTTGCAATGCCGTTCATACTGTAGATATACTTATTAATCTTCCGATCAATCAGTGCTGTAAGGAGGGATCGGCGAACCTCTTCCACACTCTCCAGCGCCTCGTCATAGTTATCTAAATAGATTAATCCGGCCACCATCTTCTGGTCATCAATCTGCTTGCGGTATTTTACGATTTCCGTTTCATCGGTCAGATATACAGACAGAAGGAACTCCTCGTCACCACCGATTCCTAACTGGTTGTCAATTGCTTTTACATCACTTAACGGAACCCATTTTAAATCTATCCGGTAACGGCTGTCTCCCAATGCACTGTGGACGCTTACCATTTCTTCCCGGTTATTCAAAGTTTCCTTTGTAATCTCCGGAAATAAGGACTGGAGATGGCGCTTTGCAGTTCTGTCCTGCCCTGTTGCCTCTGCAAAGGCATAGTTCATCCACATAATCCTGCCGGTCTCATCAGCAATAGCATAAGGCTGAGCCATATCAGACAGCAGGCGTTTCTGAACCCAGGCATACTCCGAAGCGAAATCCACCATATCTGCTAAAATCAGACTGCGTTTCCGGACATACAGATACCCGGCTGCCACTAAGTACATAGCAGTAAAAACGGCCATTACAATCCCAGCCCTGGTATCAATGGCTCCTATCGCCAGATTCGCTGCTATCAAAATCAGCGACAGCGCCAAGGGCCACTGGAGATAGACCTTTAACTGCCCCTTCATCTTGACTCTTTCTTTCATCCTTGTTCTCCTAAATTAAAATTTCACAGAGTTCTTTACATTATATCATAGTTTAAGCGATTCGTCTATGCGGGACAATGGCTCTCTCTTTTTTCTAAAACTTTCAAAAGTAAATTCCACCGTCCGCTTATGCGGTAGAATTCACTCCTGCATAAGTAGAGTTTAATCTTTCATATATTCGTGCTATGCTCATGAAGACCTTCTGACAGCAGTAGAAGGAGATCTCTATGAGCAAATATATTCCTGGTAACCAGAAACATCTTTCCCTTGAAGACCGTAAATACATTGAGCGTTCCCTCAACAGTGGCAGCTCCTTTAAAGATATCGCCCGATTCTTATGCAAGGATCCTACTACCATTTCGAAGGAAGTGAAACTCCATCGTGTAAGCGATTGGTATCATAAAGGAACCTTCTTTAACGCTCACAACTTCTGCGTTCACAGATATCACTGCAGAAAAACAAATGTATGCAGAAAAATCATACTCTGCAACATCAAGTGTACTTCCTGTCCCACCTGTAACCAAACCTGCCCTGATTTTGTCAAAGAACAGTGTAACCGTCTTGATAAGGCTCCTTATGTCTGTAATG
>URUX01000028.1 GCA_900551135.1 uncultured Clostridium sp.
GAATCGAACTGGAAAAACAACTTCAGGAACAGCAGCTTGCAGAGGAGCAGTCAGGGGAGCAGAAGCCGGAGGAACAGGCGGCAGAAGAGCAGTCCGCAGAGCAGAAGCCGGAGGAACAGGCAGCAGAAGAGCAGTCCGCAGAGCAGAAGCCGGAGGAACAGGCGGCCGGAGAAAATACTGCAGACCTTCCGGAAATTAAGGCTGTATATCAGGCGTTTATGGCTGGCGGCGGCTGGACTGAAGAATATGGAGATAATTTTGAATGCGTAATAACCGGAGATTATATGACGGCTGTTAAGGCAAGTCTTAGAGGACAGCCGGAAGGAATGAGCGGAACGCTTACGTATCAGGTCAATGTCAGCGGACTGGGCTGGCAGCCATGGACAGAAAATATGGCAGAAGCCGGAGGAACGCAGGAAGGTGCGGCTTTAGAATCGGTCAGAATGGATCTGACCGGAGATTTAAAAGAACTCTATGATGTTTATTACATGGTATATCAAAATGGTGTCTGGACAGACTGGGCGGCCAATGGAAATCCGGCTGGTCAGGAGGGCGTCGGACTGCGGGCTGACGGGATTCGGATATCGATTACAAAAAAAGGACAGAATCCTCCGGCAGAGCCGGAAAAACTTCCAGCCCAGATGCTTCCGGCAGGAGTCGATCCCAATCGCCCCATGGTAGCCCTGACATTTGATGACGGCCCCAGGGCGTCTGTAACCAACCGGATTTTAAATAGTTTAGAAGCAGTTGGCGGACGGGGAACTTTTTTCATGGTAGGAAGCAGTGTGACAGCAGGCAATACTCCGGTAATTCAGAGAATGGTTTCTCTAAACTGCGAGGTGGCCAACCATACCAATGATCACAAATATCTGAGCAAAATCGGGGCAGATGCCATTGTAAGCCAGGTGCAGACTACCAGCCAGAAGATTCAGAATGTGTGCGGCGTGGCACCCAAGCTGGTGCGTCCGCCAGGAGGATATTATGATACGGCTTCCCTGAAGGTATTGGGCAATATGGGAATGCCTGCCATTATGTGGTCCATTGATACCAGGGACTGGCAGCATAAAAATCCGTCAAAGACCATCAGCAGCGTACTGGATCATGTTAAGGACGGAGATATTATTCTGATGCATGATATTTACGGTACGACTGCAGACGCAGCAGAGGTTATAATTCCGGAACTGGTAAGACGGGGATACCAGCTGGTAACGGTAAGCGAATTGGGAGCTTACAGAGGGGGGATTGCTCCCGGAAAAGTTTACAGCAGATTTTATCAATAAAGCGAAGAAGAGAAGACTGTCGGGATTTGAAATTCCGATAGCCT
Organism: uncultured Clostridium sp.; assembly: GCA_900551135.1. Classification (GTDB taxonomy): domain Bacteria; phylum Bacillota; class Clostridia; order Lachnospirales; family Lachnospiraceae; genus UMGS1370. The sequence continues at coordinate 1,325 of URUX01000028.1, forward strand.
TTTTTTTCGCTATTTATAGACTTTTTAAGCCGAAAGGAGACTTTGCAAACTGGAAGCCTCTCATCTATAATCATTACTACAAACAAGCGGTTAAAGGTGGGATACGTATTTTAAAAAGATTCAGAGCAGCGGGGATACTGTTTTTGGTTACAGGAGTTTTTTTATACTGTCCCATTGGGGCAAAGGGGCAGATCATGGGAGCAGACCTGCCTCCGGAGGAACTGCTGGTCGGCTATATTACGGCTTATTACACGCCGGGGGAGGAAACGGGAGCAGAGCCGATCATGCCGTCAGGAGGTGCAGACAGATGGCCGGATATGGTACGCTGTGTGAGATATGAGGGAGTAGAAGCACTGGCAGAACTGCCGACAGAGATTGGAGTGCAGATTTGGGACAGGGGAACGGAACGTGCAGGCTACGGCAGACTGGAACTGACAGGTGCAGAACCTCTGCGTAATGAGGATGGATCAGAGAAATGCTGCTGGAGAGACGATTTTTCTATGATAGTTACATTCCGGTCTTATGGGGCTGATACCTATGAACTAAATGGAGTACGGATTGTACATCAGGAGAATGCGCCGCCTCTCCAGGGGAGAGAGGCAGAACTTTTGGGACTCATAGGAGCCAGCCCGCTGGATTACCAGATTACAGAGATGGAATGGGCCGGAGCGAGTTACCGGGATGATTATGGCATTGAATATCGGAATGCTTTCGTAAAGGGGCGAAGAAAGGTGATGGATTATCAGGCTGTATATCAGGGAAGGGTACTATTTCCCACGCTGCCAGTCGGGAAGGGGGATTTGGAGGCAGAAGAAGAATCTGTAACAGAAGACTCGCTGCATTTATTAGAACTTTCTCATTTATCAGAGACGGCTCCTCTGTCGGAAACCGATATTTTATCAGAGACGGATTCTCTATCAGAGGCTGATATTCTGCAGGAATCGGGGGCCATGGCGGATTCACAAATCTTCCCAGATGCCGGGGGAGAGTCAGAAGCCGGCGTGGATCATATCCAGCCAGAAGAACTGCCAGTACAGCCGGTTTATGAAACGGAGGGGCATCTCCTGACGCAAAGACTGTTTACTGTGGCCAGGACGGGATTTATACGGGTGTCTCAGGGTCTGGAACACTGGGTTTATGAGAGATTTGCAGTTTATATACCGGGCAATTTGCTTATAGGCATGGGTATGATTTTGCTGGGAAGTCTGACAGGAGGGATTTTTTACGCGTATCGCCGGAAACAAAAGAATTTCTTGTGAAAGAGGATGAGATCCAGTATAATAGTAGGTACACTATAATAATATTACAAGGAGGATATTAAAATGAGCAATCCGGTATATGATAAATTAGTTGGCTGTTATGAAAGCATTAAAGATCAGATTCCGTTTACACCAAAGGTAGCCCTGATTTTAGGATCTGGGCTGGGAGATTATGCAGATGGGATTGAGACAGAGGCAGTGATTGAATACAGTTCCATTGAGGGCTTTCCAGTGTCTACAGTTCCAGGCCATAAGGGACGTTTCATTTTCGGTCACGTAAACGGAGTTCCGGCTGTGATTATGCAGGGCCGCGTACATTACTATGAAGGATATCCAATGTCAGATGTTGTGCTTCCGGTTCGCCTGATGAACATGATGGGGGCAAAGATTTTATTTTTAACCAACGCGGCAGGCGGCGTGAACTATGATTTTTCTGCAGGAGATTTTATGATTATTCGGGATCAGATAGCATCCTTCGTACCTTCTCCATTAATCGGAGCGAATTTAGATGAGTTAGGTCCCAGATTCCCGGATATGAGTCAGATCTATGATGAGGATCTGCGGGATATTATTAAAGAATGTGCTGCCAGAAGAGGGATTAAGGTTCAGGAGGGTGTTTATGTCCAGTTTACCGGACCCGCTTACGAATCTCCTCAGGAAGTAAAAATGAGCCGGATTCTGGGCGGAGACGCAGTAGGCATGAGTACTGCATGTGAGGCAGTAGCAGCTAACCACATGGGCATGAAGATTTGCGGTATTTCCTGCATTTCCAATCTGGCCTGCGGTATGAGCGATCAGCCTCTCAGCCATAAGGAAGTACAGGAGGTTGCAGACAGGGTAGCGCCTCTGTTTAAGCAGCTGGTTACAGATGCCATTACAGCTTTTGGCGATTTAGTATGAAAAAATTAAGATTTCCCCTCGTATTTATTAATGAAAAATCAATGGTATTGTATTAAAAAATATAGTACAATAAGCGAAGCATTCCTCAATATAGGGATGCAGGCACCAGAAGATAACAAAATGAAATAAATAGATGAGGAGAAAAGATATGATGAAAAGAAAATATGTATTAGCAATGGCAATGGCTCTTGCCATGGCAGTAGGAGCAACTGCATGCTCATCTGGTTCTAAAGATGCAGCAACAGAGGCAGCAGCAACAGAGGCAGCAACTACAGCGGCACCAGAGACCACTGCGGAGGAAACAACTGCCGAAGCGGCCAAGGAAGAAGATTATCTGGATGGAACCATTACTGCTGTAGAAAAAGACACGTTAACTATGAAGACATTGGAAGATGAAGAAGTAACCTTTGATATTTCCAAGGCAAAGGTGAATAGCGATTTCCCATTAGGAGCAGGTGATGAGATTTCCGTTCTTTACTATGTCGATGACGCAGCCGAGAAGCAGGAAGCAATGGAGGTTGATGTGAATTATTCTGTTGCAGAGGAAGAGTATGACGGTGACGCGGTAATTACCGGTGAAGTAGAAAATATGGGAGAGAATACCATTACGGTAAAAAACAGCGCAGATGACCAGTCTTATACCTTCTCTACAGAGATTGCACAGATGGTGACCGGTTCTAAGGGCATTGTAGTGGGAAATGAGATTCAGCTGACTTACTTAGGCGAGGCAGGAGATGAAGAATATCCGGGTCTGGCAGTAAAGGTTGTTACTTCTGACATGTATGACAGCGACGAAGCAAAGATCAATACCCTGACAGGTGTAGCGGTATCTCTTGGCGATGGTACTCTGGATCTGGAAACCCCTGACGGCAATATCTTTAACTTTGTAGAAGCAGGAGCAGATTTCTCCATGACCAGCGAAGGCGATAAAGTTACGATTATTTATGAAGGAAGCCTGGACGGACACGAGATTAAAGCTGTTGGAATGGAATAAATTCATATAAAAATAGCGGATAAAATGAGGCTGCTGTGAGAGGAGTGATTCTTTTACAGAGCCTCATTTTTTTAAAATGATCAGCCATGATAAAGTCTTTTCCATGCAGATTTTTCATGGAAAAAAGAACTCTTTACACGGGGAATCCAAGGGTGCTATACTAACTGGTATCATTGATATAGTTCTGGCAGATACTGGATATAGGTATGAATGCTGGAAAAAGAACTATGGGGGATGGAGAAAAGAGGATGTTTACAAAGAAAGATTTGATAAAGCTGCTGGTTCCTTTGATCGTAGAACAGATTCTGGCAGTTCTGGTGGGAATGGTAGACGTTGTGATGGTAGCTGCGGTTGGAGAAACGGCAGTATCCGGAGTGTCTCTGGTGGATTCCATCAATATGCTGATTATTCAGATGCTGGCGGCTCTGGCAACTGGAGGAGCAGTCGTTTCTGCACAGTTTATCGGACGAAAGGACGAGGAACGGGCATGTAAGGCGGCGGCTCAGTTAATTTCGGTCACTACCATAGCATCGGCAGGCTTGATGACGTTTGCTCTGGTTACAAACAGACATTTGCTGAGTCTGGTGTTTGGTACGGTAGAAGAAACGGTTATGGAAAATGCAGTGGTATATTTTGCCATTACGGCTTTGTCGTATCCGTTTCTGGCTTTATATAATTCCTGCGCAGCGCTGTACCGTTCCATGGGCAATTCCAGAGTTTCCATGAAAGTGTCTATTATTATGAATATCATAAACGTGACGGGAAATGCAATTTGCATTTTCGGTTTTCACATGGGCGTAGAAGGAGTTGCCATTCCAACGCTGCTTTCCCGTATGATAGCAGCAGTACTGATGCTGACGCTGATTCGCAGACCAGATAATCAGATTCATCTGAAGTCGGTGAAAGATCTGCGCCCAAACCGCCATATGATTGGAAATATTTTATCAGTAGGAATTCCCAATGGTCTGGAAAACAGTATTTTCCAGATAGGAAAGCTGACTCTGCAAAGTCTGGTTTCTTCGTTGGGAACGACTGCTTTGGCAAGCTATGCAGTTGCCTCGAATGTGGTAACGCTGCAGTATCTTCCAGGAACCGCTATTGGCTTGGGAATGATTACCATTGTGGGTCAGTGTGTAGGAGCCGGCGAAACAGAGGAAGCAAAAAAATATGCAAAACTGCTGGTTAAGCTGAACTATATTTGTCTTCTTGTAATTTGCACCGTGATGGTTCTGGGAGATACTCAGATTATTGGTATGTATAATCTGTCGCCTTTAGCGGCAGAAGAAGCAAGAAAAATGATGACAGCCCATGCCTGTGCAATGATTATCTGGCCGCTGGCATTTTCTTTGCCAAATGCGCTGCGGGCTAGTATGGATGCCAAATATACCATGTTGGTTTCTGTGACTTCTATGTGGATTTTCCGTGTAGGTCTGGCCTATTTATTTGTGCGGGGCATGAACCTGGGAATTATGGGAGTCTGGTATGGCATGTTTGCAGACTGGGGATTCCGGGCGATTTTATTTAGCGTCCGTTTTGCGGGTTTTGGGAAAAGAAAGATAAGGAGATTGGAGTAAGAGGTGAAAAAACTGTATTTAATGAGACACGGACAGACGATGTTTAATGTTCAGCACAGGATTCAGGGGTGGTGTGATTCGCCTCTTACAGAACTGGGAAAACGACAGGCAAAGGCGGCAGGAGAGTATTTTCGTTCTCATGGAATCCGATTTGACCATGCTTACAGTTCTACCAGTGAACGGTGCTGCGATACCCTGGAATTGGTAACAGATATGTCTTATACCCGGTTAAAAGGCTTAAAAGAAATGTTTTACGGACAGCTGGAAGGAGAGAGTGAAAGGCTTGCTAACAAAGATCCAAAAGCAAGCGTCAGCTATTATCTGCAGTTTGGCGGGGATTCTTCTGATACTGTAAGAGATCGGATGATGAAGACTTTGACCGGCATTATGGAAAAAGAGGATCATGAAAGTGTTTTGGCAGTATCTCATGGAGCGGCCTGTTTTAATTTCCTCAGAGGGATTCAGGACCCTGCTGAAGAATTAAAAAAAGGATTCGGAAACTGCGATATCTTTATTTATGAATATGAGAATGGTAAGTTTTCTCTGAGTGAAGTAGTAAGACAGAAAGAAGAGGAAAAACGATGAAACCGGAACTAAGATTTGCGTTAAAAAAGATGATGGCAGCAGATCTGGGAGAACCGTCCTGTATGCCGGATTTGCTAGGGGAGAATATCTTACAGAATCATCTGGAGACAAGGCTGGAAGAAACGGAGGAGGTGTTTGTGGGGTATGGCAGCCGTTTCAACGCTTACCCGTACTGCCAGTATAATGGATATTGCCGAAAGGTGTCTGAAAAGGATATTAAAACAGCAGTTTTGGAAAACGATTTTTTAAAAGCTGTTTTTCTTCCGGAATATGGAGGAAGGCTGTGGGAACTTTGGGACAAAAAAAGCGGCCGGAATCTGCTCTATACCAATGATGTTCTGCGATTTAGCAATCTGGCGGTTCGGAATGCATGGTTTTCCGGGGGAGTAGAGTGGAATATTGGGATTATTGGCCATCACCCTTTTACGACAGACAAGCTGTATACAGCTCAAACCGTTACAGATAACGGGATGCCGGTACTTCGTATGTATGAGTATGAGAGAATCCGTCAGGTATGCTATCAGATGGATTTCTGGCTGGAAGAGGACAGCCGTTTTTTAAACTGCCGGATGCGGATTGTAAATGATAATTCGCAGGTAGTACCGATGTATTGGTGGAGTAATATTGCGGTGCCGGAATATGAAGATGGAAGGGTTATTGTTCCGGCAGAAGAGGCGTTTACTATAGCTGATGGCGCAGTAAACAAAGTTTCGATTCCTGTGGTAGATGGAATTGATGTGACAAATTATAAAAAGATTCCCAAATCCGTAGATTATTTTTTTGATATTCCGGATTCCAGCCCGAAATATGTGGCGAATGTGGACAGCCAGGGCTGGGGGCTTTTGCAGATGTCGACAAGTCGTCTGAGAAGCCGGAAACTGTTTTCCTGGGGAAATAACCGGGCATCGAAACACTGGCAGGAATTTCTGACTGACCATGCAGGGCGTTATTTGGAAATTCAGGCAGGACTGGGGAAAACACAATATGGCTGTATTCCCATGGCTCCTCATACAGCCTGGGAATGGCTGGAACGGTATGGAGCAGTTCAGCTATCAGCAGAGGAAAGGCAGCAAAACCACAAAGAGAGAAGCAAGATTTTAACAGACCGAATTGTGAAAGCAGGCATTCCGGAGGAGATGGAAACCCTGCTGAAACAAACCAGGTCCATGGCTAAAAAACCGGCAGAACTGACAGGTACAGGCAGCGGTTATGGGGCATTGAAGAAAGACCGACAGAATTCAGTTCACCTGGAATTTAGAGTACAGACGGATTCGCTGAAGCGGTGGACAGCTTTTTTGGAGACAGGGGTTCTTCATGAACCGGCTCCTCTGGAAAAGCCGGATGAGTTTTTAATAGAGGGAAATGCTGTTTTTCAAAATCCGACAGAGAAAAACAAACCGGATACGGATCAGGAACTGTGGGCAAAGCTGGCCTCGGAAAGAAACCAGAACAACTGGTATGCTCATTATCATCTGGGACTGGGCTGGTTTGATGCTGGAAATTATGAAGAAGCACAGAAGGAGTTTGAAAAATCCTGTGACCTGAGAGAAAATCCGTGGGCTTTCCATGGACAAAGCTGTGCAGCGCTGTTAAGCGGGGATAATCAGACAGCGGGCCGTACAATTCTTTTGGGAATGAATATGGTAAGGGAACAGAGAAGTTACCGGATTGCATATTTTAAGGAAGGATTTCGGATTTTAAACCGGTCACATAATTTTGAAGAAATCTGCAGATTCTATGAAACATTAGAACCATCTGTTCAGCTGGAGGGAAGACTCCGCTTGTATTATATATCAGCTCTTCATAGTTTGGGACAAGAGGAAAAAGCCTGGGAGTTGTTAGAAGAAAACGGAGGCCTGCAGCTGGACGATATTCGGGAAGGTGAAGTTTCTGTGGCGGATCTGTGGGAAGAACTGTATCGGAATCTGTATGGAGAAGAAGGGGAACTGCCCTATCAATATGACTTTCGGGCGTAATCTGCTGCCAGATTTGAGCAGGAATGAACTGTGAAAGAAAGGAGAGAGTATGGAACATTTATCTGTCCGCAGGGCAGAACTGCCGGATTTGCCCCAGATTCTGACTGTTTATGAGTATGCAAGAAAATTTATGGCGGATACAGGAAATCCGGGACAATGGGGGGATACGTACCCGCTGGAGAGCCAGATTTTGGAGGACATTGAGAAAAACCAGTTTTATGTGGTAGAAAAAGAAAAGCAGATTTGCGGCGCATTTGCATTTCTGGAAGGGGAAGATCCGGCGTATTTGTCCATAGAAGAGGGCCAGTGGCGGTCAGACAGGGAATACGGCTCCATCCATCGGGTAGCAGGCAATGGGACAGCCAGGGGAGTATTTGGAGAGATCGTGAAGTTTTGTGAAACGAAAATCAGCCATTTGAGGATCGATACTCACGAGGACAATAAAATTATGCAGCATTTGATAGAGAAAAATGGTTTTTGCAGGTGCGGAATCATACATCTGGCCAATCGCGGAGTCAGGATTGGATTTGAGAAAACAGGAAGTCCATAGGTTGGGAAAATCAGATTGATTTTTATGCAGACTGGCAGGGAATGAAAAAAATTTAAAAAAATTAGCACTCACCTCTTGACAGTGCTAATAATGGGTGTTATATTACGGATAGAACAAAAAGACACCTGGTTACATGTTCCGAAAGGAGGAGCAGTATGAATATTAATAAATTCACACAAAAGTCACTGGCAGCAGTTCAGGGCTGTGAAAAACTGGCTTATGAATATGGAAACCAGCAGATCGAACAGGAGCATCTGCTGGTCAGTCTGCTGGAACTGGAAGACAGTCTGATTTTAAAACTGATTACCAAGATGGAGATTCAGCCGGAACTTTTCCGGGATGAAGCAAAAAAGGCGCTGGAAAAGCTGCCCAAGGTCAGTGGAGGCGGTCAGCTTTACGTCAGCAATGATTTGAATAAAGTCCTGATAAACGCAGAGGACGAAGCAAAGGCTATGGGCGATGAATATGTGTCTGTGGAACATCTGTTTCTGGCAATGATGAAACAGCCGGATCATGCCATGAAAGAATTATTCCGGCTTTATCATATAACCAGAGAGCGGTTCCTCCAGGCGCTTTCTACAGTCAGGGGGAACCAGCGGGTAGTCAGTGATAATCCGGAAGCCACCTATGATACGTTAAATAAATACGGTTACGATTTGGTAGAACGGGCCAGAGACCAGAAGTTAGATCCGGTAATTGGCCGAGACAGCGAGATTCGTAATGTGGTTCGTATTTTATCCAGAAAGACAAAAAACAATCCGGTTTTAATCGGTGAGCCTGGTGTTGGAAAGACTGCAGTTGTCGAGGGGCTTGCCCAGAGAATTGTCAGAGGAGATGTACCGGAAGGGCTGAAAAATAAGAAGTTATTTGCCCTGGACATGGGCGCTCTGGTAGCCGGAGCCAAATACCGCGGCGAGTTTGAAGAACGTTTAAAAGCAGTTTTGGAAGAGGTAAAAAAGAGCGAAGGCCAGATTATCCTGTTTATTGATGAACTTCACACCATTGTGGGAGCGGGCAAGACAGAAGGTTCGATGGATGCCGGCAACATGTTAAAGCCTATGCTGGCAAGAGGCGAACTTCACTGTATCGGTGCCACTACATTAGACGAGTACCGTAAATACATTGAAAAAGACGCAGCCCTGGAGCGTCGGTTCCAGCCAGTTATGGTTGAAGAGCCAACGGTAGAAGATACGATTTCTATTTTAAGAGGTTTAAAAGAGCGCTACGAGGTATTCCATGGCGTAAAGATTAATGACTCGGCTCTGGTTTCCGCAGCTGTGCTTTCCAACCGTTATATCAGCGACCGGTTCTTGCCGGATAAAGCCATTGACCTGGTGGATGAGGCATGTGCGCTGATTAAGACCGAGATGGACTCTATGCCTGCAGAGTTGGATGAACTGGCAAGAAAGACCATGCAGATGGAGATTGAAGAAGCTGCTTTGAAAAAAGAAACGGATCGGTTAAGCCAGGATCGTCTGGCAGATTTGCAGAAAGAACTGGCAGAACTGCATGACGAATTTGCTGCAAAAAAGGCTCAGTGGGAAAATGAAAAAGCCAGCGTTGATCGCCTGTCTTCTCTGAGAGAGGAAATCGAGGCAGTCAACCGGCAGATTCAGGACGCCCAGCAGAAATATGATTTAAATAAGGCGGCAGAACTTCAGTACGGAAAACTGCCCCAGCTTCAGAAAGAGTTAGAAGCTGAGGAAGAAAAGGTTCGTAACCAGGATTTAAGTCTGGTTCACGAAAGCGTATCCGAAGATGAGATTGCCAGAATTATTTCCAGATGGACTGGGATTCCGGTGGCAAAGCTGACGGAGAGCGAGAGAAGCAAGACGCTGCATTTAGATGAAGTCCTTCACAAGAGAGTCATCGGACAGGACGAAGGCGTGGAAAAGGTGACAGAAGCCATTATCCGTTCTAAGGCGGGAATTAAAGACCCAACCAAACCAATTGGATCGTTCCTGTTTTTAGGTCCTACCGGTGTTGGTAAAACGGAACTTGCCAAGGCTTTGGCGGAAGCACTGTTTGATGATGAGAACAACATGGTTCGTATTGATATGAGCGAATACATGGAGAAGCATTCGGTTGCCCGTTTAATCGGAGCGCCTCCAGGATATGTAGGCTACGAAGAGGGCGGACAGCTTACAGAAGCCGTACGGAGAAAACCGTATTCGGTAGTTCTGTTTGATGAGGTGGAAAAAGCCCATCCGGATGTATTTAACGTATTGCTTCAGGTTCTGGATGATGGCCGTATTACCGACTCTATGGGCAAGACAGTGGACTTTAAGAATACCATATTGATTATGACCTCCAATATTGGTTCCCAGTATCTGCTGGATGGAATCGGAGAAGACGGAAGCATCCGTCCCGAGGCAGAAGAATTGGTTATGAATGACCTGCGGGCTCATTTCAGACCGGAATTTTTAAACCGTCTGGATGAAACGATCCTGTTTAAGCCTCTGACCAGAGATAATATCAGCGGAATCGTAGATCTGCTGATTGCAGATGTAAATAAACGTCTGGCAGACAGAGAATTAAAGGTAGAACTTACCGGTCAGGCAAAAACCTTTGTCAGCGACAGGGGCTACGATCCGGTATACGGTGCCCGTCCGTTAAAGAGATACCTTCAGAAGCATGTAGAAACCCTTGCAGCAAAGCTGATTTTAAGCGATGGGGTACGAGCTGGAAATACCATTGTGATTGATGTGTCGGAAGACGGCAGCAAGCTGATTGCATATGCCGAATAAGAATAAAAGAAACTAAAAATCTATGAAGATGCCGGATTCAAAACGAGTCCGGTGTCTTTTTTTTGCAGCGGACAGAAGATGGGTACGAGTTCAGCAGCCTGTTTTTCTGGCCGAGGGAATGACTTTGGAAAAATCAGCATATTTTGTAAGAGAAATGTAAAGCAAAGTCGTTCTATTTATGGTAGAATAAATAAAGATATGCTGGCCGCTGCCGGCAGGACGAAGGAGGAAGACAAATGGCTGATACCAACATCCTGGTTGTAGATGATGAAAAAGAGATTGCAGATCTGATTGAGATTTACCTGGTAAGTGACGGGTATAAGGTATATAAGGCGAATAATGCCCTGGAAGGACTGGACATTCTGGAGAAGGAGGAAGTTCATCTGGTTCTGCTGGATATTATGATGCCTGGTATGGATGGATTAGAGATGTGCAAAAAGATTCGGGAAACCAACAATATCCCGATTATTATGCTCAGTGCCAAATCTACCGATTTGGACAAAATTTTAGGATTGGGAACAGGGGCAGATGACTATGTAACCAAACCGTTTAATCCGCTGGAACTGACGGCCAGAGTAAAATCCCAGCTGCGCAGGTATACTCAGTTAAATCCCAGCAGTTCCGTTCATGCGGAAGCCAGCGGAAAAAATGAGATTGTCGTCAGAGGACTTACCATTAATAAAGACAATCATAAGGTTTCCGTTTATGGGGAAGAGATCAAACTGACGCCCATTGAGTTTGACATTTTGTATTTGCTGGCTTCCAATCCAGGGCATGTATTCAGTACAGACGAGATTTTTGAGAAAGTCTGGAATGAGAAGGTTTATGAAGCAAATAACACGGTAATGGTACATATTCGGAGACTGCGGGGCAAGATGAAGGAAGACACCAGACAGAATAAAATTATTACAACTGTATGGGGAGTAGGATACAAGATTGAAAAATGATATGAGCGGGCGCTTTTATGCCAGAGTATTAGCAAATATTTTCTATAGTGCGGCCGTTACCTGTCTGGTGGAGATATTTTTAGTAACCAATGTATCCATGGTAACGGAGTATCTGAGGGAAAGCGGCAGGGGCGGCCGGCTTTTGGGGATTTTGGAAGGCGGAACCGTGGGGGTTCTGTTTTATGTCCTTTTGGGAATTGGCGTATTTTCAGTTCTGTTTTTACTTCTTCAGAGAAAGTCGCTGGAATACATCCGAAAGCTTTACGAAGCCATGCAGAAGATTTCGGAGGGAGATTTAAATACGGAGATAGAAGTAATCGGAGATGATGAGTTTTCCAGTATGGCAGCCAGTCTGAATCAGCTGGCTCAGGATATTCGCAGTCTGATGGACAAGGAGAGGGAGGCAGAACGCTCTAAAAATGAACTGATTACCAATGTTGCCCACGATTTGAGAACACCGTTAACTTCTATTATCGGCTATCTGGAACTGTTGTCCAAAGGCGGAACCATACCTCCGGAGATGGAAAAAAAGTATATCGACATTGCCTATACCAAGGCAAAACGTTTGGAAAAGCTGATTGAAGAACTATTTGGTTTTACCAAGATGAACTGCGGAAAGATTTCCATGAAAGTGGGGCAGGTAGATGTAATCAAACTGCTGGGTCAGCTTCTGGAAGAGTTTTATCCGAGTTTTATGGAAAAAAATCTGGCGTATGAACTGAGAAGCAACGTGCCGGCCAAGGTAATTACAGCAGACGGCAATCTTCTGGCCAGACTGTTTGACAATCTGATCAATAATGCGATTAAGTATGGAGCGGAAGGCAAACGGATTTTGGTAGATGTAGAAGCAGACGATACGGTAGTTACCATTTCGGTTACTAATTTCGGGTATGTAATACCAGAAAAGGATTTGCCCTTGCTGTTTAATAAGTTTTACCGTGTAGAAAATTCCAGATCGACTGCGACAGGAGGTACAGGTCTGGGTCTGGCCATTGCAAAAAATATTGTAGATATGCATGGCGGAGATATACAGGTGACCAGTGATTTAAATGGCACGGTATTTACTGTGAAACTGAAAGTGGATTTTGATATTAACAAAGAAAATTTTGGCAAGATTGGATGAGAAGGATATGGGAGTCAATAAGAAACAGGCAGCAGGTGCGGTGAAAACCGCACTGGTCTGCCTTCTGATTTTTACAGCAGCCATTACCCTTTTTTCCTGCTTATTTGGAGGGAAAGAGACCCAGGCAGCAGGAAGGACGATGCTGGGACAGCCGGAATATGGATATGGAAATTCTGAGATAGAACTGGAGGCCAGTTACGGGTTTGACAATATGGCAAAGGGCGGACGATACCTTCCCGTATATGTAACCCTGACCAATCATACGGAAGAAACCTACCATGGAACCCTGCAGGTGATTTCCATGGAATCGGACTATCGGATATACCGGTATGAGTTTCCAGTTGTTCTGGAAAGCAAAGAAAGCAGCCTGAAAAATTTAAATATTCCTCTGGGCGCTAAGGCGGATCAGCTGTATGTCACTCTGCTGAACCAGGACGGGAAAAAGATTGCCCAAAAACGGCTGAAACTGAATACAAGCGAGGACATTCCGGAACTGTTAGTCGGAGTTATCAGCGATACCCAGGATCGGCTTCAGTATTTTAATGATGTGGGAATCAATTACAGTACTCTGAGAACCCGTTTGTGCAAAATGGTTGCAGGAAGTATTCCCAGTCAGGCGGCAGGCCTGGATCAGCTGGATGTGCTGCTGATTACCAATTATGATGTTCGAAGAATGTCAGAAGATCAGCTGGCGGCTATTCGGGAGTGGGTAAACCGGGGCGGCGTTCTTCTTTTGGGAACCGGGGCAAGAGGCTGTGATATTTTATATGAGTTTATGGAAAATAATATAAAAACACCTCCTAATTACCTGGGATCGGTTTATATTGATATGGGGGAGGGCTATCTGTTTTCCAAAACCGGAAGTTCCGGGATTTTTTTAGAATGCAATGATATTAATCTTTCAGAAGAAAACGTATTAATGGAAAGCGCAGGGATTCCCCTTCTGACATCTGTAGCCAGAGAAAGCGGAATCATCGTGGCCGCGGCATTTGATTTTGCAGATTTGGAAGAGTTCTGTCAGGAAAATCCATCTTATGTAGATCAGCTTTTTACCAGAATTTTGGGAGAAACCCGAATTACAAGGCTGTCGGATTATTTATACAGCGGAACATCCAATACTTACTGGGCGGTGCAAAGCATTATTAATGCAGGAAGTGTAGATAAGCTGCCCCATATCGGCCTGTATGCAGTTGTTATTGTCAGCTATATTTTGCTGGCCGGTCCGGGCCTGTATTTCCTTTTGAAACAGAGAGACATGCAGCAGTATTACCGGACCAGCGTAGTTTTTATGTCACTTTTATGCACAGGTATTGTCTATGTAATGAGTGGAGAAACGCGGTTTACCAACACATTTTTTAATTACGCTTCCATTCAGGATGTGTCGGATGAAGTGGTGACAGAGTCAACCTATGTGAATATGCAGGCACCGGATAACCGGCCGTATTCGATAGAGTTTGATCCCAGCTATACGGTGCGCCCGATTACCAGAAGTGCATACTATGAGGCAGAACAGATCCCCAAATTTACCGGGCAGGAGGAACCGAATCTTGCGATTTCTTATGGGGAGGATGCAACCAGACTGGATGTGCGGAACGTACCGGCTTTTGCATCCAATTATTTCCAGCTTGAAAAGAGGTTTGACAATGTTTCCGGGCAGGGAATTGATGCAGAAGTAAATTATTTTGAAGGAACGATTACGGGGCAGATCACCAATCGGATGGACTGCCGGATTGAAGACACAGCCATATTGCTTTACGGTGCAATGGCGGTAGTAGGAGATCTGGAGCCAGGGGAAACCAAATCTCTGGAAGGGATTCCGGTATTGCATTATCCAGTGGCGTCAGCTTCGTCCAGAGCGACGGCAGAGCAGATCACTGGAGGATGGAAATACAAAAAAGCGGATATTTCGGACACAGAATATATGAGAACAATGGCAAAAACCAGTCTGCTGGAATTTTATCTGGATGAGTATCTGACTGGTTATCAGCCTGGTGCAAGGATTGTAGCATTTCGGGGAAGTGGGGAATCCGGTTCGTTTTTAATGGGAGACGGATATGAGGTGTCAGGTCTTACCATGTTTACGTCTGCTGCAGAAGCCCATATGGAAAAAGAAGGGCTGGCATACCGATCCGTTATGGCCAATTCTCCCAAAGTGATAAACGGGATTTATCAGACTTCCAGCAACACCATTACCGGTATGAGTCCGGTTACCCTGGAATATAGTCTGGGCAGCGATTTAAATATAGAAAAGCTGCGATTTGAAAAATTATCCCCGGTATTTTGTGAAAATGCCGGATTTGGACAGCTTCAGCCCTTTGAGGGAAGCATGTATTTTTACAACTTTGGAATCGGAGATTATGAACGGATCAGTCCTGGAAAAATGGAGTTTGAAGACTGGGAATTAGAATCTTATTTGTCACCAGGCCAAACGATTATTGTCCGGTACGTATGCAGCAGCAATGTAGAATATGGAAATGTAGTGCTTCCAATACTGTATGTGACGGGGAGGGAGTTTTGATGCTGAGAATTAGAAATTTACAAAAAACATTTGGTAAATACCACGCCCTTTCCGATCTGAATCTGGAGATTCCCAGAGGTTCTCTGTTTGGATTTGTAGGCCCCAATGGCGCAGGAAAAACCACCACGATAAAAATCATATGCGGCCTTCTGATGGCGGATTCCGGAACAGTAGAAATAGATGGCTGCGACATCCGGCAGGAGTCAAACAAAGTAAAGGGCATGACTGGCTATGTACCGGATTATTTTGGAGTATACGACAATCTGAAAGTCTCAGAATATATGGAATTTTTTGCATCCTGTTACGGATTGGACGGATTAAAGGCGAGAACCCGGATTATGACGCTGCTGGAACAGGTGGGACTGGAAGACAGAGAGGATTTTTATGTGGATGGTCTTTCCAGAGGTATGAAACAGAGGCTGTGTCTTGCCAGGGCTTTGATTCACGATCCGCAGCTGCTGATTTTGGACGAACCTACATCCGGAATGGACCCCAGAAGCCGATTCGATTTTAAAGAAATTATCCGGGAACTGCATCAGCAGGGAAAGACCATTTTAATCAGTTCCCATCTGTTGTCGGAACTGTCGGAATTATGTACGGATTTGGGAATTATTGATGAGGGGCATATGGTTCTGGGCGGCAGTATGCAGGAGATTTTAGAAAGAGTAGACAGTTCCAGGCCGCTGGTGATTACAGTCAACGGAAAACTGGAACGGGCGATGGCTATTTTGAGAAGCCACCCGGGTGTCCAGACTATTTCGGTGAAAGAAAAAGACATTATGGTTGGATTTATCGGAGACAGAGAAGATGAAGCCCAGCTTTTGCAGCAATTAGTTGATGCAGAAATTCCGGTCTGCGGATTTGCCAGAGTGAGAGGAGATTTGGAAACCCTGTTTATGCAGATTACGGAAAAAGATGAAAAGGTGGTGCTGATCCATGAAGGTTAATCCAATTTATAAGAAAGAAGTAAAAGCCAGTTCCCGGAGTATGCGTTTGCCAGTCATTCTTATGATATTCAATGGGATTTTAGCCATGGCGGCCCTGCTCAATATGTATTCTATTTTGTACCGGGTATGGACCACTGCTGAAATCCAGTATTCCGGTTTTTTAGAGATGTATATATTTGTGGCTGCAGCAGAATTTTCCATGTTTCTTTTTATTATGCCCGCTATTGCAGCGGGCAGTATCAGCGGTGAGCGGGAACGCCAGACTCTGGATCTGCTTTTGACAACCCAGACGACGCCCGGACAGATTATCAGAGGAAAGCTGATGTCTTCTTTAAGCAGCATGTTTTTGATTCTGGCAGCCAGTTTTCCGGTTATTGCCCTGGTGTTTGTGTATGGAGGAATTACCTGGAAAGATTTGGTACTGCTGTTTGTGCATTTTATTGTTACGGCTCTTTTAGTGACAGGGATAGGGTTATTTTGCTCGGCCCTGTTTAAAAGAACCATTCTGTCGGCAGCGGTATCTTACGGCGGGACTGCGCTGCTGGTAGGGGGCACATTTGCTGTCAATGAGTTTGCCTTAAGTATTTCAACTATGCGCTGGAATAATTATATGAATCAAATCGGAAGCGTGATGAGCCAGGCCAGTTCCGGCGGATTTTTATATCTGATGCTGTTTAATCCGGCGGCAACCTTTTATTCCATTATTCGCAGTCAGACTGGTACAACCAGTATTTCGCACACAGCAAGCCAGTGGTTTGGCTATCATGAAAGCAGTTTTATAACCAGTCACTGGGTATTGGTAAGTATGGCGGTACAGCTTCTGGCAGCGCTGTTTCTGCTCAATGCGGCGGTAAAGCTGATTGATCCGGCAGTAAAAAAGGGCAGGAGAACTTTAAAATATCCGAAATACCGCCGTAATTCCCATACACAGAAGAATTCCTAATACAGTGGGCAGGAGAATGGAAAGAACCGTCCATTTAAAAGATTTTGTCTCCTTATGAATAGTCAGCACTGTGGTGGAACAAGGCCAGTGGAACAAAGAGAAAATCAGCATGGATACTGCAGTCTGCCAGGTCCAGCCGTGAGCCAGAAGAAGCTGGCTTAAAGCGTGGGAGTCGCTCATTTCCATCAGAACACCAGACTGCAGGTAGGCCATCAGGATAATGGGAAGTACGATTTCATTGGCTGGAAAGCCTAACAGGAAACCGATTAGAATTACACCGTCCATTCCCATGAGCCGTCCAAGAGGATCAAAAAATCCGGTCAGCATGGAGAGAAGAGTGGGAGCGGAAGACGGAACTGCCTGGACAGCGGGATTGGCTGTATCCATTAAGATTGTCTGGGTCGTTAAGGCGAAATATCCGTTTTCCGCGCCGACATAAGAGATATTTGCCAGAATCCATATTAAAAGACCAGCGGGAGCAGCGACGGCCACGGCTCTTCCCAGGACAAACAGGGTTCGGTCAAAGATGGATCGGACAACGACTTTTCCTATCTGGGGTCTGCGGTAGGGAGGCAGTTCCAGAGTAAAAAAAGAGGGAATTCCTTTCAGCAGAGTGTGGGACAGAACCCAGGAAGAAGCCAGGGAAGCCAGGACTCCCAGAAGGATTACGGCTGTCACACAT
>URUX01000029.1 GCA_900551135.1 uncultured Clostridium sp.
ACAAAAGCAGAAGCGGAAAATATGGGAATTCATATTGTGCCTCTCCGGATTCAGTTTGAAGATGGAGAGTGTCCTCAGGAGACAGAAGAAGATTTTCTTACATTTTATAGCAGACTGGAAAAGGCTCAGGAACTTCCCAAGACCAGCCAGCCGTCTCCGCAAGCCTATTTAGAATATTTTGAAGAAGCGGCAAAGGTACAGGATGAAGTCCTGGTAATTACGCTTTCCAGCGGGTTAAGCGGAACTATAGGAGCGGCGCGTACAGCAAAAGATATAAGTGAATATGAAAATATTTATATCATAGATTCCAGACAGGCGATTTTAGCCCAGAGGATGCTGGTAGAATATGCGGTAAAGCTGAGAGCGGAACAAACTCCGGTGAAAGAGATTGTTGCAAAACTGGAAGAACTTCGTGACCAGATTACAGTATGCGGAATGCTGGATACATTGACCTATCTGAAAAAAGGCGGCAGGATTCCGGCAGCGCTTGCAGTTATTGGAAATGTCATTGGAATTAAGCCGGTTATCGTGTTGGAGGATAAGATTTTAAAGACAATGGCGAAAGCCAGGGGAAGAAAGGCAGGAAAAAAGAAACTCCATGAGCGTTTTGAAGAACGGGGAGCAGATTTGTCTTTTCCTGTATATTTTGGTTTTACCTCAGACAGAGAAATCGAGGAGGAATTTATGGATGAAACGGTTGAAAAATATCATTTGGAAAACGTCCGTATGTATCCGGTAGGGGGTGTTATTGGAACTCATGTGGGTACCAATTGTATTGCAATTGCATTTGTCAATAAAGAGAAACGAAAGGCTTCCTGTGAAGATTGACATTTCCTCATATAATTTGTACAATATAGTTAAGAGTTGAGAACAGCTTATATCGAATGCAGTATCAGAACAAACAAAGAGCAAGAAGAATTTTGTACGCAGATGCTGTGGAGAGGAGAAAAAACATGGGATTATTTGGAAACCTTTTTGGAGGAAAAGGAAAGAAGGAGGAAACAGGAAAAATTACCTGTAAGGAAAAAACTATCTACAGTCCTCTGGCCGGTACTGTGATTCCGTTAGCAGAGGTAGAAGATCCGGTATTTTCCCAGGGAATGATGGGACTTGGAGTAGGAATTATTCCTTCTGAAGGAAAATTATATGCTCCGGCAGATGGAACGATAGCAGCAGTATTCCCAACAGGCCATGCAGTAGGAATGGAGACTGCAGACGGCATGGAGATTCTGCTTCATATCGGAATTGATACTGTAGAAATGAAAGGAAAGGGATTTAAGGCAGTCGTTGCCCAGGGAGCTAAGGTAAAAGCCGGTGATTTACTGGTTGAGTTTGAGCCAGATGTAATCCGGGAAGCAGGATACAAGGACACGACAATGGTACTGGTATCCAATGCCGCTATGCTGGGTCAGATGTCGGAACCAGTTCTGGGAACAGTAAAACCTTTGGACGAACTTTTCTCCTTCCACGAATAAACTGGCAGGAAATAAACAGTGATTTAGCTGGAGATGCAGAAAATGAAGATACGGACAATGGAAAATGGTCAGGCATATGATTTTGATGCATCTCTTTTTGTAATTAAGCATATGAAAAGCCTGCTGGAAGCAGTTTTTTAATTTTTACGGATGCAGTATCTGTGCAGGCTTTTGCATAATGATACAGGGGTAGAAAAAACATGATTGTGAGGAGGTATGTCTATGAAATTTGTCTGTCAGATTTGCGGTTACATTTATGATGAGGCAAAAGAGGAAAAGACATTTGCCGATTTGCCGGATTCCTGGGTATGTCCGCTGTGCAAAGCAGCGAAGTCCGCTTTTTCCGCAGAAAAGAAAGAAACCGGGGGATCTGTCGGAACAGAGCAGGAGACATCTGCAGAAACTCTGATGGAATCAGAATATCGGGAAATGACATATGGAGAATTATCTGTACTTTGTTCCAATCTGGCAAAAGGGTGTGAAAAACAATATCAGTTTGAAGAGATGGAACAGTTTTTGACACTGTCCAGATACTTCCATGATTTGGAACCAAAACCGGAGTCAAAAGGAATAACAGAACTTGCAGAACTGGTTTCAAAAAATCTGGAAGAAAATTATCCCAGGCTGACGGCGGCTGCAAAAGAACAGGCAGACAGGGGAACATTGCGTATCTGCACCTGGGGGGAAAAGGTTACCAGAATTGTAGAAATGCTGTTAAAACGCTATGAAAAAGAGGGGGAAGCATTTCTGAACAATACCAATGTGTGGGTATGCACCATCTGCGGGTTTATTTACATAGGGGAGGAAGCTCCGGAACTGTGCCCGGTATGCAAAGTGCCGAGCTGGAAATTTGAAAAAACAGAGGGGAGGACTTCCAGATGAAAAAATTTGCTTATCGTAACATCAGACTGTGTACCAAGGACTGTCTTTGCCTTTATGTGTGCCCAACCGGAGCGTCTGATACAGAAGACAGTATTATAGACCGGAGCAAATGCATTGGCTGCGGAGCATGTGCAGAAGCCTGTCCCAGCAGAGCCATCAGTATGGTTCCTGTTGAATATCCGCCTCAGCAGGCGAAGGACGACAGAGTGGTGGCTTTGGCAAATCAGCTGATTAAGAGTAAGACAGAACAGGAAAGCATTGCAGAAAAAATTGCCGGAGAAACCGAACTTGACGGACTTGCCCGTTTGGCGGCAGCCATTGCAAAATCCAGCCGGCTGGTGGCAGAGGATGTAAGCAGGGAGTCAGGTTACATGCTTCCTCAGAGTAAAAATGCTCATGACAGATTGAAAGAGTGGCTGGAGTCTCCTGCTGCAGAAGATTTTCCGGCAGAGTCGGCAAAAAAGCTGCTGGAAGCGATAAGGTGTAATGAGTAGCTGATACGGCGAAGAAAAAATGAATAGAGAAAAGTTAAATAACCTGGCAGTTTGTCAGGTTATTTTTCTCCGGATACGGGTGAGGCAGAAAATTGACGGTAAAAAGCAGATGGAGTATACTGAGGAAACATAGAATGGTACGGGAGGGGAAAACAATGAACAGAGAACCGATAATAAGATTTGCTGAACAGCATAAAGAAGAAGCAGTTGTCCTTTTGGAAGAACTGGGAAAGATTCCTGCGCCAAGTCACAGGGAAGAGAAACGGGTTGAATTTTGTAAAAACTGGTTTTGGAAAAAGGGCTGCAAAGACGTCTGGATAGATGAGGCGAAAAATGTAATTTGTCAATTTGCCTGTGACAAGTATGAGGACATTGTGGTGCTGATGGCTCATACAGACGTAGTCTTTGATGACATGGAGGAACTTCCCATGACAAGAAAGGGGAATATTTTGTATGCTCCTGGAATTGGAGATGATACGGCCAATTTGGTGAACCTGATGATGGGGGCGGCTTTTTTGGCAGAGCATGCAGATGAACTGAAAACCGGCATTATGGTCGTAGCCAATTCCTGCGAGGAGGGGCTGGGAAATTTAAAGGGCTGCAAAGAGATATTTAAAAACTATGGAAGCCAGATAAAAGCATGTTATTCCTTTGACTGTTATTTGTCAGCCTGCGTCCATACTCCGGTAGGTTCTCACCGGTATCAGATTCGGGTTCAGACCGAAGGCGGTCATTCTTACCGGAATTTTGGAAGGGATAATGCCATTTATATTGCGGCACAGATTATAAATGAATTGTATCAGATAGAACCGCCTGCAGAAGAAACCACTACCTACAATGTAGGAACGATAACCGGAGGAACCACGGTTAATTCCATCCCTCAGGAAGCGGTGCTGTTGTACGAATACCGTTCCAGCAGCGAAAAATGTTTAAAAGAAATGGAAGCAAAGTTTTGGCAAGTCATTGAAAAATTCCGCAGACAGGGGAAACAGATTCACGTAGAAATTTTAGGAATCCGGCCTGGAGCAGGAACGTATGACCGGACGGAACTGGAAAGCTGGACTGAGAGCAATGCTGCCTGTATTCGGGAATTTTATGATGGAGAGATTGATTTTTCACCCGCTTCGACAGATGCCAATATTCCACTGTCCATAGGGGTTCCTGCCAATACCATTGGTACTGTGCGGGGAGGCGGAGCCCATACCAGGGAAAAGTGGGTGGATTTAGATTCTCTTCCGACTGGAATGAAAATTGTGTTGGGCATTTTGGCACAGTACATGTAAAAACAGGTTTCATTACAGGTCTACAGGTGTTCTGGAATTATTGCGGTACTGGGAAGGTGTCTGACCGCATTGTTTCTTAAAAAAGCGGGTAAAGTGGCTTTCATCATAAAATTTTAACTGTTCACTAATCATTCGGATAGGAACATCTGTATTTTGGAGAAGAAAACATGATTTCATAAACTTGAGTTTATGATAATATTCAACTGCACCACAGCCAAACTCCTCTCGAACCAGACGTTCGAGATGGGTTTTGCTAATATCAAGGTGCTGGCACATATCAGAGAGAGTAAGATTCAGACACTCGTCTTGGGCTACCATATCTAAAAAACGTTCCCGAAAATTTTTGTTTGTAGAATCTGTAGCCTGTTCTAAAAATGAAGCATCTCGTCTGCTGGTAACCCATCAGCAGTCTGGAGGCGGATTCGAGGATTTAACCAGTGTTCTGGAGCAGACTCAAAATCATGAAGTAGTCACAGACAGCGACAGACAGATTATTTCTTCTGACGGGCAGCTGATTGCTTTCCCGATTAACCGGTCTGTAAATGGGCTGGGATATCGTACCGATGTAGCGGGTGTTGAAGTTAGCGAGGATAAACTTCCAAATACATTCGAAAATTTTGTGGCTTTAGGGCAAGAGTATAAAAATGCAGGACTTTCAGGTTTTACGCTTCATTTAGGCACAGATCCGGGACAGGCATTTAATCTGTTCTTAACAGGCGGAAATGGAATTTCGGATGTTTGGTTAAACAGCGCTCCGGAAAGCCAGATTGAGAAAAATGCGGAGTATTTTGAGAAAATTATCTCTTTATATGCAGGGGAAAATGCAATTTGGGATAAGGATGCGATTAATGAAGACTTTGCGGCAATGTATACAAAAATACAGAGCGGAAGCATTGGAATGTTCCGGGTAGGAAACTGGAATGCGGCTGGATGGGATAAGCCTGACAGTGGTGTTGGAGAATATGAGGTAACAACATGGCCTTCATTTGGAGAGGAGAAGGAAAGCGGCCTTTTATTAGGCGGCGTCAGAGGAATTGCAATGCCTAAAAATGCGCCTGAAAAAGAAGCAGCAAAAACATATCTGACATATTGTCTGTCAGAGGCAGCACAGCAGGCCAGCTTTGAAACGATGGGTTCCTGCATGGACTATAGTGTAGTAGATAAAGACAAATTGTCTCAAAATCAGAAGATTTTCTTTGATGAAAGCATTCCGATTTACCCAGCAGATTCCTATAATGGAGGATTTACGTATTATCCGGAATTACTGGAGACATATGAAAAAGGACTTATGAAAGCATTTAATGCAAAGGGAGAAGCAGAAATCAAGACTTGCGTAGAAGAACTTCATGCCAGTGTTCAGAGCGCAATAGAGGCCAATCAGTAAGATTATGGTAGCAGAGTATGGGGTTGATTAAATGAAGATACTTAAAAAATATTGGATGCTGTATTGGGGTATTCGCAGTATTGTCGATTGTGTTCGGCGTATATCCCATGATCAGCAGCATATATTATTCGTTTTTTAAAGGAACTACGATACTGACAGAACCGGTATTTGTTGGATTCAAAAATTATGAGAAATTATTTTCTGATCCATATTTTTGGGATTCATTTAAGGTTACTGTTTTATTTACCGTAATCAGTGTACCTTTGAACATGGTGGCAGCTCTTTTGCTTGCCCAGCTGCTGAATAATAAGGGATTAAGCAAAAAAGCCCAGCTTATATTCAAACTGGCAATTTTCATTCCATTTATTACACCAGATGTGGTAAGTTCTGTAGTTTGGAAACAGTTTTTTAATTCAAATGGTGCAATGAACAGCCTGCTGGAACTGATGGGAATGGAACCGGTAGGATGGTTAACAGAGGGGCCGATTGCAATAGGAGTGCTGGCATTTGTAGAACTGTGGAAGCATGTAGGACTTTATACAATTATTTTTCTTACAAATTACCAGTTAATTGATAGTACTATGTATGAGGCGGCCACAACGGATGGTGCAAATGCGTGGCAACTTTACTTTTACATTACGCTTCCAGCCTTAAAGCCGGCCTTTGTATTAAATGGCGCATATGCGGTAATTCAGTTTTTAAAGACTTATACAGTATCCAGAATTATTACCTTTGGCGGACCTAACTATGCGACCAATTTCCTTTCTTACTACGCATATAGCAAATACGAAAAGATGGATTTTGGATCTGCCACGGCAATCGCTACATTTCTGTTTGCGCTGATTGCGCTGCTGACAGTTGCAGGGTCGATAATTGGGAGGCGTTTGAATGAAAACAAATAAAATGGTTACGGCATTGGTATACATATTGCTTACGATAGTATCTTTTATTATGATTTATCCTTTTTTATGGATGCTGTTTGGATCGTTTAAAACCAATCAGGATTTAATCCAGAATCCCTTATCGTTACTTCCGGAAAAATGGGTTTTAAGTGGATGGCAGGGAATTATGACGTTATCTGGCAATTCACTCTGGCACTATTTTAAAAATAGTATTATTATTGCTGTGGGAAGCACGCTTATAGTCGTGCTTGCCACCTCCCTTGGGGGGTATGCCCTTTACCGGAAAAAAGATTTGCCAGGTTTTCGCCTGATAGAAACTTCCTTTACAGTCAGCTTGATGTATCCGGCAGTTTTGCTGTTAATTCCCTTGTATGTAATGGTAATTCAATTGAAGCTATACGGTACAAATAATTTCCTGGGAATTATTCTGGCTTCGTCTACGGGAGCCTGGGGAGCAGCGTTGCCATTTTTCCTGTTCCGAAACTTTTTCCAATCATTACCCTACGAACTGGTTGAAGCTGCCACCATTGGCGGTGCATCAGAATTTCAAATATTTTTTAAAGTTGTCACACCGGTTATGTATCCGGTTTTTACGACTGCTACATTGATTTCGTTTTTATCAAGCTGGGGATTGTGGCTTCCGGTACTGATGTTATCGAAAGATATGAGTACTTACAATATGGCGGCTATGCTGGTTAATTTAAATTCTGATTTGGGAGTAGATTTGTCTATGACAGCAGCGCTTTCTACAGCGATTTCCTTGCCGGTTGTTTTAGTATTTTTAATTACACAGAGAAAAGTAATGGATGGAATCGCAGCAGGAAGTGTTAAGGGATAATTAGCCATATTTTTATAAGTAATACGGAGGAAACAGAAATGAACCAGATGAAAGAAGATTATGATGATATTTTAAACATGGATTTTGATGCGAAGAATCAGATTCCGTATCTGACTTGGGAGAGTTTTCTGGGATATTACGATCGCCCGGTGGAAAAGCTGGACGGAGTATGGGGGTTTACGCCGGATGTGTTTCGGACGTTAACCCGGAAAAAATTATACAGACCTTTCGGAAAGGATAACCAGGGAAGAGAAATACCGACAGATTTTGATTTTGCACAGCTGGAAAAGGTGCAGGTTCCGGGATGCTGGAACTGTATCAGTGAGAAATACTGGTATTATGAGGGCGAAACTGTTTACAGCAGGCACTTTGTTTACGATAAAAATACAGAGGATAAAAAGGTATTTTTGCGGATTGGTGCAGCAAATTATGAGTGCCGGATTTGGCTGAACGGAGAATTAGTGGGCAGGCACAGAGGCGGATTTACCCCGTTTTCTGCAGAGATTACCCCATTTTTGCAAAAAGAAAATCATATCATTATTACTGTAAATAACCGGAGAGAAAAAGAACAGATTCCGTCTGCCACCTATGACTGGTTTAACTATGGAGGAATCTACCGTTCTGTAGAATTAATTACCGTACCAAAAGAATTTATTCAAAACTTTACTGCTGAACTGGTACCGGATGATACCTATCATCATATTCGCTTTACTGCGTGGATGAATGAAAAGAGAGAAGGAGCTGTCTGCCGTTTTGTGATAAAAGAACTGGGAATTGATACGGAAGCAAAAACGGATGAAACTGGAAAAGCCCAGGTAACGGTAACGGCAAATCCGATTCTGTGGGACTGTGAAAATCCGTATCTTTATGAGACAGAGGTATCCTGCGGAGCGGACATTGTCACAGACCGGATTGGATTCCGGCAGATTCGGGTTCAGGGAACGGACATTTTCTTAAATGGAAAGAAGATTTATTTAAAAGGCGTGTGCTGCCATGAGGAGAGTAAGAATACGGGCCGTATTACGACAGATGAGGAAAGAATCCAGATTATCAGGACTGCAAAAGAATTGGGCTGCAATGCCCTTCGTCTGACCCATTATCCTCACAGCCACCGTATGGCCATGCTGGCAGATGAGATGGGACTCCTTTTGTGGGAAGAAATCCCGGTATACTGGGCATTGGATTTTAATAATCCGGATACCTATGAAAATGCGGAAAATCAGCTTCGGGAATTGATTGCCAGAGACAGAAATCGGGCAAGTGTCATCATTTGGAGTGTAGGAAATGAAAATCCAGATACAGAAGACCGGCTGAACTTTATGAGAAAGCTGACGGAGGTCTGCCGGGAAGTGGACGATACCCGTCTGGTCAGCGCAGCATGTCTGGTGGACATTAATATCATGGAGGTAAAGGACCGGCTCAGCCAGTATGTGGATATTGTGGCGTTTAACGAGTATTATGGATGGTATTATCGGGATTATAAGGGACTTGAGACGATTCTGAACAATACCAATCTTGGAAAGCCATTGGTGATTACGGAAACAGGTGCGGGAGCAAAAGCCGGACATTTTGGCGGAGAGGAGGAACTGTTTACAGAAGAACATCAGGAAAAAGTATATAAAAAGCAGATTGCATATACCGATGGAAAGATTCAGGGACTGTTCCCCTGGGTATTGTATGATTTTATTTCTCCAATCCGTATGCATCCATTGCAGGAAGGCAAAAACAGCAAGGGTCTGATAAATATGGAGAAAAATTATAAAAAGAAAGCATTTTTTGTGCTTCAGGAGTATTATCGCAACAAGATATAGGAATCTGACTGAAAAACCGCTTGCTATATTTTTCACATTGGAGTAAAATAATCCCCAAAGAGCCTTATATTTTGAAAGGAGATTATAAATAATGAGCAAGAAACCAACCGTATTAATGATTCTTGATGGATATGGCTTAAATGACAACTGCAGCCACAATGCAGTCTGCGAGGCAAAGACTCCAGTGATGGATCAGCTGATGAAGCAGTATCCTTTTGTACATGGCAATGCCAGCGGTATGGCAGTAGGACTTCCAGATGGCCAGATGGGCAACTCTGAGGTAGGTCATTTAAATATGGGTGCAGGCCGTATTGTATATCAGGAACTGACCCGTATTACCAAGTCCATTCAGGATGGCGATTTCTTTGAAATTCCGGCATTTAAAGAGGCAGTTGCAAACTGTAAGAAATATGATTCTTCCCTGCATCTGTACGGCCTGGTTTCCGATGGCGGCGTGCACAGTCACATTACCCATATCTATGGTCTGTTAGAGATGGCAAAGAGAGAAGAACTGGATAAGGTTTACGTTCACTGCTTCTTAGACGGCCGTGATACACCTCCGGCATCCGGAAAGGATTTCGTGGCTAAATTAGAAGAAAAGATGGCAGAAATCGGAGTAGGAAAAGTTGCATCTGTAGCAGGACGTTATTATGCAATGGATCGTGACAAAAACTGGGATCGGGTGCAGAAAGCATACGCTGCCCTGACTAAAGGGGAAGGGGTTCCGGCTGAGTCTGCAACTGCCGGTATTCAGGCTTCCTATGATCAGGAAAAATATGATGAATTTGTAATGCCTACTGTTGTAATGGAAAATGGCGCTCCGGTAGCGACGATTAAGGATCACGATTCTGTTATTTTCTATAACTTCCGTCCTGACAGAGCAAGAGAGATTACCCGTGCATTCTGTGATGATGAATTTACTGGATTTGACAGAGAAAAGAAATTAGATCTGGTATATGTATGCTTTACAGATTATGATGAAACCATTGCCAATAAGCTGGTTGCATTCCATAAGGAAAGCATTACCAATACGTTTGGCGAGTTTTTAGCCGCTAACAACATGACTCAGGCCAGAATTGCAGAGACAGAAAAGTATGCTCATGTTACCTTTTTCTTTAATGGCGGTATTGAAGAGCCAAATCCAGGCGAAGATCGTATTTTAGTAAATTCTCCAAAGGAAGTTGCTACTTACGATTTAAAGCCGGAGATGAGTGCTCCGGAAGTATGCAATAAGCTGGTTGAGGCAATCAAATCCGGCAAGTATGATGTAATTATCATCAACTTTGCAAATCCGGATATGGTTGGACATACTGGCGTGGAAGCAGCAGCAATTCAGGCGATTGAGACAGTGGATGCCTGTGTAGGACGTACCGTAGACGCAGTAAAAGAGATGGGTGGCGTTCTGTTTATCTGTGCGGATCACGGCAACGCAGAACAGTTAGTGGATTACCAGACTGGCGAGCCATGGACTGCTCATACAACCAATCCGGTTCCGTTTATCCTGGTAAACGCAGATCCTGCATATAAGCTGAGAGAAGGCGGATGCCTGGCAGACATTGCTCCTACTTTAATTGAATTAATGGGACTGGAGCAGCCAAAAGAAATGACAGGAAAGTCTTTATTAGTAAAATAATAGAGCGGTCCGGAATCGCTACAAAATAATAATCAAATAACAAGAGGGAGCTCGTGAAGCGGGCTGAGAGGAAGTCATCAACTTCGACCTGTAGAACCTGATTTGGGTAATTCCAACGTAGGGAGAGAATGCAATAAGCCAATGCTGTATTGGTGGATTTTAGGCTCATATCCTTGCGGGGGTATGGGCCTTTTTCTTCACAGGCAGCGGAAAGCGGGTATCCCTCAAAAAGGAGGACAAGCGGTGAACTACACAACACAGATGGATGCTGCCAGAAAAGGAATTTTGACAAAAGAAATGAAGCTGGTAGCCAAAAAAGAGCAGTTTGATGAGAGGAAATTAATGGGATTAGTGGCACAGGGGAAGATTGCAATCCCTGCCAATAGAAACCATACCTGCTTAAATCCCAATGGCATTGGCTCTATGCTGAAAACCAAGATTAATGTAAATCTCGGTACTTCCAGGGATTGTAAGGACTTGGATATGGAACTTCAAAAGGTGAAGGATGCCGTGGAATTAGGAGCAGAATCGATTATGGATTTGAGTTCCTTTGGAGATACCCAGACCTTCCGGCGTAAACTGACAGCAGAATGTCCGGCGATCATTGGTACGGTACCGATTTACGATGCAGTCGTTTACTATCACAAAGCTTTAAAAGAGATTACCTCCAGAGAGTGGATTGACATTGTACGGATGCATGCAGAAGACGGCGTGGATTTTATGACCATCCATGCAGGAATTAATAAAATGACTGCAAAACGGTTTAAAGAGGCGAAACGTCTTACCAATATTGTATCCAGAGGCGGTTCTATTATTTTTGCCTGGATGGAAATGACGGGATGTGAAAATCCATTTTATGAATATTACGATGAAGTGCTGGATATTTGTCGGGAATATGATGTAACGATGAGTTTGGGGGATGCCTGCCGTCCTGGCTGTATTGAAGATGCTTCCGATATTTCCCAAATTGAGGAATTGGTAACCCTGGGAGAACTGACCAGGAGGGCCTGGGAAAAGGATGTACAGGTAATTGTAGAAGGACCAGGCCACATGCCGTTAAATCAGATTAAGGCAAATATGGAAATACAAAACACCATCTGTAAAGGAGCGCCTTTCTACGTTCTGGGCCCGCTGGTAACGGATGTGGCTCCGGGATATGATCATATTACGGCAGCTATTGGCGGGGCAGTTGCCGCAGCTTATGGAGCAGCCTTTTTGTGCTATGTAACACCGGCAGAACATCTGCGTCTTCCAGATGTAAATGATGTAAAAGAAGGGATTATTGCCTCCCGGATTGCAGCACATGCAGCGGATCTTGCAAAGGGAGTGAAAGGCGCAGCAGACTGGGATCATGAGATGAGTATGGCAAGAAAGAAACTGGACTGGGAAAAAATGTTTGAGTTATCCATAGATCCGGAAAAGGCAAGAGCATATCGCGCGTCTGCCAAACCAGAGAAAGAAGATACCTGTTCCATGTGCGGAAATTTCTGTGCAGTTAAAAATATGAACCGGATTTTAGATGGTGAAATTGTAAATATTTACGAAGAGTAAAAAACAGAAAATGGAGGAAATAAAAATGAAGATAAATATAAAGAAACTGGCAGTCAGCGCAATGCTGGCAGCGGTGGCAGTGTCCATGTCCGGATTTGCGATTCCGATCGGAGCCTCCAAATGCTTTCCAATCCAGCATTTGTGCAATGTGATTGCAGGAGTCTTTCTGGGCCCCTGGTATGGAGTTGCAATGGCATTCACCACATCCCTGATTCGAAATCTGATTGGAACCGGAAGCCTGCTGGCGTTTCCGGGAAGCATGGTAGGAGCGTATTTGTGCGGACTGCTTTACCAGAAAAGTGGAAAGCTGGCAGCAGCCTATGTAGGCGAGGTAGTTGGAACTGGACTGTTAGGAGGAATTCTTTGCTATCCCGTTGCTGAGTTTTTAATGGGAAAAGAGGCAGCATTATTTATGTACGTAATGCCATTTTTTATGAGTACCATGTGCGGTACGATTATTGCTGCGGTACTCATTGGCATTATGGAAAAATCCAGGGTATTTTCTTATTTTAATCAGCTGCTGGCAGCTAAATAATAGTTATTGAGCCACAATGGTGACGATCATTTTGTTTGGAAGACAGGCAATGGTATCGCCGTTGTGGCTTTTTTTGCCCTGTTTCACACAGACTTTATCGGGACAGGAAGCAGAGTCGCACCATACCTCACCATTTCGTACAATCAGTTTGTTATAGCAGCCGTTCTTTCCAGTTACGGTAAGTTCGGTATCTTCATCTAAATCGAGGGAAGCAGTTACCGTTCCGTCTACCGAAACCCGAGCAACAGCAGCAGGGGCAGAATGCAGAATTTTTTGGCTGGCAGACCAGATAACCGCAGTAAAAACCAGGCCTGCAACCAGAATAAGTTCTCGTTTATATTTCATGTAGGGTCATCTCCTGAAATGTAGTGTTCCTATTTTACCACAGGCACAGGGAAAGATGCAAGCAATCCGCAGATTGAAAAGAGCCGGTTCCTGTGCTAGAATGAAATGAAGCAAAACAGTTTTTAAAATGAAAAGGAGTTTATGAGAATGCCCGCATCAAAAAAGGTAGCGCTATATGGAATTTTAATTTCCCTGGCGTTTATTTTCAGCTATATTGAGTCGGTGTTTCCCATACATCTGATGGTTCCTGGAATTAAGCTGGGACTGGCAAATCTGGTATCTGTGGTAGGGCTTTATACTATAGGTACACTGGGAACCATAGGTATCAGCCTGATTCGGATTGTATTATCCAGTCTGTTATTTGGAGCAGGATTTTCGTCTATGTTTTATGGTCTGGTCGGTGGAATGCTAAGTCTTGCTGTTATGATTTTATGCAAAAAATATCATTTGTTCAGCACTGTGGGAGTCAGCATTTTGGGCGGGGCGGCCCACAATCTCGGCCAGCTTATGGTGGCAGCAGTAATTTTGGATGGATCTGTATTTGTATATTTCCCGGCGCTTCTGATTGCCGGTACGGCAGCCGGGGCATGTATTGGTATTCTGGGTGGAATTATTACCGGACGGATTCAGAAATATGTAACAAAATTATAGGGGAACCAGGAGAAAATACATTGTGTTCTATCGGGAAAGTAGTTATAATAGTATCATAAGTTTGGGCAGAACAGATGCCTGCAATTAAAAAACCAGGAGGAAATACCATGGTATGTGAAGCGATTAAAGGATTGGTCGAATATGGATTAAAAGCAGGTCTGATTACAGAAACAGACCGCATTTATGCCACCAATCAGATTCTGGATGTTATGAAGATGGATGAGTATGAAGAGCCTGAGGGCGCTGTCGAGTCAGACAATCTGGAATTAATTTTAAAGGAATTACTGGATGCTGCCCATGAAAATGGAGCGCTGCCGGAGGACAGTATTACATATCGGGATTTATTTGACACCCGTTTGATGAATTGTCTGATGCCCCGTCCCAGTCAGGTAGTGGATGAGTTTTGGAAACATTATGACCATTCTCCGGAAGAAGCAACGGATTACTATTATAAATTAAGTCAGGATTCGGACTATATCCGCCGTTACCGTGTATGCAAGGACATGAAGTGGAAAACAGCTACTCCTTATGGGGATTTAGATATTACGGTAAACTTATCCAAACCGGAAAAAGATCCAAAGGCTATTGCAGCAGCAAAGCTGGCCAAGCAGAGCGGCTATCCGAAATGCCTGCTGTGCCGGGAAAATGAAGGATATGCAGGCCGTACCAACCATCCTGCCAGAAATAACCACAGAATCATTCCGATTACCATCAACGATTCCCAGTGGGGCTTCCAGTATTCTCCTTATGTATATTATAATGAGCACTGTATTGTGTTTAATGGCCAGCATGTTCCGATGAAGATAGAGAAAGCTACGTTTATTAAGCTGTTCGATTTTGTAAAGATGTTTCCGCATTATTTCCTTGGTTCCAATGCAGATTTGCCAATTGTCGGCGGTTCTATTTTAAGCCATGACCATTTCCAGGGCGGCCATTATACCTTTGCTATGGCCAAGGCGCCGATGGAACAGCATTTTACCATGGAAGGCTTTGAGGATGTAGAAGCCGGTATTGTTCACTGGCCGATGTCTGTTCTCCGTCTCCGCTGCAAGGATTCGGATCGTTTAATTCAGCTGGGCGATAAGGTGCTGCAGGCATGGAGAACATATACAGATGAAGATGCCTTTATTTATGCAGAAACAGATGGTGAACCGCACAACACTATCACACCAATTGCAAGAAAGAATGGCGAACTGTACGAACTGGATCTGGTATTGAGGAACAATATTACCACAGAAGAGTTCCCTCTGGGTGTATATCACCCCCATCAGGAACTTCACCATATTAAAAAAGAGAACATTGGCCTGATTGAGGTTATGGGACTGGCAGTGCTTCCTTCCAGATTAAAGACAGAACTGGCTGATTTGGCAGACTGCATTATAGAGGGAAAGAATATTCGCGACAATGAGGTTCTGGCAAAACATGCAGACTGGGTAGAAGAATTTCTTCCAAAATATGAAACCGTTACAAGGGATACGATTGATGGAATCTTACAGGAAGAAGTAGGACTGGTATTCTCCAGGGTACTGGAAGACGCCGGCGTTTATAAATGCACAGAAAAAGGACGTCAGGATTTTGGAAAATTCTTGCACAGCGTAGGATTTGAAGGTTAAATATGAAAGAAGAGGCCGGCAGCGGAAAATTCGCTGCCGGCTGTTGTATTTGGTATTAAATCCTCCATAGAAGCCAGCCGTGAAAATGCTGAATTTTACGAAGGATTTGTTTTTAGAAATATCTGCTTAAAATAAAATTCATTACAAATCTAATTTTAAATCGCCGTCTTTGATCCATCCCAGCTTTCGGAATATTTCGCCGAAAATCCAGGTGAAGATGGCTGGAAGGACAAAGCATACCAATAAAATGCCAAGCCACATATTGGCGCCGCCGCCCATGGAAGTATAGATGCCAATGGGGCCGACCAGGCCGCAGGTTCCCATACCGGAAGCAGTATGGATATTGGTCAGACGGAATACAACTGTGGCAATGGGGCCGGTAATCATAGAGGCAAGGGTAGGAGCAAGCCAGATTTTGGGGTTTTTCACAATATTTCCCATCTGAAGCATGGAAGTGCCAAGTCCCTGTGCCAGAAGGCCGCCAACTCCGTTTTCACGGAAACTTAAAACTGCAAAGCCCACCATCTGAGCGCAGCATCCAGCCGTAGCAGCTCCGCCTGCCAGTCCATCCAGGGTTAAGGCAATGCAAATTGCTGCGCTGGAGATGGGAAGAGTTAAGGCGATGCCGATTAAAGCGGAAACTAAAATACCCATAAAGAAAGGCTGCATTTCGGTAGCAGTCTTTACCATCATTCCAAACGCATCCATAAAAGCGGCTACGCCAGGTCCTACAAACTGTGCAATTAAAACGCCGGAAATAATGGTGACGCCGGGGGTAACTAAGATGTCAACCCTGGTTTCTTTGGATACGATTTTTCCAAGTTCTGTCGCTACAATTGTTGCAACCAGAGCACCTACAGGTCCTCCGAGGGCATTTCCTGCAATACCTACTGTAGCTGCAGAAAACAGTACCAGCTGAGGTGCTTTTAAAGCATAAGCAATGGCAACGCCGAGGGCTGCTCCTGTAGCGCTTTTTGCATAATCTGCAATTACAATAAATGTCTGAATCTGGGTTTTGTCGCCGAGTGTGGCGAAGATCGTACCTATCAATAGAGATGCAAATAAGCCAAATGCCATGGCACCCAATGCATCAATGAGATAGGTCTGGACGGTAATGTTGACATTCTTACGTTTTAAGAATGCCCTGACTCCTGTCTGTTCCATAGGGAATCTCCTTACATGTATTATTGTGCACACATTTGGCTTATGCCAAAGCAGTTGGTTGCATTTTACCAGCAGATGGAAAAAAAAGCAAGCTTTTTCACAAGTTTGATAAAAAAATGACAATCAGCAAAACAAAAGACGGAGATGTGCAATATCAAATAGACAGTGGAAAATGAGTATGATAAAATTAAAAAGAAAGCAGATGGCAGCAGATATATGTTTTTTATAAATGATAAAAGGAGGCGGCCTATGAAGCAGAAAATTTGCCCTTCATGTGATGGAAAATTAAAGGGAAATTACTGCCCTTTTTGCCATAAAATTGTAAGAAAGCCGTTGGAATGGGATGTGCGGTACTATTTAAATGAGCGTCATCCGGACTGGGAGACCGATTGTGATTACCATGGTACCCCTGAACCTGTGGAAGATAATCCATATAAAAATCCATCGGAAAGCGTGTTTCCAGACATAGAGATTTCTCAAGAAAAGAAACCGAAAAAGAAAGGAAAGATCGGAAAAATTATTGTAACAATACTGGGAATCTGGATAGTAATTAATATAATTATGGCAGTGATTGGGAGTATTGCTTATGAAAAAATACCGGAACGCCTGGCATCAGAAGCGTTTGAAAATGGAATAGGAATTTCCATGTCAGAGTATACGGATGAGGCGGGGATTATGATATCGGAAGAGGAAGACTGGAATTATGAAGAAGGAGTTATGGAACTGTCTGATGAAGAAGTGATGGAACGGCGAGAAATGGGATTTGGAGATCGCTGTGATACCTATACTCATTTTCCCGTATCAGATAAAGTATTTTCTGAAAAACTCGAGGAATATCTTGCAAAAGAGGGACTTCCGATAGATTCTTATGATGAATATACCGTAAATCTGCTATATTCTTATGGCGAAGAAACTGAGAGTTATTCTTCCTATAACCGAACCATGGAATGGTATGTATTAGAGCCTGGAATGAAAGAGACGGATTACTGGTCCGGGGTGAGTCTGGGGTCCGATACAGCTTCCGGAGAGATTCACTGGTTTGAGGTGGAACTAAATGACAGAGAGCAGGCGTTTTTAACTGCAGCATGGGCAGCGCAGACGATAGGAGAATTAGCCGGATTTTCCAACACAAAGGAAACGGCAGAGCAGATTTATGCAGAGTTAAAGACGATGGAGGGCGGAGAAGAGTTCTGGTATGCGGATATTTCGGAATATTCTGTTTCAGTCTGGGAATATGAAGGAAAAACGGAAGTGCGTTTAGAACTTTCTTATGACTTCGAATAAAAAATTAGTTTGGGCTAAGGTAATGAAATAACGATAGTGATAAACTATTAACAACATCAATGTAACGATTTCAGCTGTTACTATGAAATTATCAAAACAAAAAGGAGAAGTACTATGGCAGGAGCAAGTTATGTATTTCAGGAACATTTAATTGATCGCCAGGCAAAAGCAGAAGAAGAACTGTTAAAAGAACTGCGTTCTGGCAGTTATACCATCCACAATCCAATTGTCCGTACGAATTTTTACTTTATCGCCCCTCTGACAGCAGTGATTGCATTTAATACAGAAGAGGAAACGGCAGTTACGGTAACTGTTTTTGGAAAAACCAAAGAGGCGAACATCAGCCATACATTCCCAAAGGCAAAAGAGCATGTGCTGCCAGTTATGGGGCTGTATCCGGAATATACCAACAAAGTGGAGATCCGCGAGTACCGGGGTGAGTCTCATGTAGTAGAGATTGAGATGGGAAAACCGGACTGCGGAAACGGTTTTATCTACTCTATGGATACAACTCCTGAATATATGCAGGATAACTGCATTTTCTTAACTCCGTCCAGTGGTGAAAAGGCATCTGCTTATGACTACGCAGGAGATTTGAGATGGTGCTTAAATATTAAGTGTGTATTTGATATGAAACGTCTGAGAAACGGTCATATTCTGATGGGTACAGACCGTCTGATTCAGATGCCGTATTACATGTCCGGACTTTATGAAGTCAGCCTGTGCGGTAAGATTTATAAAGAATACAAGATCTTTGGCGGTTCCCACCATGATGCATTTGAAATGCCAGACGGAAATCTGTTGTGTTTAACCGAAGATCTGCGTTCCGATACGGTAGAGGATATGTGCGTTCTGATCGACAGAGAGACCGGAGAGATTTTAAAGAAATGGGATTACAAAGATGTAATCACGCCAGGTCTTGGAAAGAGCGGAAGCTGGTCTGAAAGAGACTGGTTCCACAACAATGCAGTATGGTATGATAAGAAAACCAATTCCTTAACCT
>URUX01000030.1 GCA_900551135.1 uncultured Clostridium sp.
TATTCTGTTTTTGGATAAATATGTGAAGGAAACAGAACATACTTTGACAAATCCAGAGTGTATGAAAAAAAGAAGAAAAAAGGAGGAGTAAATTTGAGTGGTACAACAATGATCATATTGTCCGCATTTGTTGCCTATCTGTTACTTATGATAGTCATTGGTGTGGTTTATATGAAAAAAACAAGCAGCTCGGAAGATTATTTTCTGGGCGGACGTGGACTGAATGCATGGGTAGCTGCTCTTTCAGCACAGGCATCAGATATGAGCGGATGGCTCTTAATGGGACTTCCGGGAGCAATTTATTCACTGGGAACAGGACAGATCTGGATTGCTGTAGGTCTGTTCATCGGAACTGTATTAAACTGGGTGTGTATTTCACACAGACTTCGTAAATATACGATCGCAGCAAACAATTCCCTTACAATCCCGGCATTTCTTGAGAACAGATTTCAGGATAAGAAGAGAATCCTGTTATTGCTTTCATCCATCGTGATCGTAATCTTTTTCCTGGTTTATACAGCTTCTGCACTGGCAGCAGGCGGTAAACTTTTTAACACAGTATTTGGAATTGATTATCATATAGCTCTGGCAATTGGTGCAGCAGTTATCCTCTGTTATACATTTATGGGGGGATTTATGGCTGTATGTGTAACTGACTTTGTACAGGGAACACTGATGCTGATCGGTCTTCTGATCGTTCCGCTGGTTGCATATCTGACACTGAGCGGAAGTCTGAGTGATCTTCTGACACAGAGCGGAGCACCGGGTGGAGCAGCAGCTTTCCTGAATCCTTTTGAGAACGGAGAGCGCCCATATACATTTGTTGAAATCTTTTCCCAGCTTGCATGGGGACTTGGATACTGTGGCATGCCTCACATCCTTACCCGTTTCATGGCTGTAAAGAGTGAGAAAGAATTAAAAAAATCCAGTGCGATCGCAATCGTGTGGGATATCCTTTCTCTGACAGCAGCGTGCTTTATCGGTATTATAGGTCGTGCATATCTGCTTCCGACTGTACTTGGTGAAAATGGTGCATCTTCCTCAGAGAGTGTATTTATCGAGATGATCAATAAACTGTTTTCCAGTCATCTGGGACTTCCGTTTATCGGAGGAATCTTCCTCTGCGGTATTCTTGCGGCAATTATGTCCACAGCGGATTCACAGCTTCTGGTAACAGCGTCCGCAGCATCTGAGGATTTATATCATCAGTTCATTAAGAAGGATGCAGACTCAAAGGAAATCCTTGCAGTTGCAAGACTTACGGTTATCGTGGTGTCTGTTCTGGCATTTGTGATCGCGTGGAATCCGAACAGCAGTATCATGGGACTGGTATCCAATGCATGGGCCGGTCTTGGTGCAGCGTTTGGTCCGACTGTGGTAATGTCACTGTTCTGGAGAAGAACAAACCTTACAGGTGCAGTTGCAGGTATTGTTTCCGGTGGCCTGACAGTTATCATCTGGGATTATATACCGCTTGTGGCAGGACAGACTTTGGGTTCTTATACAGGACTTTATTCTCTGGCTGTAGGTTTTGCTGTCAGCCTTGTGATGATCATTATCTTCAGTCTGGCTACGAAAGCACCATCCAAAGAAATCACAGATGTGTTTGATAAAGTGGCAGGAAAATAATAGAATAGAAAGACTATCCATTTTCGGATGAATTTGTTATAATAGCAGTAGCGCAAAAAAAGCGTTACTGCTTTTTTAATCTGATAAACTGCGGAGCAGTTATTCGGTGTAGAGCTGCGTAGCGAAGCGGACGATTTTATCCGCTTGATTATTACAAGAAGAAGGTGTCGCACATGAAGAAATATGATTATCTGATAGTAGGAGCCGGCCTTTTTGGTGCAGTATTTGCACATGAGGCCACAAGACGGGGGAAAACATGCCTTGTGATCGATAAGAGAGGTCATATCGGCGGTAATATTTACACAGAAGAAGTAGAGGGGATCCAGGTACACAGATACGGTGCACATATCTTCCATACTTCCAGAAAACAGGTGTGGGATTATATCAATCAGTTTGCAGAATTTAATCATTTTGTGAATTCACCGATTGCAGTCTATAAGGATGAATTATATAATCTGCCGTTTAATATGAATACCTTTCATCAGCTCTGGGGAGTACGTACTCCTGCAGAAGCAAAGGCGAAGATACAGGAACAGATCGCAAGAATGCACATTACCCATCCGAAGAACCTGGAGGAACAGGCGCTTGCACTGGTTGGACAGGACGTATATGAGAAACTGGTAGAGGGATATACAAGGAAGCAGTGGGGCAGGGAGTGTAAAGATCTGCCGGCATTTATCATAAAAAGACTGCCTTTGCGTTATACTTATGATAATAACTATTTCAAAGATCCTTATCAGGGAATCCCCAAAGGTGGATATACACGTATTGTGAAGAAACTTCTGGAGGGTGTACAGGTATGTCTGAATACAGATTTCTTTGCAAACAGAGAAGAACTGACTGCACAGGCAGATAAAGTACTCTTTACAGGTATGATCGATGAATTTTATGACTATTGTTACGGAGAACTGGAATACAGATCACTGAGATTTGAGACAGAAGTGCTGGATATGGGAAATTATCAGGGCAATGCGGTTGTCAATTATACAGATTATGAAGTTCCGTATACAAGGATCATCGAGCATAAACATTTTGAATTTGGTACACAGCCAAAGACTGTGATCACCAGAGAATATCCGGCAGCATGGGAGAAAGGCAAAGAGCCGTACTATCCGGTCAATGACCCGAAGAACAGTGAACTGTTTGATAAATATGAACGTCGCGCACTGGAAGAGAAGAATGTGATCTTTGGCGGAAGACTTGGCATGTATCGCTATATGGATATGGATCAGGTTATTGAAGAGGCACTGTCTCTGGCAGAAACAGAGCTTACCTATGAAGAGCCATGAAAGTAAATTTTTGGATTGTAAGATAAAGGTAGCAAACAGTTACAGATAAAGTAACCGGAAAGGATAAATATATGACAGACACACCAATAATTGCTCTTTATTACAGAGAGCATGATCCGATGAAAAGAAAGATGTTTCTTGACCAGTCTATTGCTGCAGGCGAAGATGAGGAGGCAAATGCTGTCCGTAAGGAACTGTGGGAACTGCGTTACGGAGAACCTTCAGAGGCAGTTTCCGGTACACGTGCTGATGGGTATCTGGCGCTTTGGATGGCAATGGAATACAGCAAGGATACAGCGGGAAAGCTGTTTGGTTTAAAGAGGGCCAGAAAAGAAATCGAGAAAAACCTTGCCAGACTGAAATTCAGGGAAATGCAGGAAAAAAGCGAACTTCACAGGGAACTGCTTTACAGAGAATGCTGCCATATGGTTAAGACTTATATGGAACTTTGTGAGAAGGACAAGACATATAATACTACCCTGTGCGGAATTGTTCCTATCAGTGAGAAAAGTGCGAAGAGTAAGCTTCAGAAAGATGTCTATACCACTGCCATTGTGTTTCCGGAAGAAATCAATATGCAGGAAGAACTGGAAATGATAACAAAGGCAGCAAGGGAAGCTTACGAAGCTCATTTTCCGGGAGAAGGCGGATTATAAAGAAAAGCCAAAAAAAATTACTGGAGGCATACATGAACAAAGCAAATTTAACAGCTTATGAAGTTGTAACAGAAGAAAACCTGACAGATATCCATTCCACAGGCTGGCTTCTGCGCCATAAGAAAACAGGTGCAAGAGTTATGCTGATCGAGAATGATGATGAGAATAAAGTATTTAATATCACATTTCGCACACCACCTAAGGACAGCACAGGTGTGGCACACATCCTGGAGCACAGTGTGCTCTGCGGATCCAGGGAGTTTCCATTAAAGGATCCTTTTGTGGAACTGGTAAAGGGTTCTCTGAACACATTCCTGAATGCCATGACTTATCCGGATAAAACCTGCTATCCTGTAGCAAGCTGCAATGATAAGGATTTTCAGAATCTGATGCATGTGTATCTGGATGCGGTGTTTTATCCTAATATTTATAAGGAACCTAAGATTTTTGAGCAGGAGGG
Source organism: uncultured Clostridium sp. (assembly GCA_900551135.1). Classification (GTDB taxonomy): domain Bacteria; phylum Bacillota; class Clostridia; order Lachnospirales; family Lachnospiraceae; genus UMGS1370. The sequence goes on from URUX01000030.1 coordinate 4,035, forward strand.
CTGGCATTATGAGATGGAGAGCCCGGAAGATGATTTGACCATTAACGGTGTGGTATACAACGAAATGAAGGGCGCATTTTCTTCTCCAGAAGGTGTGCTGGACAGAGTGACCAGACAGGTACTGTTTCCAGATACTTCTTATACCAATGAGTCCGGCGGCGATCCGGCAGCGATTCCGGATTTGACCTATGAACAGTTCCTGGAGTTTCACAGCACGTATTATCACCCGTCCAACAGCTATATATATCTTTACGGAGATATGGATATGGCGGAAAAACTGGACTGGCTGGATAAGACCTATTTGTGCCATTATGGAAAAAAGGAACTGGATTCTTCCATAAAACTGCAGGCGCCTTTTGACAAGCCGGCAGAAAAGGAGATTTATTACTCCATTACAGACGGAGAGCCGGAGGATCACGCCTCTTACCTTTCGGTAAACACGGTGGCAGGGACCGATTTAGATCCCAGGCTGTATGTGGCGTTCCAGATTTTGGAATATACCCTGATTGACGCCCCGGGAGCGCCGTTAAAGCAGGCGCTGTATGACGCTGGGATTGGTCAGGATATATTGGGAGGCTATGAAAACGGCATTTTGCAGCCGTACTTTTCCGTGATCGCCAAAAATGCAGACGCCGATCAAAAAGGCGAATTTTTAGCAGTGGTAAAAGGAACCTTAAGAAAGCTGGCAGAAGAAGGAATTGATAAAAAGAGCCTGTTAGCAGGTTTGAATTACTATGAGTTCCGCTACCGGGAGGCAGATTATGGTTCAGCGCCAAAGGGTCTGATGTACGGCCTGTGGTCTATGGACAGCTGGCTTTATGACGGAGATCCGATGATGCACTTATGCTGGCAGGAGACCTTTGATTTCTTAAAAGAAGCGGTTAATCAGGGATATTTCGAAGAGTTAATCAAAGAATATCTGCTGGACAATCCATTTGAGGCAGTGATTACCGTAAAGCCCCAGAGGAATCTGACAGCCAGGGAAGATGCGGAACTGGCAGCAAGGCTGGCAGAAAAGAAGGCAGGACTTTCCAGAGAAGAGATTGACCGGCTGGTGCAGCAGACCAGAGAATTAAAGGAATATCAGGAGATTCCGTCCCCACAGGAGGAACTGGCAAAAATCCCGCTGTTAAAGAGAGAGGATATTGGAACAAAGGCAGAAAAGATTTACTGGGATGAAAAGAAAGAAGCCGGAGTAACGGTTCTCCACCATAACCTGTTTACAGCCGGAATCGGTTATCTGCAGCTTTTGTTTGATACCAGACAGATTCCAAAAGAGGATCTGCCTTATGTGGGCATCTTAAAATCCATTTTAGGATATGTCGATACAGAACATTATACCTATGCAGATCTGACCAGCGAGATTTATTTAAACAGCGGCGGAATCGGGATTTCCACCAACTCATACCCAAATCTGGATAATCCAAAGGATTTCACCGGAGTATTTGCGGCTTCAGTAAAGGTGCTTTACGATAAAATTGGATTTGGACTGGGGATTTTAGAGGAAATTTTGACCCGTTCAAAACTGGAAGATGAAAAGCGTCTGGGAGAAATTCTGGCAGAAACCAAATCCAGAGCCAGAATGAAGCTGGAAAACGGTTCCCACTCAGCGGCGGTAGCCAGAGCGACTTCTTATTTTTCTCCAGTTTCGTACTTCAATGATTTAACAGGCGGCATTGGTTTTTATCACTTCCTGGAAAAAGTGGTGAAGGAGTATGAAGCAGGCGGAAGAGCCAGAAATGTGCTGGTTGCCAAATTAAGAGAGATTGCCGGAAAACTGTTTCGAAAGGAAAACCTTCTGGTCAGCTATACGGCAGATGACGAGGGATATGGACAGTTTGCAAGGGAACTGGAATCCTTTGTCCGGGCGCTGGAAACCTCTTCGTTCAAAGAGACGGAGGGAGCAAATGAGGCAGAGGCCATTTTTGGAACTGTCCGGGAGTTTACCGGCGAAAACTTCAACGAGGGATTTAAGACAGCGTCCCAGGTCAACTATGTGGCAAGATGCGGTACGTTTAAAGATTCCGGCCTTTCTTATACAGGCGCTTTGCGGATTCTGAAAGTGATTTTAAGCTATGACTATCTGTGGATCAATCTGAGAGTAAAAGGCGGCGCTTATGGCTGTATGAGCGGATTTGGACGTTCTGGAGAAGGATATCTGGTATCCTACCGGGATCCAAATCTGTCTGAGACTAATGAGATTTACCAGGGAATTCCAGCATACCTGGAACACTTTACCGTAGACGAAAGAGATATGACCAAATACGTTATTGGAACCATCAGCGATGTGGATACACCTCTCACTCCGTCCATTAAGGGTTCCAGAGGACTGTCTGCTTATCTGTCCGGCGTTACAGAAGAAATGCTTCAGAAAGAACGGGAACAGATTCTTTCCGCAACCCAGGAAGACATCCGGGCGCTGGCACCCATTGTACAGGCTGTTTTGAATACCGGAAGTTTGTGCGTAATTGGAAATGAAGAAAAGGTAAAAAATCAGGAAACTATGTTTAAAGAAGTGAAAAACTTATTTGGAGTCTGAGAAAGGAGCAGTTTTATGAATACACAGGAAAAAAAATCCGGTTTTGTCACCTTGATCGGACGGCCAAATGTAGGGAAATCTACGTTGATGAACCATCTGATCGGACAAAAGATTGCCATTACTTCAGATAAGCCTCAGACCACCAGAAACCGGATTCAGACGGTTTATACAGATGACAGAGGCCAGATTGTATTTCTGGATACGCCAGGCATTCACAAGGCCAAGAATAAGCTGGGCGAATATATGGTAAATGTAGCAGAGCACACACTAAAAGAAGTAGATGTGATTTTGTGGCTGGTAGAGCCTACCACCTTTATCGGGGCGGGAGAACGCCATATTGCAGAACAGTTAAACCGGGTTTCGACCCCGGTTATCCTGGTAATCAATAAGATTGATACGGTGAAACAGCAGGAAGATATTTTAACGTACATCAATGCCTACAAAGACATCTGCCCATTTGCAGAGATTGTGCCGGTTTCTGCTTTGAAGAAAAAAGGGACGGATTTACTGATAGACCTGATGTTCAAATACCTGCCTTACGGACCGGAATTTTATGATGAAGATACCGTTACGGATCAGCCCATGCGGCAGATTGCGGCAGAACTGATTCGGGAAAAGGCGCTGCGTCTTCTGGATGATGAAATTCCCCATGGCATTGCAGTTACCATTGAAAAGATGCAGGAGCGCCGGGACGGCATTATGGATATTGAGGCTACCATCATCTGTGAGAGAGATTCCCATAAAGGAATTATTATCGGAAAGGGCGGTTCCATGCTAAAAAGAATCGGAACTGCTGCCAGGAGAGAGATTGAAAAGATGATGGAAATCCAGGTAAATCTGCAGCTGTGGGTAAAGGTTCGCAAGGAGTGGAGAGACAGCGATATTTTGATGAAGAATTACGGCTATAACCAGAAAGATGTGTAGGAGGAACCTATGAGAGAAACGGTTTCGGCTGTCGGCATGGTGATGAAAGCCACTCCTTCCGGCGACTATGATAAGCGTCTGGTGATCCTTACCAGGGAACTTGGAAAAATCACCGTTTTTGCCAGAGGAGCCAGAAGGCAGGGAAGTTCTTTCATGGCGGCAGGCCGGACCTTTGTATTTGGAACGTTTCGGCTTTTTCAGGGAAGAGATGCGTATACCCTCAGTTCTGTGGAAGTGACCAATTATTTTGACGAAATTGCCATGGACATGGAGGCGGCCTGTTATGGCTCCTATTTTCTGGAAATTGCAGATTATTATTCCAGAGAAAATATGGATGCCACAGATATGCTGAAACTGCTTTACCAGTCCTTGCGGGCGCTTCAGAAGCCGGCGATTCCCAATCTGCTGATCCGCCGGATTTTTGAACTGAAAGCCATGGTGATTAATGGAGAATATACGGAGTATCCGACTCGGAAGGTGTGTGATTCTGCGGCCTATACCTGGCAGTACGTCATAGCCTCCCCCATTGAAAAGCTGTATCAGTTTACCGTGACGGATCCGGTTCTTTCTGAGTTTTCTGTCTGTGTGGAAGACAATCAGAACCGGTATATAGACAGGGAGTTTAAATCTCTGGAGATTTTAGAGACCATAATATAAGTAAGGTATTGAAAATATCAGGGAAAGAGGTTATGATATACCTCATATGGGATTTCCCATATAAGGAGGAGATTATGAAAAATATAAAACTGGCAGCCCTGATACTTGCTGCCGGCTTCTTGCTAAATGGATGCGGGGCATCTTCAAAGGGCGGATTTCAGCCTGCGGAGAACAGCATTTACGTAGCATCAGACGGAAGCGTTTCGACTGCAACCATAGAAACCGTTCAGGGTGAACAGTATACAGAAGAAGCGCTGCTGGCATTTGCAGAGCAGGCAGTTGCAGCATTTAATGAAGAAAAGGGAAGCAGCGCCAGAGCCCGAAACGAGGAGGGCCAGGAGAAACTGCCGGCTGCTGTGCAGTCCTGTACCATTACAGAAGGAAAAGCTGTGATGATATTAGACTATGCAGATCCCCAGTATGCAGTGGAGTTTTCAGAAGAACATGGTACTCCTGTGACTGCCCTTACAGTAAGTCCGGTATCAGGCGGACTTCCGGAATTAAAAAAGCCGGATGGAAGCGGAGCGGACAGAGAGGAAGCGGCAAAATCAGGCGGCGTGATGGTTCAGACGGAAGGGGCTGTAACCCTTCAGACAGAAGGAACGATACTTTATATTACAGACGGTGTAACTGTGGTGGACGAGAGAACGGTCCGCACACCAAAATCCGCCAGCGCTGTAATTTTTAAATAAGCCGTTCAGCCCCAGGGCTGAAGGCAAAAAAAGAATGAAAGAGGTTGGATAAATATGGAAAAGACAATGGAAAAAATCGTTGCTCTGGCAAAATCCAGAGGCTTTGTGTACCCGGGTTCTGAAATTTACGGCGGACTGGCCAATACCTGGGACTACGGCAATCTGGGCGTAGAGTTAAAGAACAACGTAAAAAAGGCATGGTGGCAGAAGTTTATCCAGGAAAGCCCCTACAACGTAGGCGTGGACTGTGCGATTTTGATGAATTCCCAGACCTGGGTTGCATCCGGTCATTTAGGAGGATTTTCCGATCCGTTAATGGACTGCAAGGCCTGTAAAGAGAGATTCCGTGCAGATAAGTTAATTGAAGATTTTATGGCAGAAAAAGGCATTGAACCGGAGACTGGTATTGATGGCTGGACTCAGGAAGAGATGAAGAAGTATATTGATGACAACAACATCTGCTGTCCAAGCTGCGGAAAACATGACTTTACCGATATCCGCCAGTTTAACCTGATGTTTAAGACTTTCCAGGGCGTTACCGAAGATGCAAAGAACACCGTATACCTGCGTCCGGAAACTGCCCAGGGTATTTTTGTAAACTTTAAAAACGTGCAGCGTACCTCCAGAAAGAAAGTTCCGTTTGGTATCGGCCAGATTGGCAAATCGTTCCGTAACGAGATTACTCCAGGAAACTTTACTTTCCGTACCAGAGAGTTTGAGCAGATGGAACTGGAATTCTTCTGTAAGCCAGGTACCGATCTGGATTGGTTTGCATACTGGAAGCAGTTCTGTATTAACTGGCTGCAGAGTTTAGGCATTAAAGAAGACGAGATGCGTGCAAGAGACCATTCTCCGGAAGAGTTGTGCTTCTACAGCAAGGCTACTACGGATCTGGAGTTCTTATTCCCATTTGGATGGGGCGAGTTGTGGGGTATTGCAGACCGTACCGACTATGACCTGACCCAGCATCAGAATACTTCTGGCCAGGATATGACGTACTTTGATGATGAGAGCAAGGAACGCTATATTCCATACGTAATTGAGCCATCTCTGGGCGCAGACCGTGTAACTCTGGCATTCCTGTGCGCAGCTTATGATGAGGAAGAGATTGGAGAAGGCGATGTGCGTACCGTTCTTCATTTCCATCCAGCCCTGGCTCCGGTAAAAGTAGGTGTGCTTCCACTTTCCAAGAAGCTGAATGAAGGCGCTGAAAAGGTTTATGCAGAACTTTCCAAGTATTATAACTGTGAGTTTGATGACAGAGGAAACATTGGCAAGCGTTATAGAAGACAGGATGAGATTGGTACTCCATTCTGCGTAACCTATGACTTTGAGTCAGAAGAAGACCATGCAGTAACGGTTCGTGACAGAGACACGATGGAACAGGTTCGTGTGCCGATTGCAGAACTGAAGAACTGGCTGGAAGACAAATTCCGCTTCTAAAAGTCCATACCGGGTACAGAACAATAACAGATTAGAAAAGGAAATGGGGCTGCTGCCTTTTATCTGCCAAAAAGGCAGACAAGGCGGCGGCTTCTTGTTTTGAATTATGGAAAATCAATTTTTAAAAGAAAAACCGTCCAAGCTGTTTTTATCCTATCTGATTCCTTCTATCAGCGCGACACTGGTGACATCCATCTATATCCTGGCTGACACCATGATGATTGGAAAGGGGGTAGGAGCGGTAGGAATCGCTGCATTGAACCTGCTTTTACCAATATTTTCCGTATATATTGGAACGGGGATATTGTTCGGCGTCGGCGGAAGTGTCCTGTTTTCCGTGTCAAAAGGAAGAGGGGAAGAGAAAAAAGCCAGGGAGTATTTTACAGCATCGGTCATTCTGGCAGTCTTGGCAAGTTTGATTTATACGTGGGTGTTTACGGTATATTTCGATCCCATTACCCTGTTTCTGGGGAGAAATGAAGGGACGGAACGCTATGTGAGGGAATATGGAAGGTACTTAAAGCTGACACCGGCTATTTTCTTATTTTCCTCATTTTTACAGGCGTTTGTCCGTAATGACAGAGCCCCCAAGGTGTCTATGGCAGCCGTGATTACGGGAGGGGTTGTCAACGTATTTTTAGATTATTTCTTTATTTTTACGCTGGATATGGGGATTGGAGGAGCAGCGTTTGCCACAGTGCTGGGGTATGGACTTACAACATGCATATTGTGCACCCATTTCTTTTCCAGGAACAATACCCTGAAACTGGTACGGACAGAAAACCTGGTACGCAAATGCTGTGATGTGATGCGTCATGGATTTTCCAGTTTCCTGCTGGAAGAATCCAATGGAATTATTATGCTTCTCTTTAACCGCCAGCTTCTTTCTTATGTAGGCGATTTGGGAGTTGTGGTTTACGGAATTGTTTCCAACAGCGCTCTGGTGGTTACTTCAATCAACAATGGCATTTCCCAGGCTGCCCAGCCGATTCTTGCTGTAAATTATGGGGCAGGAGAAAAAAAGAGAGTGGCTCTGGCCATGAAATACGGAGTCATAACGGCAATCATGTTTGGGATAGGTTTTACGTTAACAGGCCTGGTATTTCCAGAGCAGATTACCAGTTTGTTTGTGAATCCTACTCCTGAAATTATGGAGATGTCCATAACGGCAGTGAGAATTTATTTTCTGTCGTTCCTTCCGCTGGGATTGAATATGCTGTGCTCTACCTACCTTCAATGCGTGATGAAGCCGGGAAATGCCATGGCAGTCTGCCTGCTAAGAGGAGTAGTTTTAAGCAGCATTCTGGTCGTAGTTCTTCCTGTGATATGGGGAGTGAATGGAATCTGGGCGGTTATGGCGGTAACGGAAACCGTTACCCTTTTCGCAGCAGTTTTCTTTTGGAGGAAAGCTGCCGCACGATAGCAGAGGATTACAATACAGAAACCGGGAGGGAATGAGATGAAGAAGATTTCCAACAAATCATACGAGATTGATATGTGCAGCGGCCCAATACTGGGAAAGGTTCTGGTATTTGCTTTGCCGCTGATGCTTTCAGGCATTTTGCAGCTTTTGTTTAATGCAGCCGATATAATCGTAGTTGGACGGTTTGCGGGAAGTCAGTCTCTGGCAGCAGTTGGTTCAACTGGTGCACTGATCAATCTTTTAATTAACGTATTCATCGGTCTGTCGGTAGGTGTAAACGTATTAGTCGCCAAATATTACGGCGCAAAGAATGATGAAGAAGTCAGCGTTACCGTTCATACAGCTATCGCTACCAGTCTGGTCAGCGGCTTTGTGCTGGTTGTAGTTGGAATCGGAGCCTGCAGGCCCCTGCTGGTGCTGATGGGAACGCCGGAAGACGTAATAGACAAGTCTGTAGTGTATATGCGGATTTACTTTGCCGGTATGCCGGTGGTAATGCTGTATAATTTTGGCAGCGCTATTTTGCGGGCCATTGGAGATACCAAACGGCCGCTTTACTATCTGATGGCAGCCGGAGTAGTAAATGTCGTTTTGAATTTGTTTTTCGTGATTTCGTTAAATATGGATGTGGCCGGAGTAGCGCTGGCTACAGTGCTGTCCCAGTGTATTTCGGCAGGCTTGATTATCCGCTGCCTGGCAAACAGTGAGGGAAGCCTCAGGTTTCATCTGAAAAAATTAAAGATTAACATGAAAAAGCTGGGGCAGATTACCAGAATTGGACTTCCGGCCGGAATGCAGGGAGCCATATTCTCTCTTTCCAACGTGCTGATTCAGTCTTCCGTCAATTCATTTGGCTCAATCGTTATGGCAGGCAATACCGCAGCATCCAATATTGAAGGATTTGTCTATACGGCCATGAATGCAGTATATCAGTCTAATTTAAGTTTTACCAGCCAGAATGTAGGCGGAAAGAAATTCAGCCGGTTAAATAAAATCCTGTTAGTCTGCCTGGGTGTGGTAACAGCCACAGGAATGATTTTGGGATTTGGAGCCATCGGAGGCGCCAGAACCCTCTTAGGCATTTATTCTACGGATCCAGAGGTTATTGATTATGGAATGAGGCGGCTTCTGATTATCTGCAGTACGTATTTTATCTGCGGATGGATGGATACGGCAGTCGGTTCCTTAAGAGGAATGGGATATTCCATGCTGCCTATGGTGGTTTCCCTGACCGGCGCCTGCCTGTTTCGGGTAATCTGGATTTTTACTGTATTTGCCAGATTTCATTCCCTGACGGTCCTCTATATTTCCTATCCTATTTCCTGGATCATTACCACAGCCGCCCATTTGCTGTGCTATGTAAAGCTGCGGAGAAAATTCCCGCAGGAAGATGTAGACTAAAATCCGGATAAAGGAGGTTTTAAGAATCTGCAATGAAATCTGATATGACAGAGGGAAGCGTGGAAGGACATATGGCCCGTTTTGCCATCCCCTTGATTTTGGGAAATATGTTTCAATTGACGTATAATGCGGCAGACTCTATTATTGTAGGGCGGTTTGTGGGAAATGAAGCCCAGGCGGCTGTGGGAATCGCCAATCCCCTGATGAATGTTCTGACCTTTTTTATCGTAGGTGTCTGCAATGGCATCGGAGTCATTATCAGCGAGTATTTTGGAGGAAAAGATGACAGACGTCTGCGGCTGGAAATGGGAACGTCCACTCTGTTTGGAGGAATGGTGTTTGGTGCGCTTTCCCTCCTTTTATGGGCGGGAGCCATCCTGGTTCTCCGGCTCATCCGGACTCCGGAGGAAATCCTGGGGCTGACAGGCAGTTACCTTCGGATTGTTGCACCGGGTCTGGTTTTTATTTATTTCTACAACCTTTATGCCACAGCGCTAAGGAGTATGGGGGATGCAAAAACGCCGCTGTATTTTTTGATGTTTTCGTCTGTGCTGAATATTTTGCTGGATTTAATTTTGGTGTTAGGATGTCAGTTTGGAATCTGCGGTGCGGCGGCAGGAACCCTGATTTCCCAGATCAGCGCATCCGTCCTGTGCGTGTTTTACGCCAGAAAAAAGGCGGAAGTTTTAAGGCTTTCCCGAAAAGAAATCCGGATAGAGAAAGCTGTTTTAGGCAGAACCATCCGGTACAGCTGGGCCACTGGTATGCAGAAAATTACTTTAAATGTGGGAAAATTATTGATTCAAAGTTTTGTCAATCCTTTGGGGGTAGATGTAATCGCTGCTTTTAATGCTGTAAACCGGATTGAGGATTTTGTTCTGCAGCCGGAACAAAGTATTGGAGCGGCAATAACCACCTTTGCAGCACAAAACCGGGGAGCCGGAAAGGGAGAACGGGTTTATCGGTCTTTTCGTTCTGGCATGAGGATGGAAATCCTCTATGGAATTGTCATCGGAATTATCATTTATGCTGGAGCAGAACCAGCCATGAGGCTGTTTGCACCCGAGCCCGGTAATATTATGATTCCCCTTGGAGTCAGTTATCTTCATATCATGTGTTTTATCTATGTGCTGCCAGGAGTCACCAATGGACTTCAGGGGTATGTCAGGGGATGGGGAGCCATGAATCTCTGTCTTATGAGCACCTTTCTTCAGATTGGCAGCAGGGTCGTATTTGCCGCCTTTCTGATTCCGGAATTCGGAATGCCCGGCATTGCCTATTGCTGTCTGCTGGGGTGGCTTGTGATGCTTGCCTATGAATGGCCGTACTTTGTAACACATAAAAAGAGTCAGTTTACGTTGAAAGTGTCAGCGTAAGCTGACTTTTAATTTTGGAAGCTTATAGAAATAACTGGCTGTTCCGACTCAAGAAGAAAAGAGACAGAATTGTTTGCCATAGGTTAAATTGAAACAAAAATTTAGAAAATTAAGGTGAAGTAATGTATAAAAATAGAAACAATTGCAATAATTATATACAATAATAAAAAAGACAAAAAAAGAAAAGAAAAAATGTAAAAAGTGTTGACAAATCAAGGCAGATGGAGTATACTAAAACCATCAAAAGAAAAGCATTACAAATCTAAGAAAAGGAGGTACAGTCCACCAAAACATTAAGTAATGGTTAGCTTATCAATGAAAGATAGGACTTAACCCAGGAACCATCGTACCGAAGCAAAAAACCTGTAAGAGTTATCTCAAGGACAATCGAAGCCTAAAGAAATGGCTTATCAGAACCAGATAAGATATGAAATAAGAAAATGAGCAGATTATGGGTGAATTTGTAAGAGGAGATGGAAAGAGAGAAAACTTCATATAGATAGTATCAGTTGTGAAAGACAACAAAAGATACGGGATTTCAAAAGAAATTGGAGATGCTAAGCGGTATGATAAGATGGTAAGTGCACTCTCCCAAGACACAAAACCAGCATTACAAATCGCAAAGCAGCAAGACAATTCCAAAATAAAAAAAGAGAGGTTTTACAGTCCAATGGATGAGATAGTTTAAGGGCGGATGTCGAAAATAAAATGATTCGATATCCGCCTAATTTTTTTGCTTATTTTTAAGTGGCAGAAGTTCGGATTCTCTGAGTTTTTTCCAACTCCAGCAGCCGCCGTTTCTTTTCTATTCCACCAGCATATCCGGTCAGACTGCCATTTGCTCCGACAACCCGATGGCAGGGAACAATGATAGACACAGGGTTACGTCCAACAGCGCCTCCTACAGCCTGAGCAGACATTCGGACAAGCCCCTGTCTGGAAGCGATTTGTTTTGCAATTGTGCCATAAGTAGTAGTCGTTCCATAGGGGATTGTACAGAGAATCTCCCAGACCTGTCTTTGAAAGTCTGTTCCCACAAGATGAAGGGGAACAGAGAAAGAAGGATTCTGTCCGGAAAAGTAGAGATCCAGCCAGCGTTTTGCAGTCTGAAAAATGGTCAGTTCTTTTTCTTCCGCTTCCTTTTTTAAAGAGCGGGCAAAATGTGTTTGTCCCTCCAGCCACAATCCGGTCAGTCCAATGGAGTCGGCTGCCAGAAGGATGGTTCCAAGGGGAGACTGGTAATGACTGATATACTGCATAAATACCTCCATATTGGTGTCATCCGGTTTCAGATGGATCGTATGTTCTGGTTCCTGCAGCAATTTTATCATAATTTTTAATAAGTGGAAACCGTTTTTTCGGATATGAAATTGGTGAAGAATGCGAAGATAGAAATTCGAAAAAAGCTTTTTATTGTAGAATTGTACTTATTAAGTGAAATCTCATATTCGCTTTCGAGCAGCTGGTCCTGACGCATTGAGACCACATAAGAAAGGGCGAAAAAAACATTGGATAAATCAGATAACACTCCGAAAGCAGTACCGTTAGAAGAACCTTCCATTTTCAGTGCCGGGTAAGAGGGGTTTCTGGCCAGACTATAGAATACATAAAGAATATAATATTATCAAGCCGGGGATGAATTTACTCGGGATTTGAAAGTTATGTGAGGAAAAACTGCTAGAGTTGGGTGCAGATTCGTTCTGGTATTGGGCTGTTGGAACATTTGAATTTGCAGGAGATGAAACAACCGTAGCAACAGTAGGCGTGCGTTGGAAACTGGAGAGCATATCGCATATTTAGCATATGAGGAAGGATGCGAAGGAACAGAGGGTGTTACAGAATGCATTAGAGGCAACGGATATGGGACGACTTTTGTATGAGAGATACGGGTTTGTAAAAATGGAAGATGAAATGGAGTTAAAGGGATGAACTGGAAGAAATTATTTGCAATACATATTCTAGAGAGAGGATATAATTATTATTGTGATGATGCTGTTGAAAATATGGAAATCTCAGATGATATGATCAAAGCAGATGTAATAGGTTCAGAGGATTATGAAGTAAAGATATCCTTAAGCAGCGGAGAAGTTACAGATATGTATTGTTCATGTCCTTATGCATTAGATGGTAGAAACTGCAAGCATATGGCAGCAGTACTGTATGAATGGTCGGAAAATGAAGCGGAAGAACAGAAAGAAGAGGAACATGCAATAAATACAGACTTGTTTCAGCCAGCATATACTGTAAATTCCTACAAGAAAAAATTGAATGCAGTTGAGGGACTTGTTAGAGGTGTTAATGAGGAGGATGTGCGTTAGTTTTTGGCGGCTGTTTTGGCTGAAGATGAAAAGCTGCTGCTTCGTTTCCATAACACAATCAATAAGCAGGTAACGAGGGAGGATATCAATAACTACATTAGGCAGGTGGATATCATAGCTGACAGGTATCTGGGTAGAAATCATTTTATCAGCTATTATGAGGCGGATGGTTTTATATCAGAATTGGAAGAAATTATTGATGAAGATGTACGCCGAATGATAGACAATGGTAACTATCTAAGTGCATTTGAGGTGATGAATTACATCTTTGTTTTAATGGGGGATGTTGATATGGATGATTCAGAAGGTGGTACTGGTATGTTAGCTGATAGGATTTATCAGCTATGGTTAGAATTGCTTGTAAAAGTAAGTTCGGAAGAAAAAAGGAAAATGTTTGACTGGTTTACCTCTCATTTGGATGGCTCTGTTATAGATTATTTAGAAGAGTATATAGAACAGATTATCATGGGAGAATTTGAAGAAAAAGAGTATGAGCAGGCAAAACTTGATTTTATAGAGGATATGATTGCGAGGTCGGAGCGTAAAGATTCCGATTGGAACAGAGATTATGGAGTGGGAAAATGGGCAGTCAGATATTTGAAAATGCTGCAGGAGAAAAAAGCATCGGATGAGCAAATAAAAGAAGTGTGTAAAAGATACTGGAAGAACTCATCGGTAAGAAGGTTCTATGTTGATATTTGCACGAAGAAAAAGGAATATGACCATGTTCTTCAAATTTTGGATGAATGTATATTGCTGGATAAACAATATAGAGGTTTAATTTCTGAATATAGCGAGAAGAAAAAAGAGATTTATCTTTTGCAGGGAAATAGAAGCGCCTACATAGAACAGCTTTGGAAATTAGTGCTTGAACATGAACCCGGAAATTTGGAATTGTATAGAGAATTAAAGAAACAATATACTGCAGAGGAGTGGCTTGTAAAGAGAGAAGAAATATTCAAGAAGCTTCCGGCGTATGCACATGTGGAAAGACTGTATAAGGAAGAAAAACTATATGACAGATTGCTGGTATATGTATTAAATTCTCCGGGATTGTATGCATTACAGGAGTATGAAAAAGTTTTGAAAAAGGAGTACCCGGAGCAGATATTGAATAAGTATAAGGATGAAGTAAGTAAGATGGCGGTTCACACAAGTAACCGAAAGAATTATGCTCATCTGGTATCCCTGCTGCGAAAAATGCAACAGATGAAGGGTGGTTCAAAGCTTGTGGAACAGATAGTTGATGAGTGGAAAATAAAATATAAAAATCGCCCAGCTATGATGGATGAATTAAGAAAATTGTGATGTTTGAGGTTCTTATGGATAGAAAAACAAATAAAAATAAGCGAATGTATATATTATTACTTTGTGTAGAACTGCTGATAGTTCTGCGTTTATGAAGGTTAATATAAAATATAGAATCAAAACATACGAGATTCCGGATTTGGCGAGAGATGAGATTGATAAGGTTGCTAAAAGTTATCCCATTATTTTATCTCAATTTAATTGTATCGGGAGGATTTGTAGAAGAAAATATTAATGACGAGAATCATTTTATAAATCTCATATGGGAAAGAATCATCTGTTTAAAGGATAAGTGCAAAAAATATGGTGTCTTACAAAGTAATGTTAGCGTATTGTTTTTGAACGTGCTAGTCGTTTTGCTGTTGGTGTAGATAGTGATATTTTCGAAGATATTTGTTTTGAACGATATATAGATAAGGCGTTTGATGTATGTCAAGGATCGTATAATGTTTTTTTGATGAAATAGAGAAAAGCGGATGTGATGGGGGTGTCGCAAAATCATCTAATTTGATGATTTTGCGACACCCCCAAAAGTCTAACTTTGAAGGGACCCCTCACCATGGAATA
>URUX01000031.1 GCA_900551135.1 uncultured Clostridium sp.
TCTATGTCTAGAAAGGGGAATTGCTACGATAATTGCATCATGGAAACATTCTTTGGAAGAATAAAAACAGAACTGTATTATGGTTTTGAAAAAGATTATACATCATTTGAAGAATTTGCAATTGCTATTGATGAATATATTGATTACTATAATAGCAAACGAATCCAGGCAAAAACAAAATGGATGCCTCCTGTAAAATACAGGGAAGCATCCATGTGTTGCACCTGGTTCAGAAGTCAATGTGTCCAGGATTCTGGGTACATATCAACTGCGCTGAGTCTTACAGGCTTTTTAGGGACTACAAAGATGAAGCCAGACAAAATGAAATTGGGTTTATACTACCAGGAACACTTCCTGATACTGGGTACCCTGCATTCTGGTTTCCTGATGGGTATTGTAAAAGACGTCAATGTGATTTCCCTTAACGCCGCCGCCTTTATCTTCGGCGGTATAAACGGTTCCGTTAATCATTACCTTAGCGCCGTAAGGAATCACTCTCGGGTCTACGGCAATGGTGTGGTTGGCAGTGGCAACTGCTCCGGTAGAAGTACAGCGTCCCCATCCTTCGGAACAGGAGTAGCAGGGGCAATATCCGGTTAATTTAAACGTTCCTAAAGAGTGAAGTCCAGCTCCGCCTGCCTGACCCTTTGCATACTGGCGGCTTCCTGGAAGTTCGTTTCCGTCTGCATAGGCACGCACTGTGTAAAGTCCGTCTCTTAAAGAATCCCAGTCTGTTTCAATGGAGAAGCCATACTCGCCGTCTCCTTTGCCGGCAGCACATAAATCAGGACGGTGGGTATCTGCCTGACCGTTTAAGGTCTGTACAGTCTGTCCGGCTGCGTCTGTAATGGTTACTGTAATTTCAGCAGGAGCATCCGTTTCGCTGATGGCCCATCCGGAAATTGCGGTATCATTTACGACATCCAACGCACCGGTAAGGTTGCTGGCTGCTGCTGGAAAAGCAGAAACAGCGGTGAAGCATACAGCGAAAAAAGTTCCTAACAATAAGTTCTTTGTGTTGGTAAATAACTTCAAAATCAGTTCCTCTCTTTCTTGGTTCATTTATAAGCAATATGTGAAATAAAACAGAAACAATAAGTAACATATACTTAACTATATGTAACAAAATTGTAATAAATGAACACAAACCCCTATTTTACATAGATTTTTTGATTTGTCAAGGAAAAATTTGGAAATTGTTGGATTGTACGAGGAAGAAAACAGGTTTGTATACAGAAAATAGAAGGCTGATTTGAGATTTCAATACAGGAAAAAGCGGCTGCCATAGATGATTTTACTATGAAACAGCCGTCTTTTTAATCAATATAGATGTATTGCAGTTTGTCAATCCAGGTGTCCGGATTCAATTAAATATACTTCAGATGTAGTAGTGCCATGGGAAATGGCATCTTCATGGTTGTCGTAGAAAATATCTACGATATTGCCGTTTACATTGCCTCCCATGTCTTCAACAGTATAGATAATGCCGTCAATCCAGACTTTGCTGCCAATGGGAAGAATGGTTAAATCAGCAGATAAGGTGTGGTTGGCCTTGGGAACTGTGCCGGAATAGGTCAGGTTGTGTCCGCCGGAACAGGTATCGCAGCCACAGTAGCCGGTAACTGTAAATTCTCCCAGAAGCGTTTCATTGCCAGTCAGTTTTACATAAGGCTTGTCTTCATTAGAATGTTTGTCTTCCGTTTTATCAGAAGCAGCTTCCTTCTTATCTGGTTCTTTCTTATTAGAAGAAGCGGATTTCCGATCGGATCCCGCATCAGAGGAAGAAGAGACCGGCTTTCCCTGACTTTGCCCTGATTCATAGGAGAATGTGCTGCCAAACTGGCTTTTGGTATCATCGTTTACGGAGTAAGCGCGGACAAAAAAAGTACCGTCTCCGAATTCATCCCAGTCAACAGGAATGGTAAAAGCATGCCAGCCGTCTCCAATGGTGTCGCTGACTTCCTGACTGAATTGCTCTGCAGTGGCGGACAAGATCTCTACTGGTTCGCCGTCCGTGGTGCTTAAGATTTGTACTTCTACAGGAAGAACGGTATCAAACTCTCCAACTTCCCAGACCCATCCGCTGATAGCGTCAGAAGTAACAGAAGTTACGTCGCCGCGGGCTGCGGCCAGAACAGGAACGGTATTTCCGATACAGATGGCAGCAGAAGCTGCGCACAAGGTTAGATACATCTTTTGTTGTTTTTTCATAACATTACCTCATGGAAAACAAATTAATAAGGGTATGTTAATATTATATGACAAAAATGTTAAATGTCAAGAAACATAAAAATGTGTTCCAAACAAATTCCTTGATGGGATTGTGTAATTTTATCTGTTTTTGTTCCTCTATAAACAATTTTTAACTGAAATTGTTTATCATTCAGTTATTTTCAAGTCTCATAAACAATTTGCAGGTTAGCTTTGTGCATTTCCGTATGATTTAGTTCTTCTATAAACAATTTTCAGTTTGGTTTGTGTATTTTTAATGTGTTTTGGTATCCTATCAACAATTGTATGGGGATGGAGGTGCCGGATTATCATTCGATGTGTCCAAAAACGGAAAAAGCTGTTTACAAGCAAGCTTGACACATCGTTTTCCGTTCTTGTACCCGCCGTTCTGATTTATTTTAGAGATTTTATAGATTTTTTTGAAATAAGATGTTGACAAATCACCAGGAAAGGAATATATTATGAAATGTAAGTATTAGCACTCTACATCAACGAGTGCTAACAAAGAAAAGCTAAGAAGCAAGGAAAGGGTGAGTATATGGAGCTGGACAGCCGGAAGGTTACGATATTAAAGGCAATTATAAAGACCTATCTGGAGACCGGCGAACCGGTAGGCTCCAGGACGATTTCCAAGTATTCTGATTTAAAACTCAGTTCTGCAACCATTCGGAACGAGATGTCTGATTTGGAGGAGATGGGATATATCATACAGCCCCACACTTCCGCAGGACGGATTCCCTCAGATCAGGGATACCGCTTCTACGTTGATCAGATTCTTCAGGAAAAGGATGCAGAGGTGACAGAGGTCAAGGAACTGATGATTCAGCGGGTTGACCGATTGGAACTGGTATTAAAGAAGATGGCTCAGGTGCTGGCTCTTAATACCAACTATGCCGCCATGATAAGCGGCCCAAGGTATCATCAGAACAAATTGAAATTCATCCAGCTTTCCAAGGTGGATGAGAAAAAACTTCTGGTGGTAGTTGTAATAGAGGGCAACATTATTAAAAACACCATGATTTCCATTCAGGATCCTATTACGGATGAAGAAGTGCTGAACTTAAATATTTTATTAAACAGCAGTTTAAATGGCCTTACCATTGAGGAAATCAATCTGGGAGTAATCAGCAAGCTGAAAGGCGAGGCAGGTTCCAGAAGCCAGGTAGTGGAACTGGTGTTAAACGAGGTGGCGGAAGCCATCCGTGCCCAGGAAGAAGATTTACAGATTTATACCAGTGGCGCTACCAATATTTTCAAGTATCCGGAGTTAAGCGATGGAGAAAAAGCCAGCCAGCTGCTGGGAGCCTTTGAACAAAAGGAAGCCCTGAAGGAACTGATTGATGATGTCAATTCCAATGAGCAGACCAGTGAATCCGGTATTCAGGTTTATATAGGCGATGAGATGCCGGTTCAGAGCATGAAAGACTGCAGCGTTGTTACAGCCAATTATGAACTGGGAGAAGGATTAAGAGGCACCATTGGTATTATAGGACCGAAACGAATGGATTATGAAAAGGTTTTGACCACATTGCGGAATTTGATGACCCAGTTAGACGAGACCTTTAAAAACGAAGAAAGGTGATTGAAAAAGTGAGCGGTGAAGAAATAAAAAACGAAGAGCTGGATAAGGAATTAGAGCAGGAAGGCGCTCCGGAAGAACAGACAGAGAATCACGACACCATAGATGAGACCGCAGAGCCTGACAGTGAAAAAGATACAGCTTCCGAGAAAAAAAGCTTTTTTAAGAAGAAAAAAGATCCCAGAGATGAGAAGATAGAAGAACTGACAGACCGGCTGAAGCGTTCCATGGCCGAGTTTGACAATTTCAGAAAGCGGACAGAAAAAGAAAAATCTGCCATGTATGAAATTGGAGCAAGAGATATTATTGAAAAAATCCTTCCAGTGGTAGATAACTTCGAGAGAGGGCTGGCTACTGTAACGGAGGATGCCAAGGACAATCCATATGCCGATGGCATGGAAAAAATTTATAAGCAGCTTATCAAGACCTTAGAGGACTTGGGAGTAACGCCGATTGAGGCCCTTGGAAAGGAATTTGATCCCAATTTCCACAATGCGGTTATGCACATTGAAGATGAAAATCTGGGTGAAAATATTATTGCAGCAGAGTTACAAAAAGGTTACATGTATCGGGACAGCGTGGTAAGACACAGCATGGTCCAGGTTGCTAACTAATAAAGTTTAGGATATTTTTTCAGGAGGAAAAAACTATGAGCAAGATTATTGGTATCGACTTAGGTACAACAAATAGCTGCGTGGCAGTTATGGAAGGCGGCAAGCCAACCGTTATCGCTAACGCAGAAGGCGTGAGAACCACTCCGTCTATCGTAGCATTTACAAAGACCGGCGAGCGTTTAGTCGGCGAACCGGCGAAGCGTCAGGCAGTTACCAATGCTGACAAGACCATCTCTTCCATTAAGAGACATATGGGTACTGACTACAAAGTAACCATTGATGACAAGAAATACACACCACAGGAAATTTCCGCTATGATTCTGCAGAAGTTAAAAGCAGACGCAGAAAGCTATTTGGGCGAAAAAGTAACCGAGGCTGTTATTACCGTTCCTGCATACTTTAATGACGCACAGCGTCAGGCAACCAAGGATGCTGGAAAGATTGCAGGCCTGGAAGTAAAGCGTATCATCAACGAGCCGACTGCAGCAGCTCTGGCTTACGGTCTGGACAATGAAAAAGAGCAGAAGATCATGGTATACGACTTAGGCGGCGGTACCTTCGATGTTTCCATTATTGAAATCGGTGACGGCGTTATCGAAGTTCTTTCCACCAACGGCGATACCCATTTAGGCGGCGACGACTTTGACAACCGCGTTACCCAGTGGATGATTGACGAATTTAAGAAGACAGAAGGCGTAGACTTATCTGCAGACAAGATGGCTCTGCAGCGTCTGAGAGAAGCAGCAGAGAAGGCAAAGAAGGAACTGTCTACTGCTACTACTACCAACATTAACCTTCCGTTCATTACTGCAACAGCAGAAGGCCCGAAGCATCTGGATATGAACTTAACCAGAGCAAAATTTGATGAACTGACCAGAGACCTGATTGAGAGAACTGCAATTCCGGTACAGAACGCATTAAAGGATGCAGGCATTACTGCTTCCGAACTGGGCAAAGTTCTGTTAGTCGGCGGTTCCACCCGTATGCTGGCAGCACAGGAAAAAGTAAAACAGTTAACCGGACAGGAGCCATCCAAGTCCTTAAACCCAGACGAGTGCGTAGCAATCGGTGCAGCTATCCAGGGCGGTAAGCTGGCTGGCGATGCAGGTGCAGGCGATATTCTTCTTCTGGACGTTACCCCTCTTTCTCTTTCCATTGAGACCATGGGCGGCGTAGCAACCAGACTGATTGAAAGAAATACCACCATTCCGACCAAGAAGAGCCAGATCTTCTCTACCGCAGCAGACAACCAGACTGCTGTAGATATCCACGTAGTACAGGGCGAGAGACAGTTTGCAAGAGACAACAAGACTCTTGGACAGTTCCGTCTGGATGGAATCCCGCCAGCAAGAAGAGGCGTTCCGCAGATTGAAGTTACCTTTGACATTGATGCCAACGGTATTGTAAATGTATCCGCTAAGGACTTAGGCACTGGAAAAGAACAGCACATCACGATTACTTCCGGTTCCAATATGTCTGATTCCGATATTGAAAAGGCAGTAAAGGAAGCAGCAGAGTTTGAAGCACAGGATAAGAAGAGAAAAGAAGCGATTGATACCAGAAACGATGCAGACTCCATGGTATTCCAGACCGAGAAAGCATTAGAAGAGGTAGGCGATAAGTTAGACGCTAACGATAAGTCCGAAGTAGAAGCAGACTTAAATGCTTTGAAGGAAGCTATCGACCGTGCTCCGGTTGACCAGATGACCGATGCTCAGGTAGAGGACATCAAGGCAGGCAAGGAGAAGCTGATGAACAGCGCTCAGAAGCTGTTTGCTAAGGTTTACGAGCAGGCACAGGCAGCAGGTCAGGCAGGTCCTGGTTCGGATGCTAATGCAGGTGCAGGCCAGGCAGGAAGCCAGCCTTACGGAGATGATGTAGTTGACGGCGACTTCAAAGAGGTGTAAACTCTAAAGACGTATAACAAGATTTTATAAACGCTTGGAATGGGGATTAGGCGCAGTGTGCGCCTAACCCCTTTCGGGCATTATTCCGATACATTGAGAGGGAAAGACATGGCAGAGAGTAAAAGGGATTATTACGAAGTGCTGGGCGTGGCCAGAGATGCCGATGACGCAGCCATCAAAAAAGCGTACCGGGTTCTGGCCAAAAAGTACCATCCGGATGCAAATCCCGGAGATAAAGAGGCCGAGCAGAAGTTTAAGGAAGCATCAGAAGCTTACAGTGTATTAAGTGATCCGCAGAAGCGCCAGCAGTATGATCAGTTTGGCCACGCAGCATTTGACGGCAGCGGAGGTGCAGGCGCAGGCGGCTTTGGCGGCTTTGATTTTTCCGGAGATATGGGTGATATTTTCGGCGATATTTTCGGTGATATTTTTGGAGGCGGCCGTTCTTCCAGAGGACGCAGCAATGGTCCGATGCGGGGCGCCAATGTAAGAACAGCAGTTCGCATTACCTTTGAAGAGGCAGTTTTCGGATGCGAAAAAGAAATTGAAATCAATTATAAAGAAGAGTGTTCCGACTGCCACGGTACGGGAGCAAAGCCTGGTACATCACCGGTTACCTGTTCCAAGTGTAACGGCAAAGGCAAGATTATGTATACCCAGCAGTCTTTCTTTGGTCAGGTACAAAACGTCCAGACTTGTCCGGACTGTAACGGTACCGGTAAGGTCATTAAAGAAAAATGTCCGAAATGTTATGGAAGCGGTTATAAGACCATCCGCAAGAAATTTAAAGTTAATATTCCGGCAGGTATTGATAATGGACAGAGCGTTCGTCTGGCAGGAGCCGGCGAGCCAGGTACAAACGGCGGCGAGAGAGGCGATTTGCTGGTAGAGGCAGTTGTTTCCAGCCATCCGTTCTTAAAACGCCAGGATACCAGTATTTTCTCTACGGTATATATTTCCTTTGCAACTGCAGCATTAGGCGGTCCAATCCGGATTAAGACTGTAGACGGCGAAGTAGAGTACGAGGTAAAGGCGGGAACTCAGACGGACACCAAGGTACGGTTAAAGGGAAAAGGTGTGCCATCTTTAAGAAATCGAAATATCCGCGGCGATCACTATGTCACCCTGGTGGTTCAGGTTCCGGAACGTATGACCGAAGCACAAAAAGAAGCGCTGCGCCGTTATGACGAAGAAATGAGGGGAGTAGCGCCTCAGGCAGAAGGTCACAAGAAAAAGAGTTTTAAGGATTTTTTCAATAAAGAAGACTAAAGGGAGGGCGTCATGTATTCTGATGTAGAGTATCTTCACATTTCACTGCCGGAAGATATCGAAAAGGTAAAGTGGTATGGAGATTTTGAGCAGGCAGACAGAATGATTGATCTGCGTCTGCAGACAGACATTCCAGAAGCACTAAAGAAACGTCTGCGTTATGAAAAGGAAATTTTATCCCGGATTCCCAGCCAGTATCCCTACACCTGGGAGGAAGCCCTTGCGCTTCTTCAGGAAAAACTCAGCGATTTTAAAGAAGAAGAGTTAAAGAAGCTTTGGGAAGAAAATGCGGCAGAGTGGATCTATATCAAAGGACAGATTCATTTTAAAGATGACTTTTTCAGCAATTTAGTGAAAACCAGAAAGTGGATTTGTGATCGGTTAAAGGATACATCAGAAGCCCCTTCTCCGGACAGAATCCGGATTTTAAACCATGCGATAGAAACTATGAAAACCAAAGGCGGCATGGCCTGCCGCTGCCATATAAAGAGTACGCTTCGGATTGAAAAAGAAGCAGAACGGGATGGAGAGGCTATCCGGGTCTATCTGCCGATTCCGGTAGAATATGCCCAGGTGAAACAATTTAAACTGCTGTCGGTTGCGATTGAAACAGAGGGCGTGAAACGTGAGGCAGAGCCGGGAGAATATACGGTATCTGCACCGGACTATCCTCAGAGAACGGTATGCTTCCATACGGTACACCATACCGGACAGACGTATTCCATCGAGTTTTCTTATGAAAATCATATGAGATACACAGATCCGAAGGAAGAAGAGGTACTGGACGGTCAGCCGTCTATGTATCTGGGAGAGCAGCTTCCCCATATCCAGTTTACTCCGTATTTGAGAGAAATTACGGCAGAAGTGGTGGGCGGGGAGACGAATCCGCTGACAAAGGCCAGAAAGATCTATGATTATCTGACCAGCCACATTATGTATTCCTTTGTCCGCAGTTATATTACGATTCCCAGGATTCCGGACTATGTGGCAACCGGCTGGAAAGGAGACTGTGGATTTCAGGCGCTCCTGTTTATTACCATGTGCCGGATTGCGGGAGTTCCTGCCAGATGGCAGTCAGGACTCTATACGCCTCCAAATTCAGTTGGAAGCCATGACTGGGCTCAGTTTTACGTGGCTCCTTACGGCTGGATGTTTGCAGACGTATCTTTTGGCGGTTCTGCTTACCGGGATGGAGATGAAGAAAGACGAAGATTTTATTTTGGCAACTTAGATCCCTACCGGATGCCGGCTGCATCCCAGTTCCAGCATCCGTTCTATCCGCCTATGACATGGAACCGCAACGATCCGTATGACAATCAGGTGGGAGAAGCAGAATATGAGGACAGAAGCTTAAGAGGCGGAGAATACGATACCCACCATGAGATGTTGGAAATAGAAGAAATTTCTGATTCGTACAGGCTATAGCATCAAGAAACTTCATCAAGAAACTATATGCGAAAATCCGAAAGGATTCCCTAAATTAAGAGGATTCCTTCCGGATTTTTTGCGATGGGAAACAAATCGTTCCTGGCTGTCCTGCAATTCCAAATTAAATGCATCAATAAAATTACTTTCATCAATTTTCTTTAAGATAATCGTATTCATTAAAATCCTCCTGTTGCGGCAGGGGGATTAAATCATAAGTTCCCCCTGATTTAAATTTGGATAGTTTCTGATAAGTAACATAATGAACAACTCCTTTCAGAGGAAAATATTTATAATAAACACAGTAAAACTGTGGCTGGACAAAGAATCTTACCGATCCTCCATCTTGATGTAAGGCAGGGCTTCTTCATTCAGCAGGCTCTGGTAAGCAGGACGGATAATCTTATCTACGTTAATTAACTCTTCTAACCGGTGAGCGCTCCAGCCAACGATACGGGCGATGGCAAACATTGGAGTAAACAGTTCGGTAGGAATGTCCAGCATACTGTAAACAAAGCCGCTGTAAAAGTCTACATTGGCGCTTACGCCCTTGTAAATGGCCCGTTCTCCGGCAATGACCTGTGGCGCCATAGTTTCAATCATGGAATACAGGGCAAAATCTTCATTTCGTCCCTTTTCCTTTGCCAGCTTCTCTACAAATCCCTTAAAGATCTGGGCACGGGGATCGGAAATGGAGTAAACTGCGTGGCCCATACCGTAAATCAGACCTTTTTTGTCAAAGGCTTCTTTGTGGAGAATCTTTTCCAGATAATTACGGACTTCTTCCGGATCAGAGGTGTCTTTTACATGGGCTTTAATATCAGACATCATTTCCACAACCTTGATGTTGGCTCCGCCGTGTTTTGGACCCTTTAAGGAGGATAATGCTGCGGCGATTACCGAGTATGTATCAGAACCAGAGGAGGTAACGACACGGGTAGTAAAGGTGGAGTTATTACCGCCGCCATGCTCCATGTGAAGAACCAGGGCAAGATCCAGTACATTGGCTTCCAGAGCAGTATAAGACTTATCCGGACGAAGAAGCCGCAGGAAGTTTTCTGCTGTGGAAAGATTGGGATCCGGACGATGGATGTATAAGCTGTCGTCTCGTTCATAATGGTTATATGCATGGTATGCGTAAACAGCCATCTTGGGGAAGGTTGCGATTAAACTTAAACACTGGCGGAGAACGTTTTCCAGAGAATTGTCAGATACCTTGTCATCATAAGAAGCCAGAGTCAGGACGCTCTTGGTCATGGAATTCATAATATCTTTGCCAGGGGCTTTCATGATAACGTCACGGACAAAATTGGTAGGAAGAAAATTACTGCGGGTAAGGATATCCTGAAATTCAGCTAGCTGGGATTCTGTCGGAAGGACGCCGAAGAGAAGCAGGTAGGTAATTTCTTCAAAGCCGAAGTGCCTGGCTTCTAAAAATCCTCTTACAAGGTCACGGATGTCATAACCGCGGTACAGCAGGCGGCCGTCACAGGGAACAGACTGTCCGTTTTCTTCTTTGCGGGACTGGATTAAGGAAATATTGGTAAGGCCGGCTAAAACACCTTTGCCGTTTTTATCTCTTAAGCCGCGTTTCACACCGTACTCAGAAAAAAGAGTGGGATTAATGGTATTGTGCTCAATGCACTCTCTTAGCTGGTGTGCGGCGTATTCTTCAACATATAAACGATTATCTGCCATAAAGTTCCTCCTTTAAATTAAAATAGTAACAGTTCAGCCATGCATCTTCTTGCCCGCTTACAGCGGACAAGAAACGTTAGGCCTTCGCATGGCTGAATTGTTGCTTAAAATAAGTATGGAGTCAGTATAGCACTTTTAATTGATATTTGTCAATCATAATCAATGATTAATCATTGACATCTGACAGGAATCCGTTATAATAACTGTAGGAGGAACGATATGGACAGTGTGACCAATGACAGGGGAATTACTGCGTTATTTGAAACTTTTTTTGCATGTCAGAAAGTACTGCTTTACTCCCTGGATTACCGGGAAATTAAGTTTTCCCGCCATCAGTTTTACGCCCTTTTAGCACTGGGCAGCAAGGGAGACATGACCATGGGACAGGTGGCAGAGAATATTGCTGCTTCCAGAGAGCAGGCCACCAGAGTCGTCGCCCCGCTGGTAGAAGAGGGATATGTAGAACGCTTCTATGACGAGGCCAACCGAAAACTGGTTTTTGTCCGTTTAACAGCAAAGGGAAAAGAACTGATACAAAAAGAGAAGAAGTACGTGAGACAGCAGC
The DNA here is from genome assembly GCA_900551135.1 of uncultured Clostridium sp. Lineage (GTDB taxonomy): Bacteria > Bacillota > Clostridia > Lachnospirales > Lachnospiraceae > UMGS1370. The sequence continues at coordinate 11,290 of URUX01000031.1, forward strand.
TGGAACAGCGGTTCGGCCATTTATCCCCTTCCGAACTGGAACGATTTTTAACCTGCGTATCAGAGATTAAGACGATTTTGAAAAAAGTAGAATCCGGAGAAAAATAAAAGTGGAGCGCCCCCGTTGCTGAAAAGAACTGGAGCGCTCCGCTTTCTTGGATTACAAATCCGGTTTGTAAAAGTGAAAATCCCCTGTCAGAAGTAAAGATGGTCAGGCGGTGTGATGGAATGTGTAATGCATCAAGGAATTTCGTCTTGATTTGCCCTTCCAAAGATACCTCTGAACCAGAAGTATTTTCATCCGTTCAATAAGTTAATGCATTGGAAGACTGTTTTATTGCATCAAAATAAAAAAAGTTAAGTGGGGGTTGATTGCAAAACGAATAAGTCAAATTTGTTTTCAGTCATACTTCTTGTCAGTAAAAAGAAAATATGTTATGATGAAAAATGCACAATTAGGAGAAATAGCCCCAGAGGAACAGGAGAAGCCCCATGAAGTGGAAAAAATTTACGTTAACAACTACCACGGAAGCGGTAGATTTGGTCAGCAGCATGTTTGACGAAATAGGCATTGAGGGAATCGAGATTGAAGATAAGATTCCTCTGACAGAAAAAGAAACCAAAGGAATGTTTATTGATATTCTTCCGGATTTAGGACCAGATGACGGAGTAGCCAGAGTCAGCTTTTACCTGGATGACGAGGATGATGCTGAAGAGATTCTTAAAAAGGTGGAAGAAGGACTGGATGATCTGGCTATGTTTACAGACTTGGGAGCCAGAACCATAGAAGCTTCCGAGACGGAAGATAAGGACTGGATCAACAACTGGAAGCAGTATTTTAAGCCCTTTACAGTAGACAATATTTTGATTAAGCCTACCTGGGAAGAGATTCCGGAAGAGCATAAGGACAAATTATTAATTCAGATCGATCCGGGTACGGCATTTGGCACCGGTATGCATGAGACGACCCAGCTGTGTATCCGACAGCTTCAAAAATATGTAACTCCGGAGACGAAGGTGCTGGACGTAGGAACCGGAAGCGGTATTTTAGGAATTGCGGCTTTAAAACTTGGCGCAAAAGAAGTCAGAGGTACAGATTTAGATGAAAACGCCATTCATGCAGTAGGAGAGAATCTGGAGTCCAATCAGATTCCTGGCGATAAGTTTGCCGTAATTCAGGGAAATATTATTGATGAGAAAGAGGTTCAGGACTGGGCCGGATATGAGTGGTGCGATATTGCAGTCGCCAATATCCTGGCAGACGTAATTATTCTGCTTCAAAAAGAAATACCGGTTCACATCAAGCATGGCGGTATTTTTATTACATCCGGCATTATTAACATGAAAGAACAGGCAGTCCGGGAAGCCTTTGAAGCAAATCAGGAATTTGAAGTAATAGAAGTTACGTATCAGGGAGAATGGGTTTCCGTAACAGCCAGGAGAAAATAACATGCATCACTTTTTTGTTTCACCCCAGTCTGTGGGAGAAGAGAAGATTGTCATTACCGGTTCAGATGTCAATCACATCAAAAACGCTCTGCGGATGAAGCAGGGGGAGATGGTTCGGATCAGCGACGGCCTTGGAACCGATTATCTGTGCCGGATTGAATGTGTGGAAAACAGTCAGGTAGAAGTATCTATTGTGGAAAAAACAGACAGCGGGGAACTGCCGGTACGGATTTACCTGTTTCAGGGACTGCCAAAGTCAGACAAGATGGAACTGATTATCCAAAAGGCAGTAGAACTGGGGGCCTATGCAGTCATCCCCACAGCGACCCGCAATGCGGTGGTAAAGCTGGATGGAAAAAAAGAAAAAGCAAAACTGGACAGATGGCAGGCCATTGCAGAGAGTGCGGCAAAGCAGTCGAAACGGGGAATTATCCCCCGGATAGAACGGGTCATGTCCTTTCAGGAAGCCCTTCAGTCGGCCCGCGGACTGGATAGGATATGGATTCCCTATGAAAATGAATCCGGTATGGAGAATACGCGGAAAGCCCTGGAGCAGATAGGCCCTGAAACGGGTTCGGTAGGCATTTTTATCGGCCCGGAAGGCGGATTTGACGAGAAAGAGATTGAACTGGCCAGAGAAATGGGAGCAGTGCCGATTTCTCTGGGAAAACGGATTCTTCGTACAGAGACTGCCGGCTTTGCAATCCTGTCTCTTGTAATGATGAAGGCCGAGGGCGCATATTAGAGACGTCAGTTTAAGGAGCAGATAGAACATGATAAGTCACAATGAAATTTATTTGGATAATTCCGCTACTACAAAAGTCCTGGACAGTGTAAAAGAGATTGTGGTAAAAACCATGACCGAGGATTACGGCAATCCTTCGGCCAGACACCGGAAGGGAAAAGAGGCAGAGGATTATGTCAAAGAGGCCGCAGACATTATTGCAAAGACCCTGAAGGTTCAGCCCAAAGAGATCCTCTTTACTTCCGGAGGAACCGAGTCCAACAATACGGCGCTTATTGGCGCTGCCATGGCCAATAAACGGGCTGGAAACCATATCGTAACCACCCGCATTGAGCATCCGTCCGTCTATAATCCGCTGATCTTTTTAGAGGAACTGGGCTTTGAAGTAACGTATCTCTCTGTGGACGGAGACGGCCATATTTCGCTGGAAGAACTGAGAGAAAGTTTGTGTCCCGATACGATTCTGGTCTCCATTATGTACGTGAATAACGAGATTGGAGCGGTAGAGCCCATAGAAGCAATCAGTTCTGTGATTCGGGAAAAAAGTCCCAAAGCCCTGTTTCATGTAGATGCTATTCAGGCTTATGGGAAATACCAGATTCGCCCCAAAAAGCAGGGAATCGATCTGCTCTCTGTCAGTGCCCACAAGATTCATGGCCCTAAGGGAGTCGGATTTTTATATATCAATGAAAAAGCAAAAGTGAAGCCGTTGATTTTAGGCGGCGGTCAGCAGAGAAACATGCGGTCCGGCACAGAAAACGTGCCTGGTATAGCAGGGTTAGGCCAGGCAGCCAGAGAAGCATATACAGATTTTGAAGAGAAGATTTCTTATATTTGCAGCCTGAAGGATTATTTTACGGATCGGGTATCCGAACTGGATGGAGTCGTAGTAAACAGCAAAAAAGGATTAGACAGTGCGCCTCAGATTGCCAGCGTAAGTTTCCGGGGAGTCCGCAGTGAAGTGCTGCTTCACGCGCTGGAAGAAAAGGGGATTTACGTTTCGTCCGGATCTGCCTGTTCTTCCAACCATCCGGCGATCAGCGGTACCTTAAAAAGCATAGGAGTAGGAAGAGAGTACTTAGATGCTACGTTACGATTCAGCTTCAGCCGTTTTAACACTACGGAAGAAATCGACAGATGCATGGAGGCACTAAAGGAGCTGCTTCCGGTTTTGCGCCGGTATCAGCGAGGATAATACAGGAAGGAATTAGTATGGAATACCAGTCATTTTTAATTAAGTATGCCGAAATCGGCATTAAAGGCAAAAACAGGTATCTGTTTGAAGATGCATTAGTCAAGCAGATTAATCACGCATTAAAAAGCGTAGACGGCGGATTTTTAGTAACCAAAGAAGCTGGCCGGATTTACGCCCAGGCTTCCAAACCCTTTGATTTTGACGAAGCCGTTGAAGCATTAAAAAAAGTGTTTGGAATTGCGGCAATCTGTCCCATGGTGCAGATTGAAGACAAAGGATTTGCAGATTTAAAAGAACAGGTTAAAGAATACATTGATCAGGTTTACCCGGATAAACATTTCACCTTTAAGGTGGCGGCAAGAAGAGCAAACAAGCATTATCCGGTCAGTTCCGATCAGATTAACCGGGATCTGGGAGAAGTGATTTTAGAAACTTATCCGGAGACAAAGGTAGACGTACACAATCCGGATGTGCTGTTGCGGGTAGAGGTACGCCAGAAGATCAATATTTTCTCCGAGACCATCCCGGGACCTGGAGGAATGCCGGTAGGAACCAATGGAAAGGCCATGCTTCTGCTGTCTGGCGGTATTGACAGTCCGGTGGCAGGCTATATGATTGCAAAAAGAGGCGTCCGCTTAGAGGCCACTTATTTCCATGCACCGCCATATACCAGTGACCGGGCAAAGCAGAAGGTCGTGGATTTGGCGAAACAGGTAGCCAGATATGCAGGCCCGATTCCGCTGCATATTGTCAACTTTACCGATATTCAGCTGTATATTTACGATCAGTGTCCGCATGAGGAACTGACCATTATTATGCGCCGTTATATGATGCGGATTGCAGAACGGATTGCTCAGGCCAATAACTGTCACGGACTGATTACCGGTGAAAGCATTGGACAGGTGGCCTCCCAGACGATGCAGTCTCTGGCAGCTACAGACGATGCATGTACAATCCCGGTATTCCGTCCGGTCATTGGATTTGACAAACAGGAAATCGTAGATGTGGCAGAAAAGATCGGCACGTTCGAGACGTCCATTCAGCCATATGAAGACTGCTGCACCATCTTTGTGGCAAAACATCCGGTAACAAAGCCGAACCTGGGAATTATCCGCCGTTCGGAAGAAAATCTGGCGGAAAAAATTGACGAAATGGTAGAAACTGCCATTGAGACAGCAGAGACTATCTGGTGCCGTTAAATACCCCGGACATAGAAAAAGGGGCTGTCGTTCAGACGACAGCCCCAATAGAATCTGTAAGATTAGTCAATGGTGTATGGAGACAGGGTATTTAAAATCTCCTCAATGTTATTCTCTGTATGGATATTTAAGTCGATTGGTTTGGAAAGATCCAGACTGAAGATACCCATGATGGATTTTGCATCAATAATGTATCTGCCGGAAACTAAATCGAAATCCGCATCAAATTTTGCTAAATCGTTGACAAAAGATTTTACCTTATCAATAGAGTTTAAAGAAATGTGAACAGTTCTCATTGGAAGAATCCTCCTTGCATCTATGTATTATAGTATTTACTAAAATTATTAGAACCTTACTATTATACTACAGAGATACCAGACAAAAGTCAATAGAAAGTTTGCATGAAAAGAATACAGGAGACCGTTTATGAAGACAGCAGCATTACACAATTTGGGATGCAAAGTAAATGCATATGAGACAGAGGCCATGCAGCAGCTTTTGGAAGCTGCCGGATATCAGATTGTAGACTTTGCCCAGAAAGCTGATATTTATATAATTAACACTTGTTCTGTAACCAATATTGCAGACAAAAAATCCCGCCAGATGCTTCACCGGGCAAAGAAGCAGAATCCGGACAGCATTGTGGTTGCAGCAGGCTGTTACGCTCAGTCGGCAGAAGAACAGCTGAAAAAAGATAATGCAGTAGATTTGATTATCGGCAACAATAAAAAGAAAGAACTGCCGGAGATACTGGAAGAATATCTGGCTTCCAGGGTACAGGAGAAAAAACAGTCTTATGTAATTGATATTTCCCAAACCCATGATTACGAGGATTTACACATAGAAAAAATAGCGGATCATACAAGAGCGTTTTTAAAAGTACAGGATGGCTGTAATCAGTTTTGCAGCTACTGTATCATTCCCTATACCAGGGGACGCATCCGCAGCCGCCGTCCTGAAGACGTAGTGAAAGAAACCCGGTGCCTGGTAGAAAAAGGCTACAGGGAAATGGTTTTGACCGGGATTCATTTAAGTTCTTATGGAAAAGATTTTCCGGAAGAGGAATCGCTGGGACTGCTTGATCTGATCCGCCAAATCCATCAGATTGATGGTGTGGAGAGGATTCGTCTGGGTTCTTTGGAACCCCGCATTGTGACAGAAGAATTTGCTCTGGAACTGGCCTCCATGCCCAAAGTATGCCCTCATTTCCATCTGTCCTTACAGAGCGGCTCAGAAGCTACACTAAAGCGTATGAACCGCCATTATACTCCGGAAGAATATCTGGAAGGCTGCCGCCGTCTGCGGAAAGTGTTTGGAAATCCGGCCATTACCACAGATGTAATCGTAGGATTTCCCGGAGAAACAGAGGAGGAATTTGAAGAGACCAGAAAGTTTCTGGAAGAAGTGCATTTTTACGAAATGCATATTTTTAAATATTCCAGAAGAGGAGGCACCCGTGCAGACCGGATGCCGGATCAGGTTCCAGAAGAGATCAAAACTTCCCGAAGTGAAATTTTGCTAGAAATGGAGCGGACTATGTCGGCCCGGTACCGCGAAAGTTTTCTGGGAAAAGAGTGCCGTATATTATTAGAGGAACCGGTTAAACTGGACGGAAAAGATTATTATACCGGCCATACACCGGAATATGTCCGTATGGCAGTACCATTGGAAGCCGCTGGTTCAGACGGAACCGGTTTAAAGGGGACATTTGTCACAGGAACTGCGGTTCGGATGCTGAATGATGAAGTGGTGCTGCTTCAGGAAAAGTTAAGAAATTAAAGGTTGCCGAAAAATGACTTTTGGTTTAGAATAGAGAAGAATAGTGATTAAGGACGTGATAGAAATGGGCGATATTCAAAATACTCAATATTTTAAAGCAATTCAGGAGACTCCGGTTGAAGTAAGCAGAGTCTTAAAAGACGTGTATATTGCCCTTACGGAAAAGGGGTACAACCCTGTCAATCAGATCGTGGGCTATATTATGTCAGGAGACCCGACTTATATTACCAGCCACAAAGGCGCCAGAAGTTTAATTATGAAAGTAGAACGTGATGAGATTCTGGAAGAGTTGATGGCAGTTTACATTGAAACAAAGCTCAGCTGATGGCGGCAGACTAAGGCAGGACAGGATGGTGCGCTGTGAGAGGACGAGATGTTGTCCTTTCCGGACGCCGGATATAACGCAGCAAAACAGTTGGTGATGAACCGACTGATTTTGTTGTTTATTTATGATATAAAAAATCAATAAAACTTATAAAAAAGCAGACAGGTCTGGCATTTTGTCTGTGAGGAAAGAATAAAATATGAATATGACAAGAATTATGGGGCTGGATTATGGCTCCAGGACAGTGGGGGTGGCAGTCAGCGACAGTCTGGGAATTACGGCTCAGGGAGTTGAGACGATTACGAGGACTGACGAGGGAAAACTGCGCCGCACCCTTGCCCGGATTGAAGAACTGTCCAGGGAATACGGAATCAGCCGTATTGTTTTAGGGTATCCTAAAAACATGAACAATTCTGCAGGGGAACGTGTAAAAAAGACGGAGGAGTTTGCCGCAATGGTAGAAAGGCGTACAGGGATTCCGGTAGTATTCTGGGACGAGCGGCTGTCTACGGTATCAGCGGAACGGGTGCTGATAGAAAGCGGTG
>URUX01000032.1 GCA_900551135.1 uncultured Clostridium sp.
ATACTCTCCGAATGGATATCGCTCTCCTTCTCAATGGCTGCCTCCGTTGACTCAAAGGGTTCATGGGCGGCCAGGATCAGTCCATAGGAATTATAAATCAGCGTATAGCCTGCAATCCCTGTTTCTTTCTGATACGCCTTTGAGAATCCTCCGTCAATGACCAGGACCCTGCCATTGCATTTGACCGGATTTTCCCCATTCTTCGACTTAACCGGCACATGTCCGTTAATAATATGGGAACCGTCTTTGGGAAGGCCAAATTCCTCTAAAATCTTATCGCAGTATTCTTCCTTCTGGCTCAGTTGATAATAAGGGTTGTAAGTTTCTTTGTGTGTGGACCTGTCCTCAATAAAATAATGCTCAAATGTAGTCATCTTATCCTTGCCGAATACAGGAGATTTGGAACCGCACCAGAGATACCACATAAAGTCTCTGGCATCATTTTTCCTTTTTGTTCCTTCTGGCAGGAAATAGGCATCCTGCGCCATTTTGTCCACATAATCTAATAACGCTTTTCCAGAGTATTCCTCTTCACCAAATTTTACTACATCAAAACTCCCGTCACGCTTCATGGGAATACAGCCATGGTACAGGAGATTGGAATTGCAGCTCTTGTACATACTTCCATGAGAATATAAAAACTTGACATGTTTATGAAGAAGGGTATTGTGCTGGAAAGACATCTGCAGCGTATGAAGCAGTTCTTCTTCTTCTTTTGTAAGCTTTAAAGGCGCTTCCGGATTGACAGTAGGAAATCTCATGTCCGTCATAGAGTATTCTTTATTTCCGATTTTCACAGTGCCCTGTTCAAAATCAATATGCTGCAGGAGAATCCTGTCTTCCATGTGATATTCCGGATGACGTTTGATAATCTGTCCTTCAATCTTAAACTGAATCACCGCAATCGCTTTGTGCATCTTGGCCGCCAGCCCTGGATCAACTTCATCATAGATATTTTCGTCTAAAATATGAGGCGCAAATCTGGCACAGGGATCATCCCGGTAGACTCTGGCTGCAAACATGGACAACGGCCGGAGATTAATGCCGTATCCTTCCTCCAAAGCGTCAAAATTATTGTAACTGATGGCAATCCGCAGTACATTGCAGATACAGGCCAAATTGCCGGTTGCAGCTCCCATCCAGTCAATATCATGGTTACCCCACTGAATGTCTACATCATGGAACTGCATCAGTTCATTCATAATCAAGTCTGCCCGAGGTCCTCTGTCAAAAATATCTCCAATAATATGAAGACTGTCTATGGTCAGATTTTGAATCAGTTCGCACAGGGCTACGATAAACTGGTCGGCAATCTGAATATCAATAATGGAACGGATAATCTCGCTGTAGTAGACTTTCTTATTTTCGTCATTATAATCAACATGGAGCAATTCGTCAATAATATACGCAAAGGCCGGCGGCATCTTTTTACGAACTTTGGAACGGCTGTACTTAGACGAAACCTCTTTGCAGATATTAACCAGGCGGTAAATTGTGATTCGCTGCCAGTCCTCTGTATTACGCCCCTCTGCCGTCATTTTTCTTAAATTTCGATCCGGATAATAAATCAAATTGGCAAGTTCCACCTGTTCCTCTTCCGGAATAATGTAGCCAAAGGTGGCCTTTATTTTTTCTCGGATAATACCAGAAGATGAACGCAGCAGGTGAATAAATGCTTCATGTTCCCCATGAAGATCGCTGAAAAAATACTCTGTTCCTTTTGGAAGGCCCTGAATCGCCATCAAATTGATCATTTCCCCCGAAGCTGACCGGATAGACGGATATTCTCTGGACAGCAGTTTTAAATATGCCAAATCCCTCATAATACTTTCCCTCTCTGTTGCTCTTGTACCCACATTTTACATAACACACATTGCAATTTCTTTGGATTTATAGTACCATAATTTTAAAAAAATGGGAAGTAGGGAAGCGTTATGGAACAGTTATATGTATTTGGAACCGGACATGCCGCAGTTGTCCGCAATTATAATACCTGCTTTGCAATCCGCGATGGAGAAGACTATTTTATGACTGATGCAGGAGGGGGAAACCGTATTTTAGGAATCCTCCAGGATATGAACATTCCTCTGGATCAGATTCACCATATTTTCGTTACCCATGAGCACACGGATCATGTCTTAGGCATTGTCTGGATGATCCGCATGATTGGAAGCCGGATGTTGACAGGGAAATATCAGGGGGATTTATATCTGTACTGCCACAACGAGTTGGCTGAAACCATCCGAACCTTGTGCCGTCTGACTCTCCCTGGAAAGCTGATCTGCCTTTTTGAATCCAGAATCCATCTGACTGGTGTAGAAGACGGACAGTCCATGGAAATTCTGGGACATTCCGTTACCTTTTTCGATATTCACTCTACTAAAGCCAGACAGTTTGGCTACACCTTTACCTTAAGAAACGGGCAGCGCCTTACCTGTGCCGGTGACGAACCATTTAATCCTCTGTGCCGTCCCTATGTGGAAGGCAGCGCCTGGCTTCTCCATGAAGCATTCTGTCTTTATGAAGAACGCGATAAATATAAGCCTTACGAAAAACACCACAGTACAGTAAAAGACGCCTGTGAACTGGCCCAGTCCCTAAACGTCCCTAATCTGGTGCTCTGGCATACAGAGGAAGACCATGGTGAACACCGCCAGGCTCTCTACCTTGCAGAAGGCAGACAGTACTATACCGGACATTTGTTTGTTCCCGAGGATAAGACGATTCTGGAGCTGTAAGGGTCTATTCTCTGTTTTCCTTTCATATCTTCTTATTAGAATGTTGTCTTGGATGCCTCATTCCAATCATTCTGACAAGAGGAGGGAACATCTTTGAAATTATTCCAAAAACCGCGTCTTTTGTCCAGATTTTTCACCTCTGGCACGCTAATCTGTGCCGAGGTGATTCTTTTATGTATTTTCAGCCTGTCTGTCTTTTTTAAATCCATTCAAAATGGCCATCCCTGGCCTCCTGAAGCATCCGGTATGATCACTGCCTCACCTGCAAAAGAAACCTATATTAAGTGGGTGGATTTTACGGTTACCTCTCAGGCTTTAAACGATGCTTTCCGGTATGATGTGGATACCTGCCAGTCCCCTGTACATTTAAATTGGATCGAACTTCTTGCCTGTCTCGGTGCAAAATATGGCGGTGATTTTTCTCGTTATCAGAAAAAAGATCTGGACAGCCTTGCTGACACACTGACAAACGGTTCCTCCACCATAGACAATTTAACCGAATCTATGAAGTATTATCCTTATTATCTGGAAGCTTACGGCGCAGTCCTTGGCGGAATGGTCGGTGAATTTGAAGCAGAAATTCCGGCCTCCCGGGCTCCCGGTTATCTTCTGCCGCAGGATGGAGACGGCAGCGAATCCAAACCTAAAACCGTCTGGGCCCGTCAGTATGGATTAAAGGCCTTCTCCCCCATTGCCAAAAATTTTCCATATCAGGATTATGACGATTTTGGAGCCGCCAGAGATTACGGCTACCGAAGGCAGCATCTCGGACATGATTTTTTAGGCCAGACTGGAACTCCTGTCATTGCCGTAGAATCCGGTGTTGTGGAAGCCATTGGATGGAATCAGTACGGAGGCTGGAGGATTGGTATCCGCAGTTTTGATAAAAAACGATATTACTATTACGCCCATTTGAGAAAAAACTATCCCTATCAGTCTGGTTTAAAAGAAGGTTCTGTTGTTCAGGCTGGAGACGTCATTGGCTATCTGGGACGTACCGGCTACAGCACTACGGAAAACACCAATAATATCGACCAGCCCCATCTTCATTTTGGAATTCAGCTGATTTTCGATGAATCTCAAAAAGACGGCTCCAATGAAATCTGGATTAGCTGCTATGAACTGGCTAAATTTTTGCACCAGCACCAGTCTGAAACGCAAAAAACAGAGGGCACCAAGGAGTGGCACCGGATCTACGGTTTCCGTGATCCCATGGTTTCCACTTCTCAGCGTCCTCCATTTAGTAAATAAAATCCTTTCGGGCTGATTTTTTTCAGGGTTTTTCCAATAGCGGTACTCATCGCCACCATAATAACCGGCATAGCCAGATACAGCAGAAGAGGAATCACCCCCGCCGGCCACAGCGCCGGCCCGGTTCCGCCTTCTGCAGCAAAAAACTGATGAAATACCATGGCCGCGCCTTTATTAATAAACCGCACAAATGCAAAATGCAGGGCATACAGGAAAAAATTGTATTCCATCCACATTCTTGGCTTTCCAAGCCATCCTTCATCCACAATCATCCACAATCCTATTACGGCTAAAAAGCGATATAAGACCGTGTAGAAAGGCTGATACGTTGTTCCAGCCAGAACAAAGTTTGCTGCAGCTGCCATTAAAAACAGCAGTCCTGTCAGAAAGCGTTTTCCAGACCAGTTCTGCTCCACCCATTTTTCACTTCTCAGCGCTGCAAATCCTGCTGCTGAATAATAAAACAAGGCGTCTTCATTAATAACAGGCAAATCTTCTTTTATCCACAGCAAAACCAGCAAAATCCCCAGATAGGCGATTCCGCTCCAGACATTCTTTAAAACCCCATATAAAACCGGAGCCAGGGCAATCAGAAAAATCAGCTGGTAAAGATACCAGAACACATATAAATATGTGTGATGAATGACTGCATCTGCCAGCGCTTTCAGATGGAAAGGAATCACCCCTTTTCCCATCAACTCCCCTACTCCAGGCAGCCGGCTTCCGATGACATACCCCAGATAATACAGGCCATTCCACAGCAGATAGGGTATAAGAACGCTGCGGACTCTGGATTTCCATTTTGCTCCCAGCCTGCTCCAGGTAAAATTGCGGTAAAACAGATATCCCGAAATCATAAAAAATCCAGGTACTGCAATCTGCGCTGCCGTTTCTCCCAGCAGGCGTTCCATCTCATAAATCCTGTCGCCTGCTTTTGTCGCCCCCATAAACAACTCGGCATTAAAAGAATGAGCCCAAACCACCAAAATGCTGAATGCAAAAGTAAACCAGATGACCTTTTTCCGAAAATCCTCTTCTCTCATAGGCCTCCTAAAATAATTTCCATTACTGCTATTATAAAGTCCATCTATACGGCTGTCAATGAGAGGACTCCTGGCCTTTTCCCCCAATATCCAGCATTAGTAAGAAATTCGTCAGAAATTTGTATACTTAACTTCTTTGACTGACACTTCATAACTTGTTATAATAAAATTAGTTAATTATCAGATATTTATAAAGGGGGTTTTACTATGATGAAAAGAATCAGACTGGCCATTGCTGCTGTACTTTTCACATTATCCATGTCTATTCCTGCTCTGGCGAAAGAAAAAATTACCGTCATTCAGATTACCATAGACAATGCAGGTAATGTGACTTCCGGCGCTCCCATCAGCAATGTAGACGCCAGCACCACATCCAGTCAGTACACCGTTGACAACGCTCAGTTCATTAATGGCGGCGACATATGGCTGGGCGGAACCACGCCTCAGATTCAGGTGGATCTGCTGGCCAATGAAGGATATGAATTTGCCTCTCCTATTAAGAAAAAAGATGTATCCATCACTTCCAGTCAGTATGAAGCCACTTATTCCAGAAGCAAACGGGACAGCAGCGACCGCGCTTATCTTTCTGTATATATCAATCTTCCCAGGATTCCGGGCAGCCTGTACGATTCCTCCAGCATGTACTGGGACGGATGTACTGCCTCCTGGTCTTCTGCAGCTGATGCAGAACAATACGAGGTTCGCCTTTACCGGGGCAGTAACCTCATTACCACGGTAAAGACCGATTCGGATTATTATGACTTTTCCGGTCGGATGACCTCCAAAGGCTACTACCGCTTCCGCATCCGTCCGATTGCTGACGGCGAATATATCGGTTCCTGGTCCAGCTATTCTGAAGATATTTATATCAATGCAGATGAGGCAGAAGAAAATCGAGACTATTCCGATCACTATAATGATGACGAATACCACTCTGACTATTACAGCAAAGGTCCTGGAACCATGGGACATTATAATCCCAACTATCCAGGGATTACTCCTACTAATGGCAATTCCTGGGTTCCCACTTCCCAGGGATGGCGTTACCGGTTCGGCAATGGCAATTACGCCTATAATGGCTGGCAGCTGATTAACGGCAAATACTACTTTTTCAACAATTCCGGCTACATGATGACCGGATGGCTGTATCTGGACAAAGGCTGGTATTACCTAAATCCAGATGGCGCCATGACCACAGGATGGCAGCTGGTCAATGACAGATGGTATTACATGGAAAGCAATGGCCTGATGCAGACTGGCTGGCGCTATCTGAATAACAAATGGTATTATCTCAATCTGGATGGTGCTATGGTAACCGGATGGAACTACATCAACGGCTTCTGGTATTATATGGATGCTTCCGGCGCTATGTGGTCCAATGGCTGGTACTCCATCAATGGTAAAATGTACTATCTTTTCCCAGATGGCAAGATGGCAGCCAATATCCGGACTGCAGACGGACACTATGTAGACGAGTCTGGAGCGCTGGTGTGGTAAATCCGAGGACTTCTGTTTACTTAATTCCAGAATGCATGAAGCTGTCCATAAATTGTTTTTGAAACAGCACAAACAGAATCAGCAGCGGAGCACACACCAATACCGTTGCAGCGCTGACATCACTCCATTGCGCCCCTGTTTCATAGGACATGGCAAACATTGCAAGTCCCAGAGACAGGGGCCGTTTTTCTACTGAATCGGTCATCACCAGCGGCCACAAAAAGTTGTTCCACTGAAACGATACCGAAATCATCCCAAATGCCAGATAAGCGGACTTTAAAAGGGGGACATATACATTCCACAAGATCTGAACCAGATTTGCCCCATCTACCCTGGCCGCCTCTTCCAGTTCATACGGTATGGTCTTGATTGTCTGGCGTACAATCAGCATTCCCATGGCAGAAGTAAAAAACGGCAGCATAATTCCAATTCTGGTATCGGTAAGCCCCATCTTTGTCATCAGGCTGTAATTCGGTAAAATCAGCACTTCCGGCGCAATCATCATTTGAGACAGGAAAATAACAAATAAAATCCTGGAACCATAAAAATCCATTCTGGCAAAGGCGTATCCAGCCAATGTAATCAGCAGAAACTGTACTGCCAGCACTCCCAGCGTAATAAAAATCGTATTTCCGTAGTATTGAAAAAACGGCGCAGCTGTCAAAACCCGTTTAAAGTTATTCAGAACCGGAACACTGACAGCAAATAAGTCCAGCGCCAGATCCTGACGGATAAAAGCAGTCCGCACAACCCAAATCAACGGAATGAGGCAGACAGCCATTAATGCAAACATCAGGCTATTCAGCATCCATTTGCTTATCTTCATTGTTTTTCCCATTTTTCTGTCCCCTTACTTATTATAGTATGCATTTCTATCACTTCGAAAGAAGCCGATTGAAGTAATCAAAAGCAGCATTCCTACCAGAATTACCGTCATTGCCGACGCTTTTCCTGTATCCCAGTAATCAAATCCAGTCTGATAGATATAGTATAACAGCACGTTGGTTGCATTTCCCGGGCCGCCCTTCGTCATAATATAGAGATGATCTACCATCTTATATGCATTGGTCATGACAATGATCAGCACATAAATATTCGTAGCCTTCAGCATCGGCCAGGTAATTAAACGGAACATACTGACTTCTCCGGCTCCGTCCATTCTGGCGGCCTCATAAAGTTCTTTGTCAATTCCATGAAGTCCTGCGATATAAAACAGCATAATATAGCCTGTCTGTTTCCAAATCAGCATGACCATAATGGCCCAGATTGCAGTTGTTCCGTCTGCCAGAATCCGCCATTCCGGATTGATATACCCCAGCAGACCGTAAATCGGAGTATAAATAAACATCCAGATATTGGCTGCTGCCACCAGTGGAATAAAGGTTGGATAAATAAACCCCAGCCGGACAAAACTTTTTCCCCATTTGAGCCGATTTGACAAAACTGCCAGCAGTACGGCCAGGCCCATGCTGACAGGAATTGTCACGACTGCAATAAGAAAATTATTGAAAAAGCACTCCTGAAATACCGGATCTGCCAAAAGCGCCTTATAATTTCCCAGTCCATTCCAAACCGGCGTTATGGTGGACAAGTTGTCTTTAAACAAACTGCTGTATATACTTTTTGCAATGGGGTAAATTGTAAAAATTGCTAAAAATAACAATGACGGCGCTAACAGCGTCCACGCCAGAATACTATTTTTCCATTTGATCCGGATAGCACTCTGCAGCGCCGGATCTGCGGCTCGTTCTGATACCATAATTTCCTCCTCGCCAACTTGTCTGTCAGACGATCTGTTTGCAAAAGAAAGAGCCGCCGGACGCGTTTCTTTCCAACGGCTTCTTCCTTGTCTTTCTTAGTCTAGTGTACTGTCTAATATACTGTCTTGTTCATTAGCGGTACGCCTGAAGAATTCCTTCTGCAGTCTTCTGCGCTGTGTCCAATGCAGTTTCAATATCCTGCTGATCTGTCATTACATAGGAAATGGCATCATCAATGGCTTTCTGTACTTCTGCCTGGTTGTAAGTGGAAAGTTCTGCATATCCATATTCCAGCTGATCTCTTGCCACTAAACACTGTGGAAATTCTTCTGCATATGCTTTCATCCGTTCTGTCTCATAAGCGCCTGGTCTGGTCGCCACATAACCGGTGTCAATACTCCACTGGGCTACCCGCTCATCATCGGTCATCCATTTGATAAACTCAAATGCCGCTTTCTGACGTTCTTCTGAAATCCCCTTAAAGATATAGAAATTTCCGCCTCCAGTTGGAGAACCAAAAGAATCTTTTGCCGGAAGCATTGCCACTCCGAAATCGAACTTGGCATTGTTCTTTACGTTGGTCAGATTTCCTGTAGTATGGTACATCATTGCAGTTTTTCCTTCGATAAAATCAGAAGGTGTCGTTGCCCAAGACACAATTCCCTTTGGCATGGAACCGTCTTCTGCCAGGCTCTTCCAATATTTTAACCCTTCCGCAGTTCTGGCATCGTTATAATAGGTCTCGGTTCCGGTATTGTTCATTAAATTAAATCCATTTTGCTGGACACAGAATGTCTGAAGCATCCAGTAGGCATATCCATCTGACGGAATTTCAATGCCGTACTGCTTGACCTGACCATTTTCGGTAATGGTCAGCTGCTTTGCCATCTCTTTCATCTCATCCCAGGTTGCAGGCGGTGTTTCCGGATCCAGACCTGCCGCCGCCATGGCCTCTTTGTTGTAATATAAGATAATGGTACTTCTCTGCCATGGGATACCATATGTCGTATCACCATCTTTACTGTTCATCATAAATCCTTCGTAAAAGCCATCCAGCCATTCCTTGTCTTCATCTGTTACGCACAGGCTGTTCATATCCTGAATGGCGTCCATCGCACGAAGGGAATATAAATCAATGGAAAACATAATCGCCATATCCGGAGTGTTTCCTGCTTTAATAGCTGCCTGTACTTTGGTTCTGGTGTCTGCATAACTTCCTGCATAAATTGGTTTTACAATTACATCCGGATTTTCTTCGTGATACTCTTTACAAAGAGCATCAATCAAAGCATCTGGTCCGCCTCCAACAGATACCGGAAAATACATGGTCAGTTCCATCGGCTCTGACGCCTGGTTACTCTCTGACGCTGAGGACTGATTGCTCTCTGGTGCTGGGGACTGTTCACTTACTGCCGCTGGGGACTGTTCTGAATTTGCCCCTGTGCTGCATCCTGCTAAAGACACTGCCAGAGTACCTGCCAACAACAAACTTATCATCTTTTTCATAGTTTTTCTCCATTCCTGTTTTGTGAACTACGAAAATCATTATAAGAAAACCCGTCGTCTGGAACTATCCTGATTTGGTAAAAGCTATGTGAAATGAATGTAAATGAAAAAAGACATAGGCACTGTAGCTACTGCCACAGCACATATGCCTTTTTTCTTTATTCTGTTCTTTGATATCGCATCAACGCATCCCGCATACGGTACAATGCGTTTACTACTTTCTGATTGTCACGGTAAACGCCTAATACAATCCGTAAATGCCCTTCTCCTCCTGCTCCATAATTAATGCCATCATTAACAGAAACTTTTGCTTCTTTTACCAAATAACTGGCAATGTCCGTAGAATTTCCTAATTTCGATACATCCACCCAGCATAAAAATCCGGATTCCGGCATTTCCATAGAAACTCCAGGCACTTGATTTAAAATTTCATAAGCTGCTTTTCTCCGATAATCAAATGCAGTTTCAAATTCTTTCATAAAATCACTGTCTTTTAATGCTGCTAAAACAGCCATTTGAGAGACTGTATTGGTTGCTCCTAACACAGAAACTGCGTTGGCAAACATGGTATCCATAATTTGATCACCACAGGCAATATATCCCACACGGTAACCGCTAAGCCCCATGCCTTTTGAAAACGAAAATACTGTCACCGTCCTGTCAAACATACCTGGAAGCGCTGCTGGTGTAATCATCTCATTTTCATAACAGAAGTCTTCAAACGCCTGATCACACACTAAAATCAAGTCATGTTTCATTACTACTTTTGCCAACGCCTCTAAAGATTTCCGATTAAATACCGTAGTGGTAGGATTATTGGGATGAGTTAAAACTATCATTTTTGTTTTTGGAGTTATCAACTGCTCCAGTTGCTGTTCATCTATCTGGTATCCCTGATCAGCTTTTAACAGAACTGGTACAGCAATACCTCCCATAATAGATACATTCAATCGGTTATTGGGATAGCTGGGCATGGGAATTAGAACCTCATCACCATCTTCAATAAACGGAAGCATCGCAAAGAATAAACCAGAATCAGAACCTGGTGTAATAATAATATTTCTTTCCGGATCCACTTCCAAATGATTTTTTTCTTTCAGCTTTTTGGCAATGGCAAGTTTTAAGTCCGCATTTCCGATTGGCGCTGTATAATGAGGAGCTGAAGCCAAATCGATTGCATCAATCGTCGCCTGTTTTATATGTTTTGGCAAGGAAAAATCCGGCATAAACGGGTCTGCCCATCCCATCAACGCTACGCCCTGTTTCTCTAATTCCTGATAGGAGTTTCCTACATCTGCCTTTTCAACGTTGGAAAATAAACCACCATTCGCTTCTTGAAAAGCCCGAATCATTTTCGAACGTACATCCATCATTTATGCATTCTCCTCATCAAATCCCATTACTACAGTAAGAACTGCAGCCACTACAAATGCAATTGCAAATCCAGCCATTACCAGCCACATATTCATTGGCTCTTCTCCAATAAACATTGCAAAGTTCAGGAAAGAAGGGCCGCCCATTGCATATGCTTTTAATCCAAAGAAAGAAGCAAATGCACCACCTGCAGCGCCACCGATAGCTGCTGCTAAAAACGGCTTCTTATACTTAAAGTTGATACCATAAATTGCCGGTTCCGTTACTCCCGTAACTGCAGCAATAGTTGCAGATGCTGCAATAGTCTTTGTTTTTTTGTTTTTAGATTTTAACCAAACGCCAAATGCAGCTCCAGCCTGTGCCATATTTGCCGCACCACTAGTAGGCGAAATGTAATTAAATCCCTGAGTCGTGATCCCTTGTACCAATACCGGAACCATACCATGATGAATACCCAGCACTACCATAGAAGAATAAATACCACCATAAACAAGTCCTGCAAATACACCGCCTTTTTCGAACAGTGTTGTCACACCACTTGCCAGTAAATTACCCACCCAAGTAGCTAACGGTCCAATTGTCATCAAAGAAACAGGTGTTGCAACTAAAATTGTCAAACAAGGAACCAAAATAATTTTTAATGCACCTGGAATTACCTTACGGAATCCTTTTTCTACATAAGATGCAAACCATACTGCAAATACAATTGGCAATACAGAAGAAGAATAATTCACTACTGTAAATGGAATGTTCAAGAATGAATAAGTTGATACTCCATCTGCAATCAACGTTGCCCAGATAGAAGACATCATTCCTGCACAAATTGTCATGGCAACAAACATATCCATCTTAAACTGTCTTGCTGCAGAAGCTGCCAAAAGGAAGGGAAGGAACGTGAAGATACCGTTGGCAATCGTATTAATCACCATATATGTATTTCCCGTATTGTCCAATCCCATCACTACAGCAATGGTTAAAATTGCACGAACCAAGCCGGCTCCTGCCAATGCCGGCACAATCGGATTAAAAATACCGGCAATCGTTTCAAAGAAAGAGGTCAGCAGGTTTCCTTTTTTATTCTTCAAATCCTGCTTCACATCATCCAGATTTTCGTCTACTGGTGCTTCTGCTTTCAGCCCCGTAAACTCAATGAATTCTGTATATACATCATTGACTGCTGAGCCAATAATAATCTGAAGCTGCTGACCTTTATTCACTACCCCCATGGTAATATCCAGCTTTTTTAACGCTTCCTCTTTTACCCTGGAACTATCATGCAGATTCAGACGAAGGCGGGTCATACAATGGGTTGCTGCGGAAATATTCTCTTTTCCTCCTACATTTTCCACAATAGCTTTTACTGTTTCCGTATACTTCATATTCTTCTCCCTCCATTCTTAGATTCCATAACTATTTATAAGCTGTAATTTCCACCTCACATAATACATCCTTTGGAATCTCACGTACTGCCACACAAGATCTGGCTGGGCATCCTGTAAAATATTTTCCATACACCTCATTAAATGCTGCAAAATCTTTCATGTCCTTTAAGAAACAAGTTGTTTTTACTACATCTTCAAAACAATATCCTGCTTCTTCCAAAACTGCCTTAATATTTTCCATTACCTGTACAGCCTGTACGGTAATATCTCCTTCTACTACACAGCCTGTAGAAGGATTAACAGGTATTTGTCCAGAGACAAATAAAAACGGTTCTACAATGACTGCCTGTGAATATGGTCCTATTGCCTTAGGAGTTTTGTTTGTTGAAATTTTTTTCATTCTATTTCTCCTTTCTAATGAAATATTTTTTATTTTTCTTTATCATATCACTGAACTAATTCTTAGTCAATACAATTTTTACAAGTTTTTCTATTGTTTTTTTACTTTTTTTGTGGTATTTTATTTTTAGAATAAAATTTATTTCATTCAATTTGAAAGGAGATTACCCCATGATAAACAAATCTTTCCCATCTAATTTTTTTTGGGGCGGAGCTACTGCAGCTAACCAGCTCGAAGGTGCCTGGGACGCAGACGGCAAGGGAGTCAGTATTTCTGATGTTATGACTAATGGTACTCACTCCACTCCCCGACGTATCACCCCTGTTATTGATGAAGAAAAATACTACTATCCCTCCCATGAAGCTGTAGATTTTTATCACCATTACAAAGAGGATATTGCGCTGTGCGCAGAAATGGGATTTAATATTTTCCGTATGTCTATTAACTGGACCCGTATTTTCCCAAATGGAGATGAAGATCTCCCTAATGAGAAGGGACTTGAATTTTACGATAACGTCTTTGCAGAATTAAAAAAGTACAATATTGAACCTCTTGTTACAATCTATCACAATGAAAATCCATTTACACTGACTAAAAAATGCAATGGCTGGGCGGACCGCCGATGCATTGATTATTATCTGCGTTTCTGTCAGGTGCTTTTTGAACGCTATAAAGATGTGGTGAAATACTGGATTCCTTTTAATGAGATTAACTGTCTTACTACCAAACTCGGTAACTGGAATCATGCCGGTATTTTAAATGAAGGAACTGAATTCTTTACTGATCAAGTAGATGACCCAAATACTCGTTTCGCTGCTCTCCATCATCAGTTTGTTGCCAGTGGACGCGCTGTAAAATTAGGCCGTTCCATTAATCCTGATTTTCATTTTGGTACTATGATCTGTCACATTACCGTTTATCCATTAACCCCTAATCCAGATGACATCATACTCACCCAGCAGGAAGATTTTATGCGTAATTGTTTTAGCGGGGATGTGCAGGTAAAAGGTATTTACCCATACTATATCAAGAGTTATTTTGAAAAAAACAAGATTCATTTTGATATTACAGAACAAGATTTAATTGATATCAAAGAAGGCTGTGTGGATTTCTATTCTTTCAGCTATTATATGTCTAACTGCATCAGTTCTGACGCTAATAGTGCTAAAGTTTCAGGTAATGTTATGGGAGGCGCCAAAAATCCTTACTTAAAAGCTACTGACTGGAATTGGCAGATCGATCCAAAAGGACTGCGTTACACTTTAAACCATGTATATGATCGCTATCAGGTTCCGATTATGATCACAGAAAATGGTTTAGGCGCTTTTGATACGCTGGAAGAAGACGGAAGCATTCATGATTCTTATCGAATTCAGTACCTGAAAGAACATCTCGAACAAATGAAAGAAGCTATTGGGGATGGTGTAGATTTAATTGGTTATACTCCGTGGTCCAGTATCGATTTGGTCAGCGTATCTACTGGTGAAATGGAAAAACGTTATGGTTTCATCTACGTAGACAAAGATAATCTTGGAAACGGAACTTTAAAACGTTATAAAAAAGACAGTTTCTATTGGTATCAAAATGTGATAAAATCAAATGGAGAAATCCTATAACCATATTTTTCTCTGTTATAGGATAAATTATTCTTATATGGAGTGAACTTATGCCAATTCAAGAACTTATTTTAACAGATGGCGATAAATTGATTTTGTCTGCCATGAAAACAGTTGTTCAGGGCCTGGGGGCATACCTTGGCAGTGGCTGTGAAATTGTTCTTCACAGCCTTGAACATCTGGATTCTTCTGCTATTGAAGTAGTAAACGGCTTTCATTCAGGGCGAACAATCGGCGCCCCTATTACGAATCTGGCCTTAGAAATGCTGGAAAAAATCGAACGCAGTGGCGAAAAAAGACCTCTTACTTATTTTAATAAAAATAAGGATAATATTACTTTAAAATCTGCCACCATTCCCATTATTGGAGAGCGTCAGCGCATTATTGGTTTATTATGCATAAACTTTTATACTGATATTTCTTTAGAAACCTTTTTGACATCGCTGATTCCACCTAATACTTTAAGCGCAGAATCCCCTCGTATGGTTGAAAATTTCACTCAGGATTTAGATGAAGTAATCGCTGAGTCAGTCTCTGAAATCCAGGAAGATGTCATGAAAAATCCTGAAATTTCTCTTACTAATAAGAACAAAGAAATTGTAATTCGTTTAGAGGAAAAAGGAATTTTTAATATAAAAGATGCTGTAATAAAGGTCGCTGACCAATTAGAAATATCAAAAAACACTGTGTATATGCATCTGAGAAATATTCGAAAATAAAGCTTGCTTATCGGTTAATACATATTTTTTCTTTATATACTTTTGCTGAACTGTATAATACAGCATCCGGCCAACCATTCTGAATCACTTGGTTTATAAAAAATACTGCCTTTTGCAATTCCCGCTGCACTTGTCCATAATGAACTTATGGCATCTCCATGGAATTGCAAAAAGCAGTTCAATTTCTGCATATATCGTAGATTTATCTTCGAAAATGATTTTACATCCGGCAGTTGAGAATATTTTTCAAAATCCTCTGAAAATTTTCGTTTTTCCAGACCTCTGATGTATGACCCGGAGTCAGCACAACCACTCTTCCTTTTCCAATGGTTCTCACGTATCCGGCCGGACAGGTTCCTCCTGGTTCAGAAGAACTTTCCATCAGGAACTGCACATCATCTGCAATTACATCAATCTGATAGTGCTCATCCCATTCTGTAAAATCCTCCACCCCTTGCATCAGCGGATGAGACGGATTGGTTACATGAAAGTGTACTGGGCAGCGTTTTGGATGCCCATGGAATAGACAGCCCACAAAGTTCACATATTCCATACAAGGATTCCGGAACTCCTTCTCCTGTCCCCAGGACTTTTCCGAAAATGCAACTCCAGAGTGTATTGCTGCAAATGTTCCTCCGTTCTCTACAAACTTCTTAAACTCTCTCGGCCCCACTTTTGTTACCCCTTCTTCAAACCATGGTTCCGTATTATCAGCGCTTACGTTATTATTCTTACTGCATAAAACCAGCTGATAACCGGAAAGCATTTCCGGAGTAAGAGTCTCTTTTGCATCTTTTATTATATCAAACTGATAATCTTCCTCCACCAGCGAAGCCAGTCCTTTCTCTGCTACTTCTGACGGATGCCACTGGTCATCACATAACACTAATACTTTATCCATATCACCTTTTAGTTCCTCTATCTATTTATCTCTGTTTCACATCTGTGGTTAATCTCAAAAATCTGGCAAGAGCCTGAAGCGAATTGAACTCTATGCCTACTTCTGATTTTACCGCAAAACTCCTTGAATTGGAATATGTAGTGATACATATATTGCGGACTATTCGGAGTCTGTTTTCTGTTTTGAAGTATAAAATAGAACTGGGTTTGCGACAGCCTTATCTACAATTGTTGATGAAATACCATGGCAGCTTAAAAATGCACAAACCTGGCCCAAGAATTGTTTGTGGAATTTCAAAACAAAGAAACTATAAACAAATTCAGAGGAAAATTGTTTATAAATACGCAGAACAGGATAAAATTGCACAATGACATTAAAAACTTTGTTTGAAAAGCATCAAAACAACTCAAATACACACAAACTAACTGGATACCCAAAAAAACTGATTCCTAAGCCAAAATAGTTTACCCCAACTCTTTACAAAGATCCAAATCTAAAATCTTAACCAAAACTCAAATTCAACAGAAAAACCCGCAAAACCGGAGTTTTGCGGGTCATCTTACGCTTGGACACAATGTTGTCTTATGACAACGAATCTATATTCAGATTATAATTATTCGATGATAGAAACTACTCTACCAGAACCAACGGTTCTACCACCCTCACGGATAGCGAAACGAAGACCCTGCTCCATAGCTACTGGATGGATCAGTTCAACGGTCATCTCTACGTTGTCGCCAGGCATACACATCTCGGTGCCTTCTGGTAACTCGCAAACGCCGGTAACGTCAGTTGTTCTGAAGTAGAACTGTGGACGATAGTTGTTGAAGAAAGGAGTATGACGGCCACCCTCGTCCTTGGTCAGAACGTATACCTGAGCGGTAAACTTATGATGGCACTTTACAGAACCTGGCTTAACCAGACACTGTCCACGCTCGATCTCGTTTCTCTGAACACCACGAAGCAGAGCACCGATGTTATCACCAGCCTGAGCCTCGTCTAACAGCTTACGGAACATCTCGATACCAGTTACAACAACCTTACGGGCCTCTTCGCTGATACCAACGATTTCAACTTCGTCAGATACGTGCAGAGTACCACGCTCTACTCTACCAGTTGCAACAGTACCACGACCGGTAATGGAGAATACGTCCTCTACAGGCATCAGGAATGGCTTATCAGTATCACGAACTGGGTCTGGAATATAGTCGTCAACAGCATCCATCAGTTCCAGAATCTTGTCGCCCCACTCAGAAGAAGGATCTTCCAGAGCCTTCAGAGCGGAACCCTGGATTACAGGAGTGTCATCGCCTGGGAACTCGTACTCATTTAACAGTTCACGGATTTCCATCTCTACTAATTCAAGCAGCTCTGGATCGTCAACCATATCGCACTTGTTCATGAATACTACGATGTAAGGTACGCCTACCTGACGGGAAAGCAGGATGTGCTCTCTGGTCTGAGCCATAACACCATCGGTAGCAGCTACTACTAAGATAGCGCCGTCCATCTGAGCAGCACCAGTGATCATGTTCTTTACATAGTCAGCATGGCCTGGGCAGTCAACGTGTGCGTAGTGTCTCTTGTTGGTCTCGTACTCAACGTGAGAAGTAGAGATGGTAATTCCACGCTCTCTCTCTTCTGGAGCTTTATCAATGTTCTCAAATGCAACAGCCTCGCCAGTACCTAATCTCTCGTGTAAAGTCTTGGTAATAGCAGCGGTTAAAGTGGTTTTACCATGGTCAACGTGGCCGATGGTACCAATGTTACAATGCGGCTTTGTTCTTTCAAATTTAGCTTTAGCCATTTCTTGTAATCCTCCTTAATTCAGTGAGTTAGTTTTAATTTGAACCAGCTATTATTGATTATATTCGATAATAGCTGGATTTTCAAGTACAATTTCGCGGTGTAAACTTCTTCCTCTGCACAGTTTCTCATGCGGACATGGAACCTGTACCCGGAAAGCTGCAAGTAAACTGCAACAACAAATCAGATTATTTTGCTTTTGCTGCCAGTACCTTCTCCTGTACGTTCTTCGGAACCTGTTCATATCTCTCAAAGAACATGGAGTAGTTGCCGCGTCCCTGGGTCTTGCTTCTTAAATCTGTGGAGTAACCGAACATCTCGGCAAGCGGAACGAATGCTCTTACCATCTTGCCTCCGCCGATATCGTCCATACCTTCGATACGTCCGCGGCGGGAGTTGATGTCGCCGATAACGTCGCCCATATACTCCTCAGGCATAGTAACCTCTACCTTCATGATCG
>URUX01000033.1 GCA_900551135.1 uncultured Clostridium sp.
AGCGCTATATTCATCATATCGGAGGACTGCCGGATTTTTCAGCCCTGCGATTTACAAAATACAACCAATATGAGTCCATGATCCTTCCCATGGTTCAGTATCTGCAAAGCTTCCATGTCCAGTTTCACTATGGAGTAAAGGTCACCAATGTTTTATTTAACTGCTCTTCTTCCAAAAAAATGGCGGTACAAATCGATCTGCTGAAAGATGGCAAGCCGGATTCCATTGGACTTACTGAACAGGATCTGGTATTTATCACCAACGGCGGATGCGTAGAAAATTCTTCCATTGGCAGTCAGCATACTCCTGCCGAATTTAACCCACAGCTGAAAGAAGGCGGCGGATGGGATATGTGGAAAAAAATCGCTGCTCAATGTACAGAGTTTGGCCGCCCTGAAACGTTCTGCTATGATCCAGAGCAGACGAACTGGATGAGCGCCACTGTCCAGACCCTGGATCAGCGCATTGTCCCCTATATAAAAAGTATCTGCAAACGAGATCCGTTTTCCGGCAAAGTGGTTACCGGCGGCATTGTAACCGTAAAAGATTCTTCCTGGCTTTTAAGCTGGACCATCAACCGCCAGCCCCAATTTCGGGAGCAGCCTAAGGATCAGCTTCTGGTATGGATTTACGGCCTGTTTTCTGATAAGCCTGGCGACTTTATTAAAAAGCCTATGCGAGACTGCACTGGTAAGGAAATCTGTATGGAATGGCTGTACCACATGGGCGTGCCGGAGTCAGAAATTGAAGATATGGCGGAACACAGCGCCAATACTGTGCCCTGCATGATGCCTTATATTACCGCATTTTTCATGCCAAGATCCTATGAGGACAGACCTCTGGTAGTTCCTAAAAATGCAGTTAATTTTGCCTTTCTGGGACAGTTTGCAGAAACTCAGCGGGACACCATATTTACTACGGAATATTCCATCCGAACTGCCATGGAAGCCGTCTACACCCTTCTTTCCGTAGAACGAGGCGTACCGGAAGTCTGGGGAAGCGTCTACGACATCCGCAATCTTTTAGATGCCGCTGTGAAACTTCGGGACGGAAAAAAGATTACCGACATGGATCTGAATTTAAAGCAAAAAATTGCACTAAAAGAAGTGTTAAAGAACATTCATGGTACCGATATTGAAAAGCTGTTAAAAGAATACGGCCTTATCTAGCCATAAACGTGCGGCTGCCGCTTTCAGGATTAAACAATCTGAAAGCGGCAGTTTCACAAATTACTTTTTAAACTTATATTTTCCTCTTCGTTCAAACGTCCACTCATGATTTGTAAAAATACATCACCTTCTAGGTTTATGCCAACCTGCTTCCCAGCTTTCCTCAGGTGAAATAATGCGATTAGACACATACTGGATCTGTCCGTCTTCCAGTGGACGTACCGTCACCTCATGGACACAGGCCTTGCTTACTCCCTTATATGGAAATACAGCATGGACCATCATAGAAACTGTCCCATCTGCATTTTCTGCAAAATCCACCACTTCCGGATAGGGGTATTCCGGATACTCGGCTTCCTCAAATCCTCTTGGACGGGATTCATAGGTATTATCCTCTGCATGATAATCGGTCTTTTCTCTAAGGGTCTCGCTGTCTATATGAATGAACTTCTGAATAATCGATTCAAACGATTCTGCCGGTATTCTGTAAATACCGCTGTTTTCACTGGTCTCATAAGATCCCTGCGGCACATAGGGCGCGCCTGTCAAAAAGCAGAACCGATCATAGAGATCGTAAAAATTCAAATCTCCAAACTCTTCCTCACTCCAGTTGGTAATAAACAGATTATTACTCTCATAGCCTACTGGCATTACATAGTCTCGATTTAACTCTCTGCACCTTTCCGGAAGATGCTTTACCCGAAAAGCCTTATATTCCTCTTCCCCACTTAAGGTCAGGGCATAGGATTCTTCGGAAAAATAAACGCCGGAAAACATAAAATATCCGTCTTCTTCATAGTAATTCCAGTTTTCAGCTGAAAAACGACCCAAATCTGCCAGTTTTAACACCCCGTCCTGATATTCAAAATATTTCTTTTCTACCTCTATCCTGCTGTCCTGAGTCTGGAAATCATACTTTACCAGTCCTTTGGAATCTATAACTTCTATCAGCGTCAATCTGCCTTCTTGTCCATTTTCTGCCCTTTGGCAAAATTCTATGGCCTGCTCTGGTTTTGTCATATCAATTTGATTCTTACTGTCAACGGCTGTATATCCCTTGGAGCCAAGATACTCTGCCATCGTTTGAATCCATGAAAGTTCCTCAAAGTCACTGTCTGGCTTGTCGTTCTGATAAAATTCCAGACAGGTATGTAAAAATTCTTCTTCCTCGTCAGGGTTCTTGGACTGGATCTCTGACAAAATCTCTGATGGAATCTTTGATATCCTCTCAATAGCCTGGCTTTCCGCGAAACCATCTGACTGAGAGGGCTGTGGGAGCGCACAGCCAGTCAGAGTTATGGATAGAAAACATGCGACAATTTTGACTTTCATAAATACCTCTTACAAACATTTTAAAATCTGTATAAACTCATCTGGAATATACTTCATTGCAGTCTCTTTCATATTAGCAGGTATCCCGTAATATGCTTCTCCAATGCTTGCAGCAATTGCTGTCAATGTATCGCTGTCTCCCCCCAGAGATACCGCTGTCCGAACTACATCCTCAAAGTCTTCCCCTTCCAAAAATGCAGTAATCGCTTCAGGAACCGTCTCCTGACAGGACTCCACATGGTAATAATCTGGACGTATTTCATCACAAGTTCTATCTAAATTATAACAAAATTCATTCTCGATATATTCTTTCATCTCTTTCTTCGAACAGCCCTTTCGAGCCATGAAAATAGCACTCGCCGTTGCCTCTGCACCTTTTATCCCCTCTGGATGATTATGAGTAACTTCTGCTGTTGCTCTGGCAACTTCTCTTGTTCTTTCCAATGTATCATAAAGCCAGCCTGCCGACGATACTCTCATAGCTGCTCCATTGCCATAACTATTATATGGAGCTGAATTTTCAAGCATCAGCCACCAGATAAATTTTCTTCCATATCCTGCGTTTAGATACTTTCTTCCCCATTTTTTCATAGACTGCACCGTTAAATTTCTAACGGATTCCATGGAAGCCTCTTTTCCTGCATTTAATAAAGCCTCTGCTACTGCCACTGTCATAACAGTATCATCTGTAAATTCTGACTGCTCACTGAATAACTCAAATACCTTTGTTTTCTCTCCTCTATCAAACTCAAACGGACTGCCGATAATATCACCTATCACTGCACCATACATTTTATCTTCCTCCTTATACAAATCGTCCAAGTTTAAGAAACCTCAATTTGTACTGCATTTTCTCTCACAGTATTAATAGCAGTCACTATGGCGCTTCTGGTTTTTGCGTCAAATAATCTTAAAAAACTAACCGGTTTATCAAAAGGCGGTTTCGTTAATTCAGCAATGTTTTCCATATAACCATTCATTTCAATATGATGAATAACTTTCTTTACAAATGCTATTTGCTGCTGATTTAAAGACTCATCATTAATAAACTGGGAAAATGCTTCCATCGCCGCCTTATGGTCCAGTTTTGCAATTTTACGTATCAGCAGGCCAAATGGAGTATCGCCAAATTCTCTTTCATAATCTTTTTTACTTCCTAACTCACTGGTAAAAATACGTTCTAATTCTTCATAGTCTCCAGAAGATAAGGGGATGTTGTGAGTCAATTTATGAATTGCCATAGTATTTCCATGTTCATTGACATACCTATTTACCTTTGCCTTATAATCCTCAAAATCATAGGGGACATCTAACTGCTTTCCCTCTTTTTGTCCGGTAACCACATCCCCTAGATTTGTAACGACATAGGGCTTTCCTCTGCCGTCTTCTTCTAAAAATTTCATCAATCCCCTTAACTCTGCCCTTACTTTCTCAAATAACAGAATATTTCCTGACTCCCAAAAGTCATCTGTCTGAACTTCCTGAATCAATGTTAATTTAGCTTTAACCTGCGGTATGCTGATTTTTCTTTCCAGGTTTGCTGCTGTCTGACACAACTGTTTTCTTGCATAACTAACAGTCGGCATCTCTTCTATGTAAGCTAAAATCAAACCATACATAAAATTATCAAACCTTTTTGCAAACTCGTCTTTATCATCCAAATAGACAATGGGAGCAATCTCTTGAATCAGTTCTCTCTTATCACTTTCACTGATACAGGTAAAAACTTCCTGCTTTTTATATTTCTCCACATATTTCATTCGAGTTTTCACCGTAATCAGACGGGGATTTAATTCCATAATCTGATTATGGCAAGTTTCTATCAGCTTTTTTCTCCATCCCTGGTAGTCATCTCCTGCAAATAAACTGTCTTGTAATGCGGCAGCAATGCGAATCTGCTTTCCAAAAATATTTTCCGACAAGGTCTTTGTTTCTCTGCTTTCAAACCCATTTACATGCTGTCTGAAATATTCAAAATTACCACAATAATCAAAGATAAGGAATCTTCTCTTATCTGTATATTCTCCATCAATCTGATCCATACAGGTCAAGCCCTTACAGAGACGAGTTCCTCGGCCAATCATCTGCCAGAATTTAGCTTTTGAGCGCACTTTCTTAAAGAACACCAAATTTACTGCCTCTGGCACATCAATTCCTGTATCCATCATATCTACGGATACTGCAATATGTGGTTCCTTTTCTGGAATCTTAAAATCCTCAATGATGGTTTGAGCATAGGTATCATCACAGATAACTCTCTGTGCAAATGTTCCATGATAGTAAGGATACAGCTTATTGAACCGTTCTAAAATAAATTCCGCATGACGTTTATTCTGTGCAAAAATAATGGTTTTTCCCAATCTATCCCCACCTGCAACATGAATTCCCCGTTCCATTAAATCCTGCAGCACAATATCTACTGTAGATTCATCGAATACAAACTGATTCAATTTGGCTGATGGAATAAATTCTGGAATTTCTCCATCTTCAATAAATGCGTCTTCATACTGTTCTTTCTTATCCGGAGACAATTGATCGTATGTAATACCTTCTTCCAGGAACTTTGTCGTAACTTCATAGTTATAGTAGGGAACCAAAACCTGATCCTGATAAACAGCCGTCTCATAATCATACGCATAAGTAGGAATACCATCTGACATTTCAAAAAAGCCATAGGTATTGCGGTCTACATCCATTTTTGGCGTTGCAGTTAAGCCTATTAAAATTGCATCAAAGTACTCAAAAATCGCCCGATACTTCTTAAAAATGCTTCTGTGGCTTTCATCAATAATAATCAAATCAAAATGTGCAGGAGTAAATAATTTTCCACCATCGTTATTTTTTACATCATCAATGGCATTTAGCATGGTAGGATAGGTAGAAAATACGATTCTTGCCTGCTTATCATCCTTATTGGAACACAGATTACAAAGAGACATGTCCGGCAGATACCTTTTAAAATCATCTTTTGCCTGTTTAACTAAAGCTGTCCTATCTGCTAAAAACAAAATATTTGTCACATACTTTCCACGGCTAAGAACATCTGTCAGACTGGAAGCCGTCCTGGTTTTTCCCGTTCCTGTTGCCATAACCAGAAGATGCTTGCGAAATCCCTGCTCAATCTGACCGCATACAGCGCGGATTGCTTCTTTTTGGTAGTAACGATCCGTAATTTTATCATCAATGGGAACATTCATTAAATTCAGATGCTCAGTACGACGGTTCATCAATTTTTGCAAATCGCCTTTACTGAAAATTCCACTGACTTTCCTCTGAGGGCTGCTCCTATCATCCCAGAAATATGTTTCAAATCCATTGGTTGTAAACATCATCGGACGACGGCCAAAAGCTTTTTCCAGGCAGTCAGCATACAAAACTGCCTGTCTTCTCCCTATGTTCGGATCTTTACTGGTGCGTTTTGCCTCCACCACTGCCAGAGGAAGTCCATCTTTTCCAAATAAAACGTAATCTGCATAACCTGTCTTCTCACTGTCTCCTGCCATCCCCCTGACTGGGTATTCTTCCTGCACATCTGCATCTGCACCGTCAAATTTCCATCCCATCTCTTTCATATCTATATCAATGTAAATTTTACGGGTTTTAAACTCAGACAAGTCTTCTGCTTCAAAAACACGCTCCTGTTTATGCTGCTCTTTTTCTGCCGTATACTGAGCTGACATTTCTTCAATTTTCTTTCGCAATGCTTCGATTTCCGCTTCTTTTTCACCCAAAAGACTTTCCTGTTCTTTTATCTTTTTTGTGTCTACCACTACCTTCTGAGATGGAATCAACGCTTCGTCAAATTTACGTTCCTGATAATCTAATCCATAGCAATAATCCACCCATTGAATAAACTCAAATAATCCTTTTAACGACGCTATTGCATCTCTGGCCTGAACGCTTTTATCCGTATGAACTGCCAAATTGCCTAATTTGATAATAAATGGCATTTTTCCCCATGTATTATAATCCACTGCAAATCGGAAACTAGGTTCATGTATCAATGACTGCAAATTGTCTTTGTAGGGCATAGTCATACTATTGTCAGCAGAATAAACCCATTTTACCGCCAATTCCAGTGCTTTTCTACATCCAACCGCACACATAGCAGGAGCAGACGTATAGATTTTTTCTGCTTCTATACAGGCGGACGCAAAAAGAGCATACTCCTCCTTATCCCTTAAAAATCCAAAATTTGTCATCTTATCCACTCCTGTCTCGTAATGTTTACTGCTTTACTGCAGTATTTTATGTACTGGTAAATTAGATATTTTGATTTGTCGGTTTGGGTAACAAAGGCAGCAAACCGCTCTTGTAATTCAATCGGTGGCATTGGAAGAATCAAACTACTTATCTTATTTACGCTTAAAGTATTCAACCCTGATGTTGACACTGATTTACTTATTATTTGTTGTCTTCCTTCCTGCGACATAAAGTAAAACAAAGCAAACTCAGGCAATATTGTCTTTTTATGAAAACGAGCTTTGATTAAATGGTTTTGATGTAATATCGGGCTAATACTCCCATCCCAAATGGCTACCCTTCCAATTTGTTCAATACTCCCATTTCCTTCAACAAAGAGTAAATCTCCTGCTTCCAAAAGCGTTTTCCCAATTTCATCTTCTCGTACACCAATTTCTAGAATCTCATTCAAATCCAATCTATTAAAGAAAACATTCGCCACACGAAGATACGGCATTTTCAAGTTAAAGGTATTTCTTTTAGAATTTTTAGTAAGTCCCCCTGTAATAGTTGCAAGTTCTGATAATGGCTTTCCATCCTCATTTATATAATCGCCAAACAATTCGATAAATCGGGACTTGACGGCTTGTTCCAAAATTTTCACTTGTAATTGTCTTTTTTCAATAACTGCATCACATTTTTCTAAATTACACACAATTTCTACTTGCTTTTCAATGCTGGGAAGGGGAATTAAAGCTTCTGTAAGATTTCCAATCTTTATGTATTTGATTACTCCCCCTATTGCTTGTGCCCGTAATATCTTTATATAAGCATCTAAGAAAAAATACAGATATTTCACCAAAAGTTTACTTGTATCTAACGATTCAATAATATAAGTACGTTGGTATGCATCAAATTTACCATTATAATATTTTACATTTAGATCTCCATTTCCTGCAACCAAAACACACTCACAATCATATGAGTATGATTCTATCCATAAACATTCTTTGGAACAAGTAAAAAATGGATACTTACCACTCTCTGACGATGCATTAGCATCTAACTTTCCTGTATAAATGCGAGTTAACCTTCCCAGTTTTACAAATTTACTCATGCCACTTCCTCCATCCATTCATAAAATCGGGATTTCACTAATTTATCAAATTTGTTGATCTGCTGATAGCGTTTGTTAATCAAGTTACTAACTATATCCAGCACTATTGCCATTTCTCGCTGTTTATCAAGTGGCGGAAGAGGAATTTCGATATTTTCAACGATACTTTTTGAAATTTCCTTAAAAGTAGCACCTCTTCCCAATGAATTAAGATAATTCGTTTTACTTTTCAGAAAATGATATAGATATCGATTATAAATTTTCTCAGAACAGATTAAATTTTTAAATCCTTGATTACAATACATTTCTGTTCCAGCAATTGCCACTTTTCCTATAGGCGCCCTTGAGGAAAGTAAAACAGTTCCTGCTGGAAATGGTTTTAGACCACTACCAACAACAGCTTGTAACGTTATCTTTCTTTGACTTTCATAGATAACATCTGAATCATCTGTCAGTTCTGCAGGTGTTACCCAGTTCAGATCACCATTCCAGTATTCTGATTGTGTGCTTTTTGGGGTTGTGCCAGAAACAACAGTACAAATATTTCCTAACCTCACCATCACAGCATCTCCTCCAGTTCCGCCAGACCTGCAGTTATCTCCATTTCCAGTTCATGCAGCTCTGCCATGATTTCCGCAGTAGAAGGATATTCCACCGGCACATACTCCACCTTTTTGTACTTGTTGATGGATAAGTCATAGTCATTGTCGGCAATCTCCTGCTTAGGTACAAAGAAACTCTGTTCAGTCCGCTGGCGGTCAGCTTCTTTGTCCAGATGGTGAAAGCGCTCAATAATATCTGGAATATCGTTATCTGCTATCTCACTGCGCTTGTCGTCTAAAGAAAAACCGTCCGCCTTCATATCATAAAACCAGACGTTTTCTGTTCCTCCTGCTCCTGTTTTTGTAAATATCAACACTGCTGTCGATACTCCGGCATAAGGTTTAAATACACCTGACGGCATTGAAATCACTGCTCGCAGCTGATGATTTTCCACCAGTTCCTTTCTAATGGATTTGTGGGCTTTGGAAGAGCCAAACAATACGCCGTCCGGTACAATGCAGGCACATTGTCCTCCTTTTTTCAGCATTCTCAAAAATAATGCAAGAAAAAGCAGTTCTGTCTTTTTCGTATTGGTAACCGCTTTTAGATCATCACTAATACTTTCTGAATCTACCGTTCCCTTAAATGGCGGATTTGCCAAACACATTGTAAAACGGTTGCTGATTTGATTTTGTTTGGAAACACTATCCTGATAATCAATTTGCGGATGACTGATGGAATGCAGCATTAAATTCATTGCAGAAATACGCAGCATCGTCCTGTCTGTATCAAATCCGGTAAATGCATCTCCTTCATAGTGTTCCCACTGTTCAGTTGTCATACTGCCTTCATAATGCTCCCTGATATATTTTGCTGCAGAAACCAGAAAACCAGCTGTACCACAGGCAGGATCGCAAATCGTGTCCTCTGGTGTAGGCTGCAGTAGTTCTACCATCATCTCTCTGATCTGTCTTGGAGTACGAAACTGGCCATTTTGCCCTGCTGTTGACAATTTATCCATCATATATTCATATAAATCGCCTTGCATATCCAATTCTGCAATATCGTGCTCATAAAGGTCATCTAAACCAGTAATGATTTTTTGTAAAACCTGAGGCGTTGGAATCAAAAACATGGCATCACTCATATATCTTGCAAATGCCGTTTTATTTTCTTTTTCGTCATTTTCTCCATTTGCCACTTCAATCATTTCTCCCTGTTCCGTAAAATCAGGAAGCTGACCATTCTTCAGATTTTTAATTGCCGGAAATACCCGTCCGGAAATCACCTCATAGATATCTCTTGGGTCATTGTTTTTAAATCGGCTCCAACGCATGGACTGTCCAATAGCTGATTGAGGGAAAATCTTTTTCATTTTCTCTCCTGCCAGATTCTCAATTTCTTCCGTCTCCAACTCTTTCTCATCTAACGAACGGATAAATATTAAATAAGTAAGCTGCTCGATTACGGTCAAAGGATTGGTAATGCCGCCAGCCCATATGTCTGTCCATATCTTATCTATTTTGTTTTTTATTACACCGGTAACCATGTGAAGTTCCTCCCTGCATGTTTTCATCTTTTAGTATAATACAACCTAATGTAAAAAACAAATGCATAAAGTAACTTCTAAGCGCTTCTTTTCTTCCTATACAATTCCAGTCTGTATTCCAATCCAGTAGATCAGTCCCAGTACCCAGCTTGCCAGAGTACCATACAAAATCACAGGACCTGCGATCGTGAATATCTTGCAGCCAATTCCAAAGACCTGCCCCTCTGTTTTAAATTCAATTGCAGGAGACACCACAGAATTGGCAAAACCAGTGATGGGAACCAGCGCCCCTGCACCGCCGTGCTTGACAATCCTGGGATAAATATTAAGCCCCGTCAGAATCACACTGGCTCCGATAAGACACAGCAGCGTCCAGGCTCCGGCTGCTTCCTTTTCCATTCCTCCTGCAAGAAATAAGTTTGTAAGTCCCTGCCCTATGGTACAGATTATTCCCCCTGTCACAAAGGCTTTTGCCATGTCAACTGGCAGACTGTTGACTGGAGTTACTTTCTTCACATAATCTCCATAAGCTTTTTTCATTATCTCCATTTCACAGCATCCTCCTAACAATCGCTCTGATTTCAAAAACTCTGATTTCAAAATTTCTCTAATTCATTCTTTCTCCCATCTGGGTTACAAAGTAAAGCAGAGAGCCTGTCATTTTTCCCAGTGCAATGGACAAAATTACATACTGAAACCCTACTGCCAGATGGATTCTTCTGGAAATCACAGGAAGAGCCTGCAGGGTTTCTGCTAAAGACATAACCAGGCATCCTACAAATATCCCAATGAACAGTCCAATCACTCCCGTAACTGCTCCCCCAGCCGCTGCTGCGCCTCCTGTTCCAAAAACAGGGCTTACAATTTCCGGCACTGGAATCGGGAATTCATAAATGTCCATAACATTTCCAAAGGCTCCTCCCAATATGATGACCGTCTCGTAGAGCCAGATGTGATCCCAGGTTTTGGTTTTTCCAATCAGTCTTGGAAATACGCCAATAACTGCCAAAAAGGCAAACACTCCTGCTGCAACGATTCCGCCGGACGCCAGCCCGATAACCACCATACTCAGATGTTTAATGAATGTCAATGTCCTGCTCCTTCCTCTCCCCATTCTGGATCAGGGTTTTACTGATATTGTCTTCATAAACCCGCATTTCCACCTCTAACGGAGTCGGATCGGTATTTAGCTTCCACTTGGCAAAATGATTGAAAAACACTAAAATCCCCACAGCCAGGCCTATGGAATAAAACAGTTCCAAAATAGTAAAACCGCCTGGTTCCCGTCCCATAATCAGCACATAAATTTCCCGAAATACTGTGGTAACACTGACGTCATTGTTAAAGGTCATAATGGCAAAGGCTGCCCCACAAAAACAGACTCCGCACACGGCCATGGTTTTCGCCCATTGAAGAGCCCAGTTTGGTTTTTTCTTCGGCTGATAATCAATAATAAACTCGGTTTCCCCCAGATTGTTGATTTGAAGACTGGAATCCAGCTTCTGCAGTTTTTCCAAAACCGGCATAATGCTTTCCACATACCGTTTCGGCTTATCTTTCTGAATCCGTTTAATCTTCAACACGCTGCATTTATTCTGCAAATCCGGATTGTCGCAGTAAATGTCTGCCACATCCTTTAGCTGCACATCTTTGTGATGCACTTCTGTAATCTGGCGGATATTCAGATAAATCGAGGGAGAACCACTCATAGCAGTCTCCCTCCCATCATTGGCCCAAATACCAGCGTTCCCTGTGGAAACGTCTGCTGGGGCAGACGGAACATACAATACCAGACTGCTGTCCCTATCAGGCCAATACATATGATTAAAACCAGAATCCCAAATACATATTTCAGCGTATCCATTTTGGATCACATCCTTTCCCTTGTCCGCAAACCAGGCAAAATGCATGTCAGCAGATGTTATGGATAGGATTTCCCAAATTCTTTATTTTATGTATTTCTTTTAAAATCCTCCCTCATTTTCTTTAAGATCTTTTTTTCCATTCTGGACACCTGAACCTGGGAAATTTGAAAAATCCGGGCAATTTCGGTCTGCGTCTGATTGTAATAGTACCTTCGCAGAATCATGTCTTTTTCCTGTTCATCCAGACGGTTTAACAATCGTTCCAGCAGAAGCCTGTCCAGCAATTTTTCCTGCTCATTATCCTGATCCTCTATTTTATCCATCAGACAGCCTCCGCTGTCAGACTGGTCTCCAAAAGGACGGTACAAAGATTCAATCTCCGCCCCTGCCTCTAAAGACGCGGCAATTTCTTCCCTGCTTACCTCAAGCCTGCCGGCAATTTCTTCCAGGGTCGGTTCCCGTCCCAAAGCATGAATCATATCTTCTCTGACAGCCTGGATTTTTACACTCATTTCTTTTAAGGAGCGGCTTACCTTAATCATGCCGTCATCTCGTAAAAACCGCTTAATTTCTCCCGTAATCATGGGAACTGCATAGGTGGAAAACCGTACTTCAAAGCTGGTGTCAAACTTATCAATGGCTTTCATAAGCCCAATGCTTCCAATTTGGAACAGGTCTTCCAGTTCATAGCCTCTGCCGGAAAACCTGCGTACAATGCTCCAGATTAATCCTACGTTCTCCAAAACCAGACGATCCCTGGCTTCTTTATCCCCTGCGTGAGCATCCTGGATTAATCTCATTGTCTCGTCCATGTTTCACCCGCCTATGCGCTTTTTCATCGTCACCTTTGTACCAAGTCCAGGTTTGGTATCTACCGCCACCTCATCCATAAAGGCCTCCATAAAGGAAAATCCCATGCCGGATCGTTCTCCTGAAGTATCCGTGGTATACATTGGTTCCATGGCCCGTTTTAAGTCAATAATCCCTACCCCCTTATCCTGTACCGACAGGGTTAGAAGATTCCCCTCAATCTCAGCTTCTATGTAAATTTTTCCGGCTCCTCCCCGGTATCCGTGAATTACTGCATTGGTTACTGCCTCAGAAACTGCGGTCTTTACATCATCAATTTCCTCTAACGTCGGATTCATGCGGCTCATAAAAACGGCCGCTACCACTCTGGCAAATTCTTCGTTTCGAGATAAGCTGTCAATCTCCACTTTAATCCTCTCTGTTTCTGCTTTTCTTATTTCCATATGTACTCCTTTCTACCCTATACCAGCGCAGCTTCTTTGGTCTCAAAGCTTGGCATCAGACGCGCAATTCCTGCTGCGGTAAGAATCCGGTGAACCTGTGTTCCTGCGCCGTAGAGCCGTACCTCTCCCCCGCTTCTTTCCATCTGTTTATACCGGTTTAGCAGCACCCCAATCCCGGAAGAATCCATAAATTCTGTCTTAGAAAAATCAAAAATAATCCGATTGATGTAATTTTCCGCCAGCAGCAAATCCGTTTCATACCGTAAATTACGGCAATTGTGATGATCCAGTTCTTTTGGCAGATGAATGATTAAACTCTGCTCCTTTGCTTCGTAGATAAATGATACTTCCATGTTGTAAAATCTCCTTCCTCATTTTTTCCAATTTCGCTAAAAATATACATAACAACAGAAAAAAAGACACTACGAAACTAAATTATCTTTCGTAATGTCTTTCTCTGTTAATTTACATCATTTACCGGAACCGTTTCCGGTACTGGTTCTGGAGCCGTTTCCGGAATGGTTTCCGGAGCATTCTCAGGCTGGGTTGTCGCCGGAGAATGTTCTTCCTCCTGTCTGTCTCGTTCCGTTTCCTCTGCAGCAGTTGTTTCTCTGTTTCTGTCTGCTTCTGATTCTGCAGTGCTTTGTCCGGACGCTGCTGTCGCAAGTCCCATCTCGCCCATGGCGGAAGCCGCCTGGGACGCCTGGTCGCTCTCTGGGAAACTGGTAATGATTCGGCTAAAACACTGTCTGGCGTTTTCTGTATCTCCCGTATTCTGGTACAAACGTCCTAACAGATAAGTAGCTGAAGGATTGTCCGGATTGATCTCCAGACTCTTTTTGTAATACTCCATGGCTTCTTCTTTTTTTCCTGCATTCCATGCTGCAGTTCCCAGATCCTCTAAGGTCTGATACCCTGTAGTCTGCATATCTGCTGTAACTGCGCTGGCAATCTCCAATACGCTTTCATCCGTTATCAGCGATGTATCCAGATCCACATACAGCTTTGCCACAGACATAATGTCCTCATTCCGGTAAGCCTGAAGAATTCCAATCATAATCTGGTACTGCTTCAATACCAGTCCGGTATCTCCTTCAATGGTGGTCAGTTTTGTTTCCATGGTATCGGACTGCTTCTGCAGTTCCTCATAAGAGGCCTGCAGCGCATCCAGTTCCTGATTCTTTTCATTGAGTTTTTGGCTGTAGGCAATGATTTCTTCATTGTGTTTATTGCTTAAAGCTCTGGTGCTGGGCGGCATAATCAGAAAATATGTAACCAGCACTCCCAGAACCAGGCCGGCCAGGATATTTAAAATACTCTGCCATCCGGTATTTTCTTTATATGTAGGCGGCATAATCACATCGTCATCCTGCATCTGGTGATGGGAAAAGGCATTTTTCAGCTTTCTCTTTTCCACATCCGCCTTGCCTGTATTTTTCTTTACAATGGACATATACCATTGTGCCTTCGGATTATTTCTGTCAATCTGCAGTACCTTGTAAAGGGATCTTCCGGCCTTGGGATAATCCTCATGGTACATGTAAAGAACGGCTAACAGCAAATGCGCCTTAACAAAATGAGGGTTGTCCTCTACCACCCTGGTAAGCTGCAAAATGGCTAAATCGTCACTGTCATGCTGGGCATACCAGAGCGCCTGGTTATATTTTTTTACGTTTTGGTCCACAATCTCCAGACGCCCAGGCTTTCTCTGAATTTCGTCCAAATAGCGATCCGCAGGATTGTCAGACGGATGAAGATTGGTGCTGATAACCCACTGAACCAGAGCATCTGACACCTCGCCCATTTCGTAATAAATAAGTCCCAGCAGATTTCTGGCATCCATCTGGTATTTATCAAAGTGGAGACTCTTTTTCAAACAGTCAACAGCTCCTGAAAGGTCTCTGATATTTGCTTTTTCCAGCCCCAGATTGTAAAAGCTGTTAGCAATCTGGCGGTTTCGTTTTACATAGTCCATGCCCGTTATTCCCTGACTTCCTTAATCATTTCCATCATAATATCCGTCATATCGGTTAAATCGCTTTTTACAATCTCGTCTGCGATTTCCTCGACATCCAGACTGGGCTTAAAACGACTGAGTTCTTCTTCAAAATTAATACTTGATTCTCCCATATTTTCTCCTTTTGTACTCCTGCGGCCTTTGCTGCCTGTCAGGCAGTGTCTCTATCCGTTTCCGGCTGCGTAGCGGTACATATAAAATTAGTAATTGTTCAGTACGGGACATCTTCTTGTCCGGCTTTGCCGAACAAGAAGCATCGGAGATTCCTCCGATGTGAAACTTGGTACGAAAAGCTGTTTACAAGTCAGCTTGACACATCTTTTCGCACCAAATTTCCCGCCGTCCTGAATCGTTACTAAAATTATATAATAAGACCCTGACTTTGTGCAACCAGATTCTTTCGAGGGTTTTCGGCCAAAAACGTCAAATTTACCGTTATTATGAGTTGGAAGTCGGGATATACGGAAGCAGAGATCCTGCCACACTGCTGATTGGCATCGTCTGAAGCCAGATATGGCCAGGCCCAGTGATCACAGTATTAAACAGGCCTTCCCCTCCAAACAGCACATTTTTCACTCCGGACACCATCTGAATGTCCATCTGGCAGCTTCCGGTCATGGCAGCCAGGTATCCGCTGTCAATGACAATCTGCTGTCCTGCACCCAGTTCATATTCCACTACGTGGCCGTCAAATTCTGCAAATGCAATCCCCCTTCCAGACAGTTTCTGGAGGATAAAGCCCTCGCCTCCAAACAGGCCGGAACCAAATTTTTTGTGGAAATGTGTAGACAACTCTACTCCATATTCTGCGGCCAGAAATCCGCTTTTCTGCAAAATAAACTCCTGGCCTGGTTTAATCTCAAACGCCTTGATAGAGCCTGGGAAACTGGAAGCAAAGCTGATAAGTCCGGGGCCTCCCTGGGCTGTATAGATATTTTGAAATAATCCTTCCCCGGAAAACATACGGCCGAACATTTTGCCGATACCACCGTTGCTGCCTGTTTCCATCTTCATGTTGGGGCTCATCCACACCATGGAGCCCCGCTCGGTGATCATGGCCTCGTTGG
Organism: uncultured Clostridium sp.; assembly: GCA_900551135.1. Lineage (GTDB taxonomy): Bacteria > Bacillota > Clostridia > Lachnospirales > Lachnospiraceae > UMGS1370. Next base: position 16,095 of record URUX01000033.1, read on the forward strand.
CCTCCAGATCACACACCACAACGGGCATGGGCTCACCAATGATCTCATACTTCATAATGGGTCCCTCCTTATGTTTGGATGCTCCTAGTATATTACGGTTTCCGAAGGATGGCAAGTCCCGCCCCATGCACTTTACAAATTCTTTCCTTTCGTGGTATGATGGTACTATTCTTTCAAGGAGGCGTCGGACCATGGAGCTGACAAGGGAGCAGGCGCTGGCCCTGCTCAGGCAGTATAACGAGGAGCCCTTTCACCTGCGCCATGCCCTGACGGTGGAGGCCGTCATGAACTGGTTCGCCCGGGAGCTGGGTTACGGGGAGGAGGCGGCGTTCTGGGCCCAAGCGGGGCTGCTGCACGACTTGGACTTCGAGCGCTACCCGGAGGAGCACTGCGTCAAGGTGCGTGAGATCATGGAGGCCCGCGGGCTGGACTCGGCCCTCATCCACGCGGTAGTCAGCCACGGCTGGGGCATGACGGAGGGCGACGCCCAGCCGGAGCACGAAATGGAGCGGGTGCTCTTCGCCGTGGACGAACTCACCGGACTGATCGGCGCAGCCGCCCTCATGCGCCCCTCCAAGAGCGTGCAGGACATGGAGCTGTCCAGTCTGCGCAAGAAATTCAAGGACAAAAAGTTTGCCGCCGGCTGCTCCCGGGAGACCATCACCCAGGGAGCCCAACTCCTGGGTTGGGAGCTCAACGACCTGCTGGAGCGCACCCTCCAGGCCATGAAGGCCTGCGAGGCGGACATCGAAGCCCAGTGCGCCGCCCTCTGAGATCCACAAAAAAAGACCGTGTCCCCCGGCGGGGATACGGTCTTTTTGTCAAGCGTCGGTGGCCTCGGTGGCAATGCCCGCCCGCTCCTGGGCGATGTTCAGTGCGTGGTCGCCGATGCGCTCAAAGTCGGTAAGCAGCTCGGAGAAAATGATGCACGCCTCGTCTGAGCAGGAGCCCTGCTTCATCCGCTTCATCTGGTTGCGGCGATACTCCTCAGTCATGTCGTCCATCCGCTGCTCCAGCGCGGAAACCTTGGTGAGCCAGTCGGTGGGCTCGATGCTCTCCTGCTCCAGCAGATCCAGCACCTCCAGGCATACGGCCTCCATGGTCCTCAGTTCCTCCTGAGCCTCCTCTGAGAATTGAATCTTCTTCTTGTCCAGCATCTGGGTGTACTCGCAGATATTCATGGCATGGTCGCCGATGCGCTCGATGTTGCCAGTGATCTTGAAGTAGGCGCTGATTGCGGTGGAGTCCTTCTCGTTGGTCTCGTGCACGATGATGTTGGAGATGTACTGGGAGATCTCCTTGTTGAGATAGTCGATATACTCCTCGGTGGCCTCCGCGCTCTCCACGCGCTTTACATCCCGCTCCAGCACTGCCTGGAAGCTGGTGGCGATGTTCTCCTTCGCCATGCCCATCATGCGGTTGAGCTCCTGGCGGATCTGGGTGACATACATCGCGGAAAAGCCGATGGGGTGCTCCTGCTTGGAGGCAGGCATAGGCACCAGAAAAGCCAGGTGCATCCCCTCCTCCTTGTCTTCCTTGCGGTCGGGCAGGATGCGCATGGCGATCTTCACCAGATATCCGCCGAAGGGCAGCAGCAGCAGGGTGGTCACAATATTAAAGAGGGTGTGCATGTTGGCAATCTGCGCCGCCGGGTTGTCGGGGGTCATGGACTGCATAAACCCGGTCAACGGCGTGGCCATGCAGATGACGGTGAACAGAACGGTGCCGAACACGTTGAACATCAGGTGGATGATGGTGGTGCGCTTGGCGTTGCGGCTGGTGCCGATGGAGGCCAAAACGGCGGTGATACAGGTGCCGATGTTCTGTCCGAAGAGGACGTATACCGCGCTGTCCAGGCCGATTACCCCACTAAGGGCCAGCGCCTGCAGGATACCCACCGAGGCGGAGGAGGACTGGATCAGAGCTGTGAAGGCCGCGCCCGCCAGAATGCCGACAACGGGGTTGGAGAAGGTGCTCACCAGATTGACAAAGGCGGGCCATTCCCGCAGGGGCTCCATGGCCGAGCCCATCATCTCCATACCGATAAAGAGCACGCCCAGGCCGGCCAGAATATTTCCGTAGTGGTGAATCTGGGGCTTCTTCAAAAAGACCACCATGGCCACGCCCACAAAGGCGAACAGGGGAGCCACGGCGCCCACGTCCAGGGCGATGAGCTGGCCGGTGATGGTGGTGCCGATATTGGCGCCCATGATGATCCACACCGCCTGTTTCAGCGTCATCATGCCGGAGTTGACGAAGCCCACCACCATGACAGTGGTGGCGGAGGAGGACTGGATGACCGCGGTAATGCCCGCGCCCACCAGGATGCCCAGGAAGCGGTTGGAGGTCAGCC
>URUX01000034.1 GCA_900551135.1 uncultured Clostridium sp.
TTTTGCTAATGTTAACTAAATGACATTGGTTCAGTTATGCATCTTCGCATGGCTGAACTGTTACTATTTATAAGACAAAAGGGAAAATTTTTGTAATTTTCTCTTTACAACTAATACTTTAGTGTGCTACTATAGTAACACGTTAGCAAAACGGCTGAATAGTGAGGAGGATTTAATTATGAAGAAAAGAATGGTAAGCGTGATGATGGCGGCAGTAATGGGGTTATCTTTAGCAGGATGCGGTTCAAAGGATACAGCAGCCCCAGCTGATACCCAGACCCAGGCAGCTGAGACAGAAAAAAAGACAGATGCCCAGACAGAAGAGACTACGGCAGCAGAATCCGAGGAAGGCGCAGCGGAAGCGGAAAAGACGGATGCAGCAGAGGCAGTTCCGGAAGAGGGCGGCACTTTGATTGTTGGATTTGACCAGGACTTTCCTCCTATGGGTTTTTTAGGGGATGACGGAGAGTATACTGGTTTTGATTTGGAACTGGCAGAGGAAGTAGCAAAGCGTCTGGGATTAACGTATCAGCCGCAGCCAATTGCCTGGGATGCAAAGGACATGGAACTGGAGACAGGAAACATTGACTGTATCTGGAATGGTTTTACCATGAATGGCAGAGAAGACAATTATACCTGGTCAGAGCCTTATATGGATAACAGCCAGATTTTTGTGGTAGCTCCGGACTCCGGAATTAAAACGCTGGCAGATTTGACAGACAAGGTAGTAGAAGTCCAGGTAGACTCTTCCGCACAGGCTGCACTGGCAGAGATGCCGGAACTGGCAGACACGTTTAAGGATTTAGTTGTGACTCCGGATTATAATACGGCATTTATGGATTTGGAGCAGGGGGCAGTAGATGCCATTGCTATGGACGTGACGGTAGCCGGATATATGATTCAGGAGAGACAGTCTGATTTTGTGATTTTAGATGAAGCCATTGCTTCTGAAGTTTACGCAATCGGATTTAAAAAGGGAAATACAGAACTTCGCGATAAAGTGCAGGGAGCGTTGGAGGAAATGGCAGTTGACGGCACATTGACAGCAGTTTCTGAAAAGTGGTTTGGAAAGGACGTAACCACAGTTACGAAGTAATAGGAGCAAAATTATGAGCATCAGCCAGATGATTGAACAATTAATTGGAGGAATGGGAGTCAGTATTCAGATCTTTGTGGTAACCCTGGTGTTTTCGCTGCCTCTGGGACTGATCGTTTCCTTTGGAAGAATGTCAAAAAACCCGATTGTACGAAATCTGACAAAGGGGTACATATCCATTATGAGGGGCACTCCTTTGATGCTCCAGCTAATGGTAGTTTACTTTGGTCCCTTTTACCTCTTTGGCATAAAGATTGGAAACAGCTATCGGCTTTGGGCGGTATTTATCGGATTTGTTATTAATTATGCTGCCTATTTTGCAGAGATTTACCGGAGCGGAATCCAGTCTATGCCAGCCGGACAATACGAAGCTGCACAGATTTTAGGTTACAGCCGCAGCCAGACGTTTTTTAAGATTATTCTGCCTCAGGTAATTAAGAGGATTCTGCCATCTGTTACAAATGAGATTATTACATTGGTAAAAGATACGTCCCTGGCATTTACATTAAGTGTCATGGAAATGTTTACAGTGGCCAAGGCGCTGGCGGCAAAGGGAACTATGATGCCATTTGTGGCCGCGGGAATTTTCTACTATGTATTTAACCTGATTGTGGCAGTAATCATGGAATATGTTGAAAAGAAAATGGATTATTATCGCTAGGGAGGGGAACATGAGTATATTAACCATAAATCACATCGAAAAATCCTTTGGAGATGTGCAGGTCTTAAAAGATATTTCCCTGGCGGTAGAAGATGGAGAAATCCTGTCCATTATCGGCCCGTCCGGTTCCGGAAAATCTACCCTTCTAAGGTGCGCCACTATGTTGGAGACTATGGATAAGGGTGAAATTTTATACCGGCAGACGAAGGCGGTCTGGGCAGATGAAAAGGGGAATATCCAATACGCTCCAAAGAAAGAATTAAAAGAAATTCAGAGTCTGTATGGCCTGGTATTTCAAAATTTTAATTTATTTCCTCATTATTCGGTTATGAAAAATATTACGGATGCCCCTATCCATGTTCAGAAAAGGGACAGAAAAGAAGTGGAGTCGGAGGCCAGGGAACTGCTGAAAAAAATGGGGCTGGAGGATAAGGCAGACGCCTATCCATGCCAGCTTTCAGGAGGCCAGTGCCAGCGTGTGGCAATCGCCAGGGCTCTGGCTCTGAATCCGCAGATTCTGTTTTTTGATGAACCAACTTCCGCTTTAGACCCAGAACTGACGGGTGAAGTATTGAAGGTTATCCGTTCGCTGGCAGATTTAAATATTGCCATGGTAATCGTAACGCATGAAATGGCATTTGCCAGGGATATTTCCGACCGGGTCATCTTTATGGCAGATGGCGTAATAGTCGAAGAAGGCACACCGGAGCAGGTGTTTGCATCCGACAATGAACGTACCCAAAACTTCCTTGGAAGGTATGGGGAGATGCTAAAATAAAACAGGGAAAACCATTCTTGCAGAGACTCTATGTCAATCCAGGGATGGTTTTTTTGTGCGTTTCTTTAGAAATTCTTTCGTTTTTCCTGTCGGCTGGCTTTAGAAATATAGGGTATACTGTAAGCACATCAGGGGAAGGGAGGAATGTGAAATGGCTCAGGAAGCGGTACGTTGGACTGTATATGGAATTGTGGTGGTAACGGTATTTATTGTTTCCATGATTTTTACAGATACCTGTATTGACATGGTTCGGAGACAGAGAGAAAAAAGCCTGCACAGCAGGAGACATACGTGCTATACTAACTCGAAGAGACCCGATTCAGACAGGGGAGTACAGAGTGAGGAAGGATAGCAGATATGGAAGCAAATCGTATTTTATTGGTAGAAGATGATAAAGAAATCCGAGAAGGAGTTGAAATCTTTTTAAAAAGCCAGAATTACATTGTATTTCAGGCAGCAGACGGCGTGGAGGGTCTGGAGATTTTAGAAAAAGAAGAGATCCATCTGGCGATTGTAGACGTAATGATGCCCAGAATGGACGGCATTACCATGGTAGTCCGGTTAAGAGAAAAATGGGACATTCCAGTGATTTTTCTATCTGCCAAATCGGAAGAAGTGGATAAAATTATGGGATTAAATATGGGGGCCGTTTACTCCTATGGAACTGTTGGCCAGAGTCGGTTCCCAGCTTCGCCGCTATAAGCGGTTTATGGAACGCTTGGAGAAGAAGGAGCCGGAAAATGCCAGAGTTTACCGCATTGGCGGCCTGGAGGTTAATGAGGAAACGGTGGAAGTAATCGCAGACGGAAGTCCGGTTCGGCTGACGCCTATGGAATTTAAAATTTTATTACTGTTAATCAAAAATCCTGGACGGGTTTTCTCAGCAGAGGAAATTTATGAACGGGTGTGGAATGAACGGGCAGTCAATACCGATACGGTTATGGTTCATGTCCGCAACATTCGGGAAAAAATAGAGATTAACCCAAAGGAACCAAAATATTTAAAGGTGGTGTGGGGAGTTGGATACAAGATTGAAAAACAGGCATAGATTAGGAATTTTTTTAGCATGGCTTCTGGTCATTGCAGCGGCGGCAGGAATGGTAAGCGCATACCCGTACATTTGGGAACGGGCCGCCAGTTGGAAAGCCCAGCGGGAAAGCTATGAAACAGAAACAATGAATCAAAACAGGGTGGAAAACCTGGCGGTTCTGACTCAGAATGGCGGCTATGCTATGTGGATGGAAGAAGTCCAGAATAATTCAGGGAAAAAGCTTCGCCCTTCCCAGGTATTTGTACCAGAACTGGAAGGCCTTCTGGAAAAAGGGAGGCAGAATGAGGCGGCGTATTCTGAGGCGGATTCAGCAGAGACAGAAGATATACAGGAAGGAAATGTTCCTGGTACGGAATATCTGGAAGAAGTACGCAGATGTGTTGATGAGATCGGCGCAGACTGGAACGATGCCCTGCAGACCCTTGGAGGGCCTGATAACGTCCGCACAACCGATGAGGCAGGTAAGGTGCTGTCAAAGGGAAACTCCGGTTCTGGTACAGAGGACAGCGTTTGGGTCAAAGTAAAGTTTGATAATATGGGAAGAACTTCATTTGACGGCGCCAGGGGAAATCAGGAGGCAGTTGATCTGCTGGAAACCTATCAATACAGCTTTTCCGAAAGCTATGGGGGACAGGACCCTCTGGCAGCCCAGTTTGGGGCAGATTATGTATATGATGGGATTTCTTTTTCAGGCCCTGTCAACCGAACCTATGAGTTTGAAGTTCACAAAGAAATGATTTTGGGTACTCCTGAGGAAAACGGAGCCCAGTTGGATTTTCATGACCTGGGAAACAGCGGCGTATATTTAATCATTTGGACGGGTCTGGCTTTGATTTTAGTAGCTGCTGCCTGGCTGCTGCCGCTCCTTCCAATAGTGGATTTGGGAACGGGAACCATCAGTAAAGCGCCCCTCGCCCTTGTAGGAGCAGTTTTATTCGGAGATGCATTTGTAGTCTTATGCGGCGGGGCACTGGCAGCCGTGACCATAAGCGGAGAGTTGGGAAATATTCTGAACATGATCCTGGGGCTTAGCGTGAGTTCAGAACTGGCGGGCTTTATTAACGGCCTTTACTGGGCGGCAACCTTTGGAGTGGTATTTTGGGCGGCTCTATGTTTAAGAAGTGTGTTTACCCTGGGGCTGGTGCGGTATGTAAAGGAACGGACCGTTACAGGATGGTGCTGCAGATGGCTGGTTAGATGCTGCCGTTTCGTAAAGAAATGCTGCACACGGTTCTTAGAGTCCATTATCCAGACAGACTGGCAGGAACATTCCAACAAAATCATTCTGAAAATCGTGATTGCCAACTTTGTCATTTTAACCGCAATCTGCTGTCTGTGGTTTTTCGGAGTTTTCGCCCTGATTGTGTATTCTCTGGTTTTGTTTGTAATCTTAAAGAAATACTGGGAAAAGGCTTATCAAAAGTATCAGGTGCTTTTATCAGCTATTAATGAGATGGCAGATGGAAATCTGGATATAACGATTGAGGAAGATTTGGGAATTTTTGCTCCGTTTTACAGTCAGCTTCTCCGGATTCAGGACGGATTTAAGAAAGCAGTTCAGGAAGAAGTCAAGAGCCAGAGAATGAAAACAGAGTTGGTGACCAACGTATCCCATGATTTGAAGACGCCGCTGACTGCCATTATTACGTATGTAAATCTGCTGAAGAAAGAAGATATTACGGATGAAGAACGCAGCCATTACATTCAGGTGTTAGAGGGAAAGTCTATGAGACTGAAAGCTTTAATTGAGGATTTATTTGAGGTAAGCAAGGCTAACAGCGGAGTTACTCCGGTGAATCTGGTAGAAGTGGATATTGTCAGCCTGCTGAAACAGGTAAGACTGGAATTAAGCGACCGCATAGAAGCGTCGGGAGTGGAATTCCGCTGGCATTTACCAGAAGAAAAAGTAAATTTAATGCTGGACAGCCAGAAGACCTATCGGGTATTTGAAAACCTTCTGGTAAATATTATCAAATATGCGCTGCCGGGAACGCGGGCTTACGTGGATATGCAGGTGGAACAGGGAAATTCCGGACATCAGAAAGTGGTTATTACTATGAAAAATATCTCTGCTGCAGAACTGAACGTATCTCCAAATGAACTGGCAGAACGGTTTGTCAGGGGAGATGCTTCCCGCAATACTGAAGGGTCTGGACTGGGGCTTGCAATTGCAAAAAGTTTTGTAGAACTTCAGGGAGGAAAAATGGATATAGAGGTAGAAGCCGATTTATTTAAAGTGACCATTCGGTGGTAATAATAGAAAGGTTCTTACAGCATGCAGAAGTATGGCTGGCTGTAAGAACCTTTTTTCGTGGTGCTTTTTGAGGATTACAGGGCAACCGTTTACTTTCCGGAAAAAGTATAGTACAATGAAGAACAATGATAAGAGATTACAATGGAGGTAGTATACCCTATGAAACCATATGATTACGTACTGGTAGGAAGCGGTTTGTATTCGGCTGTTTTTGCTTATCTGGCAGTTCAAAAGGGAAAGAAGTGTCTGGTAGTGGAAAAACGGAATCATACAGGAGGCAATGTGTACTGTGAGGATGTGGAGGGGATTCATGTCCATAAGTACGGAGCCCATATTTTTCATACCAGCAATAAAAAGGTCTGGGAATTTGTAAACAGTCTGGCAGAATTTAACCGATATACCAACAGCCCTGTGGCAAATTATAAGGGCGAAATGTATAATATGCCGTTTAATATGAACACCTTCAGCAAAATGTGGGGAGTGTGCACCCCTGCACAGGCAAAGGCGAAAATTGAAGAACAGAGAGCCAGGGTTACCGGAGAACCGAAAAATCTGGAAGAACAGGCCATCAGTCTGGTAGGGACGGATATTTACCAGAAGCTGATTAAAGGTTATACAGAAAAACAGTGGGGACGGGACTGTAAGGATCTGCCATCCTTTATCATTAAGCGGCTTCCGGTCCGCTATACCTATGACAATAATTATTTTAATGATTTATACCAGGGGATTCCCATTGGCGGATACAATGTGATTATTGATAAACTGTTGGAAGGCTGCGACGTAGAGACCGGAGCAGACTACCTGGAACAGAAAGAACATTACGATTCTCTGGGGGAGAAGATTATCTATACAGGCCCGATTGATGTGTATTATGGCTATCAGTTTGGAAAGCTGGAATACCGCAGTCTGAGATTTGAAACGGAAGTGCTGGACGAGGAAAATCATCAGGGTGTGGCAGTGGTCAATTATACAGACAGGGAAACCCCTTATACCCGTATCATTGAACATAAGCATTTTGAATTTGGAACTCAGCCCAAAACGGTAATCACGAAGGAATATCCGGTTACCTGGAGTGAAGGCATGGAGCCTTATTATCCGGTAAATGATGAAAAAAATCAGGCCTTATATCAGAAGTATGCAGCCCTGGCAGCCAAAGAGGATAGGGTAATATTTGGAGGCCGTTTGGGAGAGTACAAGTATTACGACATGGACAAGGTAATTGAGTCCGCCATGAGGAAGGCAGAGGAAGAACTTGCATGAATATTGTATACGCATCCAATGACGGCTATGCCCGCCATTTAGGGACGTCCCTGTACTCCCTGCTGGACAGAAATCAGTTAGAAGGGGAGATTACCGTATATCTGCTGTCTGTAGGGATGTCGAAAGAAAATCAGGAAAAATTGAGAACGATAACGGATCAGTTTGACCGTCGCCTGGAAGTGATTGAAATGGGGGATTTAACGGAACGATTCCCATATGAGATTGATACAGGAGGCTTTGACATCAGCGCCATGGGCCGTCTGTTTGTAGGTACGGTACTGCCGGACACGGTAGAACGGGTGCTGTATCTGGACTGCGATACGGTAGTGCTGGCTTCTCTTAGAAAACTCTGGGCTGCGGATTTGGGCAAATGCGTAATGGGAGCTGTAATGGAGCCTACCATTTACCCGTCTATAAAAGAACAGATCGGATTGAAACCAGAAGATGGATATTTTAATTCCGGAGTGCTTCTAATCGATGTAAAAGCCTGGCGTCAGCAGAAGGCTGAACTTCAGCTGATAGAGTTTTATAAAAAGCTGGGAGGACGGACGTTTGCCTGTGATCAGGATACGTTAAACGGAGCATTAAAAGGGAAGATAAAGCCCCTGTCGCCCCGCTATAACTTCTTTACCAATTACCGATACTTTCATTATAAGGATTTAGTAAACCAGTCTCCTTCTTATAAATTAGTGCCTGAGGATGTATTCAAAAGGGCAAAGAAGCATCCTGCAGTTATTCATTTTGCAGGGGATGAGAGGCCGTGGAAAGCGGGCAACTGGAATCATTACCGATTGGCGTATGAACGGTATTTGGAAAAGACGCCATGGAGTGGATTCCCAAAAGAAAGAGGACAGGAGATTTATATGGCGGCCTATCATTTAATGGATTATGCAACCTTTTTATGTCCGCCAGTACGCCGTTATATCAGCCGTAAATATGGAATGAAGGCAGTGGAGAACCGAATAAAATGAAAACAAGCTGTGTCGTATTAAATTATAATGATGCCCAGACAGTTATCGATCAGGTAAAGAGGATTTACTGTTATTCCAGCCTGGATTATATTGTAGTTGTGGATAACTGTTCTACCGACAATTCCTGGGAAAAGCTTCAGATATTAAAAGATGAATCTGATAAAATTTTTCTTATTCGAACAGAGAGAAACGGTGGATATGGAACTGGAAATAATATTGGAATTCGTTATTCTTACGAAGAACTAGAGGCAGATTTTGTTTTAATTGCTAATCCGGATACAGTCTTTACAGATACCTGTGTAAGGAATATGACAGCAGTATTATGCCGTCGTCAGGATGTGGCAGCAGTAGCACCTAAAATGATTGATCCGGTATTTGGAGAGCAGAGAAACGGTTGGAAATTAACCGGACTTTTCGGGAGTTTAATTAAGACTGGGCCGGTATGCCGCAGGACACTGGGACGGATTTTAAAGGAGCAAATTGACTATCCGGATAAGTATTTTGAAGGGAAAAAAGCGGTTTATGTAGATGCAGTTCATGGTTCCCTGTTAATGGTAGACGCAGTAAAAATGTTGGGATGCGGCGGCTATGATGAACAGGTTTTCCTTTATAATGAAGAAGAAATTCTGGCTCATAGATTCAAAGAAGCTGGTTACAAAACCGTATTGATTTTATGTCAGACATACCGTCATGAACATTCGGCATCTATCTCAAAAAGCTTTCAAAGTGCTGCAAAACGCCAGAAACTGCGGAATCAAAGCGCACTGTACTACTATAAAAATTACCTTCATATCAGTCCGGTACAGACCTTGTTTACCAGAGCGTTTTTTCAGGTAATTCTGTGGGAAATCTGGTTTTGCAAGACCGTTTTAAAAATGGACTGGTAAGAAATAGAGGTGGAGTGTGGGAGAATTAATTTCAATTATTGTTCCGGTTTATAATGCGCAGAAATATCTGGACAGAAGTATCCAGTCTGTCATAAATCAGAGTTATCAAAATATCGAACTGCTCTTAATTGATGATGGTTCTGCAGATCAGTCCCTGGAAATTTGTCAGGAGTATGCAAGCAGTGATTCCAGGATAAAAGTGTTTTCTAAAGAAAATGGAGGCGTGGCCAGCGCTCGTAATTTTGGCTTTTCTAAGATGAAAGGCACTTGGTTTATGACCATGGATTCGGATGATTATATGGCGGAAAATGCTATCCAAATTCTATATGAAAGCGCAAAGAAAAGCGGATCAGATATTGCTGTTGGAGGACTGGAATTTGTCTATGAAGATGGAAGCCCGAGAGATAGAAGAGTATGGAAAAAACAGTGGTCAGGAACCCTGGAAGACTTTGGAAATAATCTGCTGATTCCCCTGTTTGATTTGCAGTTAATCCATAATCAGAATAACAAGCTGTATCGGGCAGATCGGGTAGTTTTCTATGATGAAGCAATGTCCATCAATGAAGATATCTGGTTTTCAGTCAGAATGCTGATGCGGAGCAGGCAGGTATGCGTTGTGCCGGCTGTAACGCTGTATTACTGGCAGCATCAGGCAAAAGACAGTCTGATAAGCCGGTTTTATGACAATGGAGTCGAGACTTGTTTTGTACTGTTAAAGGCTGTTCAGGGATTATTAAAAAGGTGCCATGTTTCAGAAAGGGTACGAAATGAAATGAATAACCGGATGGTATTTCATATCTGCGGGTTTGCAGGGCTGACCTATTACCGTTCCGGTTACAGCCTGAGCCAGTGTCTGGAAGAGGTGCGAGAGCTGTCGGCCAGGCCGGAGTTCCGGCGGCTTTTAGCAGACGTCAAGCCGGATGGCATGAAAAATATTCTGGCTGTATGGGTGCTGCGTCATCGCCTGGTGCTGCTCTATCATTGGATGTGTTTGGCTTTATATGGCCGTCAGAGACGGGCATATTTTAAGGGACAGAAGGGATAAAAGACATGAGAGATCAATCAGAAACCATATTGGTAACCAGAGCTTCTCTGCCTCCTATGGAGGAATATGTAGAAAAACTGAAGCATATTTGGGATACGGCCTGGCTTACAAATATGGGCGAATACCACGAAGAGTTAAAAGCAGAATTAAAGAAGTATTTAGGTGTAGAAGGGCTGGAATTGTTTGTCAATGGACATACTGCCTTAGAGATGGTGCTTCAGGCTTTTCAGTTAGAAGGAGAAGTGATTACTACGCCATTTAGCTTTGCTTCCACGACCCATGCCATTGTCCGGAACAATCTGACTCCGGTTTTTTGTGATATTAATGAGAATGATTTTACCATGGATGTAACAAAGTTAGAGAGTCTGATTACCGAAAAAACCTGTGCCATTGTACCGGTTCACGTATATGGCAATTTCTGTGATGTAGAACAGATTGAAGAGATAGCCCGCCGCCATAATTTAAAAGTAATCTATGACGCTGCTCATACATTTGGAGAAAAATTAGATGGAAAAGGAGCCGGTACCTTTGGAGATGCATCGATGTTCAGTCTTCATGCCACAAAGGTTTACAACAGTATTGAAGGGGGCGTAATTACGTTCCGTGAGCCATGGCTGGCTGACATCCTCTATAAACTGAAAAACTTTGGAATTACAGGAAAAGAGTCGGTAGAATACGTAGGCGGAAACGGAAAGATGAATGAGTTTCAGGCTGCCATGGGGTTGTGCAACTTAAAATATGCAGACCGGGAAATCAGTAAAAGGAAGGCGGCAGCAGAGCGATACCGCAGTCATCTGGAAGGTGTGAAAGGTATCCATTTGTCTGTAATGAATCCGAAGGTAACCTATAATCATGCGTATATGCCGGTGGTGTTTGAAGATTATAAATGGAATCGGGATGAGGTCTATGACCGGCTGGCTGAGAAAAATATTTTTGCCAGAAAGTATTTTTATCCCTGTATTAATGCGTATGACTGCTATAAAGGCCGGTTTAATCCTCACGATACTCCCGTAGCGGAGAGGATATCAAAGCAGGTATTAACCCTGCCTATGTATGCAGATTTATCGTTGGAAGTTGTGGATGAAATCTGTGGAATTATTTTAGGAGAGTGATGGAATTATGAATCAGAAACCGCTGGTAACCGTCAGCTGTATTGCTTATAACCACGAAAAATATATAGCCAGAGCTTTAGACAGCTTCCTGATGCAGAAAACAGATTTTCCTTTTGAGATAGTAATTCATGATGATGCTTCTACAGACAGAACGGCAGAAATTATTCGGGAATACGCGGAAAAATATCCGGATATTATCCGTCCCATGTATCAGACTGAGAACCAGTATTCCCAGGGGATTTCCAATATCAGCGGCGCCTTTAATTTCCCAAGGGCAGAGGGAAAATACATCGCCATGTGCGAGGGAGATGATTACTGGATTGATGACACCAAGCTGCAGCGTCAGGCAGATTATATGGAATCTCATCCAGAGTGTACCATGTGTTTTCACAGCGCCAGAATCGAATCAGATGATAAGGCGCTCAGGGCAAAAGAAGTTCGGCCTTATAGGCACAGTAAATTGTGTACGGCAGAAGAAGTTATTGACAAGCGGGCGAACTATCCGACGGCTTCCCTGATGTTTCCGGCAGAACTTGCAAAGCAGCTTCCCCAGTGGTATCACGACTGCCCGGTAGGAGATGTGCCCATTCATATTTTTATGGCAAGTAAGGGAACCGTGTACTATATGGATCGGAAAATGTCTGTTTACCAGCAGGGAGTCAGTGTTTCCTGGTCCAGCCAGATGGAGAGAGGAAACTATAAGGAGAACCTGATTCGCCATCACAATGCAATGAAAAAGATGTTTCGGGCTTTTGCAGAAGATACCAGCCACCAGTATGATAAGGCCATAAAAAGTGCCTTTCGGAGAATGGATTTTCTGACATTGTTAAACACCAGGGAATACCGTCAGGTAAAGAGACGGGAATACCGCCGCTATTATAAAGAACTGGATTTCAGAACCCGGTTTTTCTTAAATATAGAATTGTATTGTCCGTGGCTGTATAAGGGACTGCAGAAAACCTGGTATATGTTAAGAGGTAAAAAATGACAGAGAATACCAACAATTTACGAGGAAAAGTATTATCCGGATTGTTTTGGAAGGCGTTGGAAAACGGCGGCGTTCAGTTAGTGCAGCTGGTGATTTCATTGATTTTAGCAAGGCTTTTGGGTCCGGAACGGTATGGAACCATTTCCCTGCTTTTAGTATTTATTGCCATTGCTAATGTGTTTATCCAGACAGGGTTTCAGACGTCTTTAATCCAGAAACGGCAGGTGGATGATCTGGACTATTCATCTGTATTTTTTCTGAGTCTTGGCGTGGCGGCAGCGCTTTATGCAGTGATTTTTGCAGGCGCTCCGGCAGTCGCCGTATTTTACCATGATCCAGAATTAAACCCCATGCTTCGGGTGCTGGCGCTGATGATATTTTTCGGGGCTGTAGTCTCAGTTCAGACGGCTATCGTTTCCAGAAAAATGGAGTTTCGGAAGATGTGTATCGCCAGCCTGCTGGCCACCTGTCTGTCTGGCATTTCCGGCGTTATTGGCGCTTATAAAGGGTTGGGCACATGGGCATTAGTGGTGCAGCAGCTGGGAAACCAGTTCCTTTTAATGGTGTTTTTATGGGTGCTGGTAGGCTGGAAACCAGAACGAAAATTTTCTATGGAACGGGTGAAAACCCTGTTTTCCTATGGCTGGAAATTAATGTGTTCCTCCCTGATTGATACGGTTTATAATAATCTGTATACCATGGTTATCGGCAAGATTTATCAAAAAGATGTAGTGGGTTATTATAATCGGGGAAATCAGTTTCCGCAGCTGATCGTCAATAACTTAGCGGCGTCAATCCAGGCAGTAATGCTTCCGGCTTTTTCTGCCAGTCAGGAAGATAAAGTGAGAATGAAAGCAATGGTTCGCCGTTCCATTGTCACCAGCGCTTTTGTTGTATTCCCAATGATGGCAGGGTTAATTGCAGCAGCAAAGCCGCTGATTTCCATTATTCTTACGGAGGAGTGGCTGCCATGCGTTCCATTTTTACAGATTATGTGCGTAGCGTATGCCATGTGGCCCATTCACATCGCCAATCTTCAGGCTATTAACGCATTAGGCAGAAGCGACATTTTCTTAAAGCTGGAAATCGTGAAAAAGGTATTAGGCCTTCTGGCTCTGGCAGTCAGCATTCCATTTGGAATTTATGCCATGGTGTGGCTGAAAGCGGCTACAGATTTTGTCGGAACCATTATCAATGCATATCCAAATAAGAAGCTGCTGGATTACAGCTTTACCGAACAGTGGAAAGACGTACTTCCGGCCCTGATTCTTTCTGTCATTATGGGAGCAGCAGTTTATAGCATCCAGTTTGTAATTCACAATAACTGGCTGCTGCTGATTGTCCAGGTGGCTGCAGGGGTCGTGATTTATGCAGGCCTGTCCTGGCTGTTTAAAATAGAGAGTTTCCGGTATCTGATGGGAGTGGCAAAAGGAGTTCGGAAGAAGTAGGGGAGAACTGTGAACGGGCAGTTTTCCCTGTTCTATTTTGGAGATAGCCAATCCATGGGTTTTATGGTATGATACAAAATGATATGGTGTGCTTTCTGCCAGGCAGAGAGCAGATTTAAGAAAAGAGGACAATATGAACGAGGAAACCAATATTCTTTTGACCAGCGCAGGCAGGAGAACGTATTTGGTAGAATACTTTAGAGAGGCAGTTGGAGAAAAGGGTCAGGTTCATGCAGCGAACAGTCAGATGTGTCAGGCGTTTTCTGCGGCAGACAAATGGGTAATTACGCCGCTTATTTATGATAAGCATTATATTCCGTTTCTTTTGGATTACTGCAGGGAAAATGACATTACGATACTCATTTCTCTATTTGACATTGATTTGCCGGTTTTGGCAAAACACCGGGATGATTTTGCCCGCATTGGGGTTCAGGTCATTGTTTCAGAACCGGAGATTATTGATATTTGTAATGATAAGTGGAAAACCTATGAGTTTTTAAGGGACAATCAGATGCCAGCGCCCCGGAGTTTTCTAAACCTGGAAGAGGCAAAACAGGCAGTAAAGGAAGGAAAGCTGTCCTATCCCCTTATGGTAAAACCCCGTTGGGGAATGGGCTCCTTATCTGTTTACGAAGCAGACAATGAAGAGGAACTGCAGGTATTTTATAAGAAAATTCTCCGGGAAATCGGAGACAGCTATTTGAGGTTTGAATCTGCTCAGGATCCTGATGACTGTGTGCTGATTCAGGAAAAATTGAAGGGACAGGAGTATGGCCTGGATGTGATTAATGATTTAAACGGCCATTACCAGATGACAGTACCAAAGAGAAAAAAAGCGATGAGGTCAGGAGAAACCGATGCTGCGGAAACGGTAGATAATGAAGAACTTCGGAAACTGGGGCAGAAAGTCAGTGGGCTGCTGCACCACAGAGGAAACCTGGATGTGGATGTATTTGAAGCAAATGGGAAATACTATGTTCTGGAAATGAACGCCAGATTTGGAGGAGGTTACCCATTTAGCCATGCTGCGGGAATTGATTTGCCGCGGGCCCTGGTGGCCTGGGCAAAAGGGATGCCGGCCAGAGAAGAATGGCTGACGGCAAAGTCAGGTGTTCAGGCTCAGAAAGCAATTAAAATCCTGGTTATGGAGGAATAGGCAGGAATGCAGGATATACTTTTAGTAATTCCGTCTTATAATGAAGAAAAAAATATTGAAAAAGTAGTAGACGAACTGATTCGGAATTTCCCTCAGCTGGATTATATTGTGATAAACGATGGTTCGACGGATAATACTGCCGCAATCTGCAGGAAAAACGGATATCATATGCTGGATCTTCCGGTAAATCTGGGACTGGCGGGGTGCTTTCAGGCAGGAATGAAATATGCATATGAAAAAGGCTACCAGTATGCCATTCAGTTTGATGGAGACGGTCAGCACAGACCGGAATACATCGAAAAAATGCGGGAAAAGATGGATGAGGGCTATGATATTGTAATTGGTTCCCGATTTGTAGACAAGCCGAAAGATTACTCAATGCGTATGATAGGAAGCCGTATAATTGAGATGGCTATCCGGATGACAACGGGGGTAAAAGTCAACGATCCTACCTCTGGAATGAGGATGTTTAATCGGGAAATGATAAAAACATTTGCGCTGTGTCTAAACTATGGGCCAGAGCCGGATACGGTATCGTTTCTGATTAAACAGGGAGCAAAAGTGGCCGAAGTTCAGGTGGAAATTACGGAACGCCTGGCAGGAGAAAGCTATTTGAAGCCAGTAGTTGCAGCAAAATATATGATGCGTATGATGATTTCGATTGTGCTGATCCAGAACTTCCGAAAGAGATAAATGAGGAATGGTATGTTAAATAAATTATCTGATTTTCTGATGGAACCAGAGGGGAATATAGAAAAAAAGAATATGGTCTGGAACATTGCCGGAAGCTTTTGCTATGCCTTTGCCAGCATTTTACTGTCCTTTCTGGTTATGAGAATCGCCGGAGATACGGCAGGAGGAATCTTTGCATTTGGATTTAGTACCTTTGGGCAGCAGATGTTTACTGTGGCATATTTTGGAATCCGCCCCTTTCAGATAACCGACGGAAGCGGTGAGTATTCCTTCGGTGAGTATCTGTATCATAGAAAACTGACTTCAGGATTTGCGGTTTTGATTTCAGCCGTTTATCTGGCTTATACGCTGGCTGTCGGAAGCTATTCGGCAGGAAAAGCGGCTGCAGTATTTCTTCTTGCCATATACAAAATCATTGATGGGTTTGCCGATGTATATGAGTCGGAATTTCAGCGTCAGGGCCATTTGTATCTGACTGGAAAATCCAATACATTTCGGACAATCCTATCGGTATGTGCTTTTTTGACAGGCCTTGTATTATCCAACCATAAGGTTTCGGCAGAAGGGAGTCTGCTGATAGCCTGCATTGCTGCAGCTGCAGCTCAGATAGCAGGAGTTATCCTGTTTAATTTGTCTGTAATCGGGAATCTTAAAGGAGTAGACTGGAAAAAACACCAGGGAAAAACCAGAGAATTATTTGCTCAGACAGGCCTTTTATTCCTGTCAGTTTTTCTGGATTTTTATATATTTTCAGCGGCAAAGTATGCCATTGACAGCAACCTCAATGATGCGGCAAGCGGGTATTTTAACTTGATTTTTATGCCGACATCGGTAATTTATCTGGTGGCAAATTTTGTGATCCGTCCGTTCCTGACCAGACTGACGGTACTGTGGACCGGTGGAGAATTTCAGGATTTTCGGAAGCTTTTGGGACGGATTGGCGGATTGATAGCAGCCCTTACTGTAATAGCAGTCGGAGGAACCCTGATTCTCGGAAAATGGGTTTTAGGTATTATGGAACTTCTGCTGGGAACTGGATATGAGGGCTCACTGGTTCCTTATCATGGAGCGTTTGTGCTGATTGTACTGGGCGGAGGATTCTATGCATTTGGCAATCTGATGTATTACGCCCTTGTAATTATGCGTCAGCAAAGACGGATTTTTATGGTGTATGTGATGGTAGCGATTTGCGCTGTTTTGCTGGCTCCGTTTTTAGTTAGAAAGTTGGAAATTCTTGGAGCAGCCGGCGCTTATTTATGTTTTATGGCACTGCTGATGACAGGATTTACAGCGAATGCCATATGGATTTACTGGAAAGCAAAAAGAACTGGAAAGCCTTAGTCTAATAAGCAGAAAAGGATGTATTATGGAAGAAAAAAAACTTCTGGTAGATGTGATTGTTCCGGTCTATAAACCGAAAAAAAAGCTAAAACATTTGCTGGCTATGCTGGCAGTTCAAACTTACCCGGTTCATCAGGTGATTCTGATTAATACCGAAAAGCAGTATTGGAATGAAGACGAAATGTCTGCGGCCATACCAGACAATCTGAATGTCTCTGTGAGCCATATTTCAAAGCAGGAATTTGACCATGGGGCTACCAGGCATTTGGGAATGGAAATGTCAAAAGGCCATATTGCGGTATGCATGACAGATGATGCTGTTCCGGCAGATAAGGAACTGATTTCCCGCCTGGTTCGCGCTTTCCGGCAGACTGGACCAGATGGAGAAACGGTAATCGAGGTATATGCCAGACAGCTGCCAGATAAGGACTGCAGTTTTACAGAGCGCTATACCCGGTCATTTAATTATCCGGAAACCAGCCGGATAAAGACAGCAAAGGATCTGGAAGCGCTGGGGATTAAAACCTTTTTTGCTTCTAATGTGTGTTGTGCATACCGGAGAGATTTGTATTTCAGACAAGGAGGTTTTATTCGAAAGACCATCTTTAATGAAGATATGATTTTTGCTGGAAAAGCAATACAGGATGGTTATGCTATCGCTTATGCGGCGGATGCAAAAGTAATTCATTCCCACAATTATACAGGTATCCAGCAGTTTAAAAGAAATTTTGATCTGGCGGTTTCACAGGCAGATCATCCGGAGATTTTTAATGGGATTCGTTCGGAAAGCGAGGGAATCCGTCTGGTAAAAACCACAGCCGGTTATCTGATAAAGAAGGGAAAGGTCTGGCTGCTTCCTGATTTGGTTGTAAAAAGCGGCTTTAAATATCTGGGATATCGAATGGGAAAGCGATATAAAAAACTGCCAAAGGCCGTCGTGCTTCGTTGTACCATGAATCCTGGATATTGG
>URUX01000035.1 GCA_900551135.1 uncultured Clostridium sp.
TGGGATCGAAAAAATCCAGGGTATCGTTCCTCTCCCTTTTTCATACATTCAAACATCCACTGAACGCAGCCGGTAAAACTGTCCGTCCCTTCATGGGAACCGGAAAAATGAAAAATATCCTGCCAGACACTTTCTACCGTTGCAGCAGCCAGATCGGACTTTGATGTGAAATAATTATATATCGTGCCAACCGACACCTGGCAGGATGCTGCCACAGTCCTGATATTCACAGCCTTCCACCCTTCGCTGCAAAGCAGTTCCCTGCTTATATGCAAAATTGCTTCTCTGGAAATATCTGCTTTATTCAAACCCCTTCCTCCTTTCCCGTTTCAATTTGAACATTGTTCATTTTATGGTATTTCATCTGCTTTGTCAAGTATTTCTTTCAGTGAAAACGTTTCAGCGGCAGATATGACCTGCATCCGTCACATCTGCCGCTGTTTCAAACGGCCTTATCACACTGATTTTATACTGGCGATCCGTTCTCTGTTTCCCACTCCATCAGTTTTTCAAAGTCTTCCACCGGCATTGGTCTTGCAAACCAGTATCCCTGCCCCTCTTCGCATCCGATTTTCTCCAAAGCACCTGCCTGTTCTTCCGTCTCAATCCCTTCACAGACCAGATGATATCCCAGGCCTTTTGCCATTGCCACCAGCTGCTTTAAAAATGTAACCCCTCTGTCGTTAGACTCACAGTGATGAACAAAGGCCCGATCCAGTTTGATGGTATCCACCGGAATATCAATAAGCATATTCAGCATGGAGTACCCGGCGCCAAAATCGTCCATTGCCGTCCGAAACTGATTTTCACGAAACTGCTCAATCATGTTTTTAATATGCTGATAATCATTACTTGCCAGGCTTCCTGTCTCTGTCAGTTCAATCTCGATTGAAGATGCATCCAAACCATATTTATCCAAAACCTGCTGGTATTTCATTACCGTATCCGGTTCTAACGCATGGCGCAAAGACAGATTGACAGAAATAGGAATGTGTTTTCCATATTTTTCCATGACTTTTTTCTGAAGAGCAGCAACCTGTTCAAACACATATAAATCCAGTGTTGTAATCTGACCGTTTTTCTCATACAGCGGGATAAACTCATCCGGATATATCATGGTTCCATCCTTCCGTCTCCACCGTATTAATGCTTCTGCACCTGTAACAGAAAAATCCTTCAGCGAAAATTTTGGCTGCAGGAAGACCTGAAAATCACCATTTTCCATTGCAGATGCCATCCCATTGACTATCTCATTTTCCTGACTCTTTTTCCTTGCCATACAGGCATCATAAAGTACTGCCGATGCAGTTCTGTCCTTTTTCACCTGGCATCTGGCATAATTAGCTGCATCAATGGCCGCCGATGAACTGGTATCCCCAGGCTGAATCGGGTAAATTCCCGTCCTGACTGCCAGACTGATGCCCCGGAATCTTCCTGACTGCCTCTGCAAAAACTCTTCATTCATCTGATGGAATTTTTCTGCCGCCGCTTTGGGATTTTGGCATGGCATAAACAATACAAACTGATCTGCTATTACCCGGGAAAAATACATATCCGGATCGTTTTCCAGACTTTCAATCACATAGTTCGTATATTCTTTCAGGATTTGATCTCCCATCCCATAGCCGTACTTCTGGTTAAAATATTTAAAATTATCAAAATCGCTGTACACCATGATGTGGGAATTGGCATATCCGCCTACAATCAGTCTCTCTGTCTCTTCTTTAAACTTTGAAAAAGAAAGAAGGCCTGTAAGAGAATCGTATTCCGGAGTCCTGGCAGCGCTCTGATGAACCATATTCAGCACCTGATTTTTCGCCAGATGCGCAGAAATAATCTTGGTCAGTTCTCCAAGCTGGCTGCGGTTTTGCCTGCTCCAGTACCGTTTCTGTCCGCAGACCACATAAGAAATCGCTCCCGTATACTTTCCTTCACAGTACATGGCTGCATAAAGTACCGTTTTGGCCTCTCTCTGCATCAGAAGATTTTGTGCATCCTGGGAATACATGGACATATTATCATATTGCAAAACCGTTGTACCATATTCATCGTAGCTTTGAAAGAGGGTCAAAAAATCTTCTTTCGAAAAGCTTCCGGGCACCTGCAGAACTTCCGGCGCTTTCTCTGATACCCACTGGTACTGACGCCCTGTTTTCATTGCCCTGATATCCGTTTGAATTACTGTAATCCGGTCCAGGCCAAAACGGATTCCGATAATTTTCATCAGCAGTTCAATAGCTGCTGTAAAACTGTTCATTTTTTCAAAGACTTCAAATGCCGTGGATATAATATCATTCCTCAAATACCTGGCATCAATCCCGGAATCCACTCTGCTGTGGATTGTGTTGGACAGCAGTTCATATCTTTGTAAGTTATCACAAAATTCACACCTGTTTTTTCCATTTTCTTTTGCCCGGTAAAGAGCCCAGTCTGCATTTTCAAACAGCTGGTCATAGGTATAGCCTGACACATTTTCCGGAAGGAAACAGGCTCCTACACTGCATGTCACAGAATAGTTAGTATCTGCAAATTTTAAACTTCTTACAGCATTGACAAGCTGATCTGCCTTTTTCAGCAGCATTCCGTGAGAGATGTCTTTTAAAAAGATGACAAACTCATCCCCTCCGGCTCTGACCAGAATATCCTTTTTATCGAATAACTCCATAAACAGCCCGGATATCTCCTGCAGCACCATATCTCCGAACAAGTGGCCAAACGTATCATTTACGGATTTAAAATAATCAATATCTACTACCATCATACCGCAGGAAGCATACGGATTTTTATTGTTCAGATACTCATTTATCAGTTCTTTGCCGAAAAAATGATTATACAGCTTTGTCATGGAGTCCCGCTTTACCTGTTCTTCCAGAATCTTTTCCCTGCTCTGTTCCTTGGTCATACTGCGGACTGTCCCTATCAGGCTGACTTCTTCCTCATCATCTCCCTGAAAGCTGTCTGCATCAAAAATCTTTGTAACAACGCTTTGATCCGGCTCAATAAAACGCACTTCTGTCTGCTTCTTTAAATACCCTCTGCATAGTTCTTTCATTTTCCACCGGTCTTCCGGATGGACAGAAGCATCCTCATTCAGATTTGCCAGATAATTATTTTTCGTTATCACAGTCTCTTCATTGGAATCATAAATAATCATTCTGTCTTCCGAGGGAATGTATTCAAAAATCCCAATTCCATTTCTCGTCAGATTTTTTATTACTGTCTGCAGTTTTTTTCTTTCTTTCAGAAGTGATGTGCCGCCTGATTTTTCCATTCTCTTCTCCCGCATCTATAGACATATATCGCATGCTTTGTTTCGTAGCCTAATTATAATTGTATTTTTCCAAAAACACAAGAATATTATTCTTTCTTTCCCAATTCCCAAAAAGCGACTGCACTGGCAGCCGCCACATTCAGAGAATCCACTCCGTGAGTCATGGGAATCCGCACGGTATAATCACATGCTTCAATGGTTTTGTCCATCAGCCCCTCTCCTTCTGTACCCAAAATAACTGCCAGCTTTTCTGCTGTTTTCAGTTCCGGATCGCTGATAGAGCGGGAATTGTCTTTTAATGCCATGGCAGCCGTCTGAAAGCCCAGTTTTTTCAAAAGTTCCATTCCCTGTTGAGGCCACGCTTCTGTCTTTTCATCAAAAAATGTCCACGGAATCTGAAATACCGTTCCCATGCTGACCCTGGCGGCTCTCCGGTACAGCGGATCGCTGCATCCATGCGTCAGTAATACAGCATCCATATTTAATGCGGCCGCTGAACGGAAAATTGCTCCTACATTGGTGGGATTCATTACGTTTTCCAAAATTGCTATCCTGTTTGCTCCAGCGCATAGTTTTTCTGCTTCTGGCAGCTTTTTACGTCTAATAGCGCACAAAAGCCCTCTGGTCAGCTTAAAACCGGTCAGCTTTGTCAGTATATCAAACTCTGCCGTATAAACCGGAATGTTTCCGCACCGTTCTGTCAGCCTGCGAACTTCTCCTTCCATTTCCTTTGTCTCTGCCAGAAACGATACGGGCTCATATCCGCTGTTTAACGCACGTTCAATCACATTGGGGCCTTCAGCGATAAATATTCCCGGCTCCGGCTCACGGTAATGCAGAAGCTGGGTTTCTGAAAGTCTGGCATATACGTCCAGTTCCGGTGCATGAAAATCTGTAATTCTTATAATCTCTGCCATTAGCCACCTCCCTGTCCTTATTCTGCCTGCAAAACCAGCTGTTCCAGCCTGGTTTTGCAGGTCTGGATTTTTAAAGCCATTTCTTTATCGATAGTATCCAGACGGTTTAACATACCACTTATCTGCTGTTTTGTATCTGACACCTGACTCTTGGAATGTTTAATCTGTTTCATTACCGTCCAGTCTGTAAAGATGTTATCAAAGAAATAATCCGCAAACCGTAAGAATCCGTCAATGTTTACCTGCAGACTGGCAAAAATTTCAATATCTGCCAGTTCTGTTTTAAATCGAAGCAAATCTGCCTGAAGGGCTTCTACCTGACGCTGGGCCTCATCCAGTTTACTGTGCTTTGCCATATCAGACCAGAATCCTCCCCCTACTACATCCCAGGTGGCCCATCCTTCTGCGCTGCTTAAGCTGGACAAAATTACTTCCGTTGTCCGCAAAGCCTCC
Organism: uncultured Clostridium sp.; assembly: GCA_900551135.1. Lineage (GTDB taxonomy): Bacteria > Bacillota > Clostridia > Lachnospirales > Lachnospiraceae > UMGS1370. Next base: position 4,642 of record URUX01000035.1, read on the forward strand.
TGTCCAGCCTGGACAGCCTCCTTTACTTCCCTTCTCCGGCTTTCCAGATATTCGATTTCTTCCTCTATCTTAAAAATTTCCTCTGCGCCCTGACATTCGGATAACTTGATTTCCCGGCATTTATCCTCCAGGGTCTTCTGATAGTTTTCTTCGCACTGTCTTAATGGGGCCAGCGCTGACCGCATCCGGTCAATCTCTTCTGAAACCCTGTCCAGTTCTGCTTTGGCTGCATCATATTTCACCCTGGCTGCATAAGCTTCCGCCCGTTCCTTATCCAGTTTATCCTCTTTTTTTCCAATGACTGCATAGTAAAAAGCAGCAAGGCTGTGGCCTTCCAGTTCCTCCACATCCTTTTCCTCACGGCGTTTTATCCATTCCAGTTCCTGTACTCTGGCACTGATCTCTTTTTGCTGGTTCTGCAGTTCCTTTAATTTTGCTTCCATCCCTCTCTTTTTTACTATCTGCTCCTGAAGGTTTCTTAACATTTCATTATAATATCTCATGGAATCCAATCCCCCTTTTACCAGCTGGCTTTCAATCACTTATCTGTACCATAACAGACAAAACTGTTCTCTGTCAACACCTTTTGAGTGACTGTTTTTTACATACCAATTAAATCAAACTGTTCAAAAGACACCAGTACCTGATGATCCTTTTTGGGATTCTGATATTTGATTTGTACAGACTTCAGCCTCTGGCTGTAGTACCATCCGCATTCTGCTTCCTCAAATTTTCTTCTGTGAAGGAAATGAGGAATCTGTTCTCTATCGACAGCTACCCAGTAAGGGGATTTTTCTCTGTGAACCATATCAATAGCCATATCTTCTACTGCAGTTTCGTAATGGCCTTCCTGTTCAAAATTCAGACAGGTACGTTCTCCTGCTGTCATGGTAATATGGGTTCTTAAGTAACCGCCCTGCTCATAATCCATGGTTTTGCCATCATCCTCATACAAATCAAACTGGCCGTCTTTGTCGGCTGCACATAAAATCCGGATACCAGATGCCTGCTCTGTAGCCAGATTGGTCATCTGATTAATTGCCATCGGGATAACCGCGCCGCTTCGGATAAACAGCGGAATGCTGCTGATGGTAACCGGAACCTCTATGGTCTGTCCTCCTGCGTATTCTTCTCTGGTATAAAAGTCATAAAACTTCTCCCCTTCCGGCAGATAAACCTTACGGGTCTTTGCCCCCTTTTCCACTACATTAGCAACCAGAAGAGAGTCTCCAAACATAAAGTCTACACCTTCTTCATAGCAGGCTGCGTCGTTCTGGAATGCGCTGCACATCGGCTCCATAATCGGAAGTCCCAGACGATGGGCCCTGTCTGTCAGAGAATACAGATATGGACTTAACTGATAACGGAATTCTATGGCTCTGCGGATGTCATCTTTTAAGTCACTGTACATCCACGGCTCGGTAACCGTATTGTCCGTATTGGTAGAATGGATGGAAAAACGAGGCTGGAAAATGCCGTTTTGAATCCAGCGGATAAACAATTCCCCTTCCGGAGCCGGCCCGTAAAATCCTCCAATATCACAGCCCTGACTGGCTACTCCCGACAGACCCATTCCCAGGATCGTAGCAATGTTGTATTTTAATGTATCCCAGCCGGTTAAGTTGTCTCCCGCCCAGGTCTGGGCATAGCGCTGAATACCGCTGTGACCAGAGCGGCACACAATATACGGTCTGGTATTCCCCCATGCTTCATGGATGGCTTCATCCGTAATATGGCACATGATATTGGACATTACGGATTTTAACTGGCCAATGGTGCCGCCTTTTCCCTCAAAATAGCAGCGGCTGTCCTTGTCTACCAGGCTGTCATACTCACAGTTGTCATTCCACACTGAATCCGTTCCATATTTCAGAACGTTTTCTTTTAACAGTTCTTTCCAGTCTTCCCGAACAGATTCTTTTGTAAAATCGACAAATACTCCAGGACCGCCCCACCAGGTTCCCACTGCAGGCTGTTCGCTGTCGCTGGCCATTACAAACATGCCTTTCTCCTTCATCTCTTCCAGTTTGGGATGAATCAATAAAATACCTGGTTTTACGTTTGGAGTAACGGTAATTCCCCGTTCCCTCATCTTCTGAAAAAAGTCTGCCGGATTCTTAAAACGCTTTTTGTTCCAGGTAAATACGCACCGCTTAATGCCTTTATCCGTCTCTACGGTACAGTAGCCGGAAGAAAGCTGGAATCCGTCTGCCGGGATTTTTTCTTCTTTGGTGGTATCGATAAACTCTGCAATGGCGTCATCACAGTCTGACTCTAACTCCGGATAATACATGGAAGAACCCAGGTATCCCAAAGCAGTCCTTGGAAGCAGGGCAGATTTTCCGGTCAAATCAGTGTAACGCTCTACTACCTGCCGAACCGTCGGACCTGCAATCAGGAATAAATCAATATCGCCTCCATCTGTGCGGTAACGGCTGTGCATTTTCCAGTAGTTGCTCTTCTCCCGTCCCATATCAAAATCGCATTCATAGGTGTTGTGGTAGAAATATCCCACTGCCTTTTTGGTATCCTTACTGAGTTTAATGTAAAACGGAATATGCTTGTATAAAGAATCGGTCTCCCTGGGATTGTAACCCATGGCGTCTTTGGGACTCATTCCCATAAATTTCTGAGCCTTGTTAAACTCCCCGCTCTTTTCCCCGAAGCCGTAGAAACAGTCATCCGCAGTAATTTCACTGGTATGAATCCGGCGGCGGTTGGAGTCCTCCTGATAAGCCAGATCCACAATATCCCCGTGAATCATGGTATTGTCCTTATCATATACGCAGATACGGAACGGTGATTTTTCTACAACAACAGTCAGTTCCTTTCCGCGAATTACTGCCTGTTCTTCTCCATCTTCCAGTTCTGCTTCGGCAGCTTCTACCCGTCTTCGGTAATTTTTTAAAAACGTATCCATCCGATCTTCCCAGGCAGTCATTACCAGACTGTAGGATTCTTCTGCAAAATCCCCGTCAAATCCAGCCCGGATCCTCAAAATCCAGTCTGTTAAAAACAATACCCGAATCTCTACGCAGTTAGTGGCAATGGAAAAATAATTATCCTGTTTGGTTACTGAGAACGCTGTTGTGCAGACTTTCATTGCTTATGTTCCTCCTTTATCTGTTTTCCTGTTTTGCAGCAGTTCAGACTCTTCTGAACTGGCAGGCTGATTTCATTATAAAAATTATTCCAAGACAAAACCAGACAATTTTTGCGCAAATAAGACGTTTCTTTTACATATATTGCTTTCCCGCAGCCCGCCTGTTATAATAAAAATTATGGCGGCCAGACCGGTTTTGCCCAGTTTTATATGACACTTATCAGGAGGAAATACTATGCTGGATCAGGCGGGAATCCGCATGGCACAGGGAGCTGAAATTGCCTGTGAACGAATCGCAGGCATCAACGACAACATGTCCCAGCCCCATTACCACAATTATTATGAACTTTACTATCTGGAAGACGGAGGCCGGTATCAGTGGTCTGATAATGATTTATACCTGCTTCAGCCTGGAGATTTTATCATATTTTCTCCTTACAGCATGCACTACTCCTACGGTGACACGGACATGCGGTTTCGCCGGATTGTCCTGTATTTCCAGCGGAATGAAATCGACTCCCCTGAACTGATTCATATATTAGATAAAGGAAACGGCATGTACCGTCCAAAAGGAAAAGACAGCCAGCTGATACAGCGCATTCTGACAGAACTGTTAAAAGAGCAGACGAAAGAAAGCCCCTTTCGCAGGGAATGCTGCCACAGTCTATTAAACTTTCTTTTATACCATGTAGCCCGTGAAAATCGTATCATGACTCCTGTCCAGACAGAACAGAATAAACGGATTGCGCAGATAATGGGATATATTCATACCCATTATAACGAACAGATTACCTTAGAACAGTTAGCAGAAAAATTTTATGTCAGCACCTTTTATCTGTGCCGGGAATTTCGCGCTTACACCAACAGCACCATTGTTCAGTATATCAATGTTACCCGAATTATGAATGCCCAGCGCATGTTAATGGAGACCAGCAAAAACATTACCCAGATTGGCCGTGAAACCGGATTTTCCAATCTGACCCATTTTAATCGGGTTTTTAAACAGGTAACCGGTATGACTCCTTCCGGATTTCGCAAATCTCACAAAAATATGGAAATTTATATTGGCGGACGCTGATGGGGTCAGTCTCTCTGCATACACTCCAGCAGCATTTCTATCATTTCCCTCGGATACAGCGGCAGGTAAACCCGGATCTTTAAGGTTTCTTCCAGATAGTCCCTGCCGCCGCACAAGAGAAATACGTCCCGCACTGTCCTCAGATTCTTCTCCAGATTGGAGATGCTTTCCCCCCTTTCTCTGGCAACCGGAGTGTAAATCCGTTCCCGTATGTGAACCAGACGTCCCTCGTCTTCCATTGCCATCTCCAGACAGGCAATTAACATGCTGTATCCCTTATACCCTTTTAAAAGCGGGAAGCTGTTTAAAACCTCTTCCGCTGTTTTCATAGGAACATCCCCCCTTATTCCATTTGTTATTCTGTCAGTATACACCAGAATCGAAAAATTCGAAAAAATTAGACTTTTTTAGCCAAAAATAAACTTGCCTGTACGAAAAAAAGGACAATTTCTGCTCCTGAAAACAAACGGAAACTTCTTTTTCAGATTTCCGGCCTATGGCTTCACTAAAATAAGACAGGGATACCTTCCACCATACCAGACCCAAAATGGCCGGTTCGGGGGAACGTATCCCTGTTATTCCTTGTCATCAAACAACCGGAGTATCCGCTGTTTAATCGTCTAATTCACCTTCGCCTACGATTTCGTCATACTCTTCTTCATCCAGAAGTTCATCAAATGCGTCTGCAACTAACTCATACTCGTCGTCATCTTCAATATTTTCCAGATTTGGCGTTCCATCTTCCGTCTCGCTGTAGCGATACAGGAATACTTCTCCTTCTTCTGCATCCTGTCCTTCCATAGGCAGCAGTGCAATATAGTCTTTATCTCCTGCCTGGAAAATGGTAAGAACGATGCACTCTAACTCTGTGTCATCCTCCAATGTAAGGGTAACCGTCATCTCTTCCTGCTCTTCCATCTTGTTTAAATCTTCTGCCATATCCTACACCTCTCTTTTTGTAAAAATCAGCCTCTGCCAGTTTGGGGCAGGGCCCGCACTAACGTAAGTGCCTACCGATAATTTATCAGACTATGCGATAAAATGCAAGGGGTTTCTAATACTCGATTCCCTCTCTGGCCGGAATCCCTTTTTCATAGGGATGGCGAATCATTTTCATCTCTGTAATATAATCAGCAAACTGCTGTATCCGGTCAGACGGATTGCGTCCGGTCAGCACAATTTCCAACTCCGGTTCTGTCCGGTCCTTCACTTCTTCCAGCCACTGTACCACAGCATCCTCAGAAACCAGGCCGTAGTTGCAGACCGCCATTATTTCATCCAAAATTATCAGATCGAATCCTTTCGCCTGACTGCGTACTCTGTCAAACAGCTGGCTGTAATACTCCTTTGCTTCCTTTTTCTGCTCTTCGCTCATACGAAAGAAAAAACCAAAACTTCTCTCGCAGGGGATGACATGGATTTGGGGAATGGAAGAAAGCACCGGCACCTCCCCGGAATCATCCGTCTTTAAAAACCGGGCGATTAATACCCGTTTCTGTCTGCCAGAGGCCCGAACTGCCAGTCCCAGAGCCGCCGTAGTCTTTCCTTTTCCGTCTCCGCAGTAAATATGAATCATGAATTCCTCCTGTTATATAAATTTTCCGGCTGCATCAGCCTTCTTGTCAGGCCCGTCCTAAATATTCTCGTACAAACCGGGAAACCTCCTGTCTCTTGTGGTATCGTTCCCTGGTATAATAGACATGGAGTCTGTCTCTTGCCCTGGTCATAGCCACATAAAACATCCGCCGTTCTTCTTCCATATCGGCATCCAGAGCCGCCTTGTTGTGAGGAGTCACGCCTTCATTGGCATCCGGGATATAAACCACTGGAAATTCCAGTCCCTTGGCTCCGTGCATGGTCATAATCGGTACGCTTTCCCCATCATTTCCAGTCTGTTCCCTGGCTTCCCTGGCTTTTTTGATAAGCTGCTCCCTGTACTCTGTCATATGCTGCTTCCAGGCTTCCATGGTCTTATAGCCGGATGCGCTTTCTAACAGCTGATCGGCAGTATCCAGCAGTTCTTCTGCCTTCAGCCGCCTTATCTGGGCATATTCCCGCAAGTAATCGTCATACCCTACAGCCTTTCGGATGTAGTTGACTGCCGCCGCCGGAGCCATTCCCTTTAACATGGATAAATCGTATTCCAGCTGTTCCAGCCGATCTAACATCCATCCTCTGTCCTGATAGAAGGATTTTAGTTTTTCCAAATCCACAACAGGACTGTCAAAGGCATCTCTGCTTACATACCGCTTTGGCCGGTTAATAATCCGGAGAAATGCTCCCCGCTCCCTGCTGCCTTCCGCAATTTCCATATAGGTCAGAATGTCTCTGGCAATCCAGTGGTCGTACAGATTTGGAAGAACATCTTTCATCTGGAACGGAATGTTATATTCCATAAATTTTTCCACCAACAGCCTGGCACCTATGTTGGTGCGAAACAAAACTGCCATATCCCCATAAGCCAGGCCAGCTTTGTGATAATCCCGGATTTCTTCTGCAATTGCAGTTACTTCTTCCCTGGCATCTTCAAATACTCTGGTAATCACCGGTTTTCCCTGGCCTCTGGCCGACTGGAGTTCTTTAAAAAAACGTTTTTCGTTGTGGCCGATCAGCCGTCCCGCTGCTTCTATAATCTCTCTGGACGAACGGTAATTTACCCCCAGCAGCGTCTTTTTTGCATTTGGATAATCCGTTTCAAATCCCAGCATAATCTCCGGCTTTGACCCCCGGAACCGATAGATGGACTGATCGTCGTCTCCTACAATAAACAGATTGTTTTCCGGAAGAGCCAGCATTTTTACAATCTCATACTGAATCCGGTTAATATCCTGAAATTCATCAATCAGGAAATACTGGAACTTTTTCTGCCACGCTGATAAGATATCCTTTCTCTGCCGGAATAATTCATAACACATCACCAGCATATCATCAAAATCCACCAGAGCGTATTTCCGCAGAAATTGTTCATAACCCTGATACAGACTGCGGAAGATGTCCTCACCGCAGTTTTTAGAATAATAATGCTCTAAGCTTAAGCCTTCACCCTTTACCATGCTGATTTCCGTCAATATGGAAGAGACAAATTCCGCTTCATCCTCTACATCTAAATCCAGCTTTTCCATGTACTCCCGAATACACTGAATCTTCTGTTCTTCCCGGACAATATTGGCTGCGGTAAACCCATAAGCCAGTTTTAATATTCGAAAAAAGACAGAGTGGAAGGTGCCAAAGCTGACCCTTCCACTTCCTGTTATCTCTTCCTGCTCAGACATTTTATTGTAGCGCTCTTCCATCTCCCTGGCTGCCGCTCTGGTAAAGGTGATAACCAGAATGGAGGAAGGATTGACGTTTTCATACCTGGTCAGATAACGAATCCGGTTGGTAATTACCGTCGTTTTTCCGGAACCCGGACCTGCCAGGACCAGCATCGGCCCTTCTTTGTGCAGAATCGCCTGCTTCTGCGCTTCATTAAATGCCATATTAGTTCTCCAAAAGTTCAATCCCCTTACGGATTCTCTTTAACGATTCTTCCTTGCCCAGAACTTCCATAATCTCGGTCGCTCCTGCAGGAGTCATCTGTTTGCCGGACACTGCGGTACGAATCGGCCACATAACAAATCCGGTCTTGACTCCTTTTTCGCTGACATACTGAGACAGTCTTTCATATAAAGCGTCGTTGCTGAAATCCTCCTGAGCCTCTAAAACCGGCAGAACTTCCCGTAATGTTTCCAGGGCGTTCTCCTGAGTCGTTTTCATCTTCTTGTGGGCGTACATAGCCGGGTCATATTCCGGCAGTTCTTCAAAGAAATCAATGTGTTCTCTGATGTCCGGGAATACTTCGATTCTGGTCTTTACCATGGCGGCAATCTTCTTCAAATCCAGATCTTTTTTAATGACTTCTTTTAAATAAGGTTCTGCCATCTCATAGAATCTGTCAAAATCCATTGCCTTCATGTATTCGCCGTTCATCCAGCGCAGTTTCGTCATGTCAAATACTGCTGGGGATTTGCTCATTCTATGGTAGTCAAATTCCTTTACCATCTCGTCTAAGGAGAAAATCTCCCGATTGTCCTCTGGGGACCAGCCAAGCAGAGCCACATAGTTGACAACAGCCTCTGAAATAAAGCCCTGGTCAATTAAATCCTCATAGGAAGAATGGCCGCTTCTCTTGCTCAGCTTTTTATGCTCTTCATTGGTAATCAGCGGACAATGTACGTAAACCGGCACTTCCCAGCCAAATGCGTCATAGAGACGGTTATATTTAGGAGAAGAAGACAAATACTCATTTCCCCGGACTACGTGGGTAATCCCCATTAAATGGTCATCTACTACATTGGCAAAATTGTAGGTTGGATAACCGTCAGATTTAATGAGCACCATATCGTCCAGTTCGTCATTATTGACCGTAATATCCCCGTAAATATCATCATGGAAGGTCGTCGTTCCCTCTGTCGGGTTATTCTGGCGGATGACATACGGTACGCCGGCAGCCAGCTTCTCCTCGATTTCCTCTTTGGAAAGATGGAGACAGTGCTTGTCATAGGCCATAATTTCCTCGCCATTTACCGTTTTTTTCAGGGAATCCAGTCTCTCCTGGGTGCAGAAGCAGTAATATGCTTCTCCTTTTTCAATCAGCTTTTTTGCATATTCCAGATAGATACCGGAAGCCTGGCGTTCACTCTGGACATATGGGCCTACTCCGCCGTCCTTATCCGGGCCTTCGTCATGGATCAGACCGGTCTTTTCCAGAGTGCGGTAAATAATCTCCACTGCTCCCTCTACATAACGTTCCTGGTCGGTGTCTTCAATTCTAAGAAGAAAATCGCCTCCCTCATGCTTGGCAATCAGGTATGCGTATAATGCAGTTCTTAAATTTCCTACGTGCATCCGTCCCGTCGGGCTGGGTGCGTATCTGGTTCTTACTTTTTTACTCATGGTATTCCTCCATTTGCTTATCAAATAACAAGCCGTCTTATTCCTGCTTATTATAACGCAGGCAGGCGGAAAAGACAATCCCTTATTCCAGCGGGCTGATGCAGCTGCCTCTATACGGATGATGCGTCCGTATGCTGATGCTGTTCTACCTGGATGACAGATGGCCGATGTTTTTAATCAGAACGGAAATGGTTCCATCTGGGTTGGTAATAAATTCCACCCTGTCCGGATTTCCATATTCCTCCATGGGAATGGTAATTTCAATCCCTGTATCCGTAGTCAGATGCTGCTTTTGAAACTTTTTAATGGTTTTCTCGGTTTTGGGTTCCACTACCGCATCTGCCAGATTATATTTGTCCAGCTTCTCCACCAGTTCTTCCTGCATTTCCGGACTGTCGGGAAATACCTTTTCCTTTACCGCTTCTACCCGTAAAGTTCCGCTTTCTTCCAGTTCTTTATAAATCACGTTTTTGACTTCCATTTTGCGTTCAGCATCGTCATCTCCGTAATACTTTTTATTGACCTGCTCTACCGCCTTTGTCACAATATCCATCCGGCTTTTCTGAGATAAGGGCGCATGGCACTCCAAAAACAGTTCCGAAAAATACAGGCGTTTTTCCCCGTTGATCTCATACTTTTTCTCTGTCAGAAGAATGGAACCATTGGACAAATCTACCACACAGGCCTCGGAAAGCTTCTGTCCCTGGCCTGGAAGAAGCGCTCTTTGAAGGATTATCCCATTTCCATTGCTTCCGTCCTCTTCTGTTTTCGTCAAATGGGTATACGAAGTCCGGTAATTTAATTTCAGAATTCCGATATAATCCTTTCCCTCACAGCCAAATACCACTACCGCCATATCTCCTGCCGGAATATCAATATTGGAATTCATAATCTCAAACAGCCGACCTGCCAGTTGTCTGCTGGTTTCTGCAAAATTATCCGGCGTACACTCCGAAAGCAGCGCCATTGCCTGGGACGTTTCCGAAAACTGGCAGACTTTTACATCATCGCTTTCTGTAAATTTCTCAATGTGTCCCTTAAAAAAATCCGACAAATCCGAACCGATTTCCATCTCATGGTCGGAAAGCACCGGCATTCCCACTGCAGAATCTAAAATATGGATAATACCGGTTTTCATTATCATATCGTCTTTTAACATATGGTTATCCTCTTTTTCTTACCTATCAGGTGTTTTTCAAAAGCAGTTCTGTCAGTTCTTCTACGGTTTCCACTATCCAGTCTGCACCTGCATCCTCAAACTCTTCTTTGCTTCCATAACCGAACAGCACACCTACACTGTCCAGTCCATTTTCTTTTGCTCCTAAAATATCGTGTTCCCTGTCGCCAATCATCACTGCCTTTTCCACATCATCCACACGGGTTTCTTCCAGTACATAGCGGATAACATCGCCTTTTTTCACTCTGGTTTCCTCCATATCTGCTCCGCCTACAAAATCAAAATAGCCATCCAGATGGAAATGTTCCAGAATCTGTTTTGCAAAATGTTCCGGCTTGGAAGTAGCCACAATCAGAGTTTTTCCTGCATCTTTCAGTGCAGATAACATCTCTTCAATTCCTGGAAAAACCTGGTTTTCAAAAATTCCCTTTACGGAAAAATACTCTCGAAACACGTAAACCGCTTCTCCCGCCTGGCTTTCTGAAAAGCCGTAGTATTTCATAAAACTGTCTTTTAGCGGCGGGCCGATGAAACAGCACAAATTTTTCAGATCCGGTTCCTCGATCCCATAATGCTTTAAAGCATACTGAACTGCTTTGGTAATTCCCTCCATCGGGTCTGTAAGGGTTCCATCTAAATCAAAAAGAAGATATTCTTTAGACATGTTTCTTCTCCTTTACCTGGTATTTTTGCTTAAACTTTAACACATTTAAAGAATGTTGTCTATGGATGCCGTTTAAAGAGGGTTTGCTGCACCAGACAATTCGCGCCCAGTCTCTTTTCTCTGCAAAAAATTACTAATTAATTTGTACCATTGTTAGTAACTGCCAGATTAAGCACAAACGAAATGAGATTTGTTTATAGATGAACGAAATCAGGAGAAAATACACAAAATCAGCCTACAAATTGTTTATGGAATATCCAAACAAATGAATTTTAAACAAATTTAAGGAAAAATTGTTTATAGATGAACAAAACAAGCTGGATTCAAACAATCACATCAAAGAATTTGTTTAGAAAACATTAAAATCAACCAGATATACACAAACGAACTATACCATTGACTGCTAACTCTTTGGAATCCGTTTTTCTCTTTTTGACACAAAAAAGGGGGCTCTGCTCTTTTACCATTGTTTCTGGAACCAGCCCCCATTTTTACTGATGTTTTTAACTTATTTTCTTATTTTTCCACCTGTTTTTCAGCAGCTTCTCTGTCTGTAAACACCGTACTTCCGATAACAGAATCTGAAAATACGCACAGGCCCTCACAGGCTCCTATGGTGTCGATACTAAATGTCTGTCCCTCTGCCCTGTTGGTTACTTCAACTGCATGGCCGGAATAGATCTGATTTTCTTCTATATAGAAGAGTTCCTGTCCTTCTCTGATTATTTCTTTCACCCTTCCAGATTACACCTCATTTCCTGGAAATTTGGGAATACCAGCGAAACCAACAGCCAGTTCTTCATCTGTCGGAATGTAATCGGACATCTGGCCATTGTTGTACTTTTCATATGCTACCATATCGAAATAGCCCGTTCCGGTAAGTCCAAATACGATAGTCTTTTCTTCTCCGGTTTCTTTGCATTTCATAGCCTCGTCGATTGCAATCCGGATAGCATGGCTGCTCTCCGGGGCTGGAAGGATTCCTTCTACCTTCGCAAACAGTTCTGCTGCTTCGAATACTGCCGTCTGCTCTACACTGACTGCTTCCATCAGCCCTTCATGGTATAACTGGGATAAAACAGAACTCATACCATGATAACGGAGGCCACCGGAATGACTGGCCGAAGGAATAAAGTTGCTTCCCAGGGTATACATCTTCTGGAGAGGCGTCACCATGCCGGTATCGCAGTAATCATAAGCGAATTTTCCTCTGGTAAAGCTGGGGCAGCTGGCCGGCTCTACTGCAATAAACCGATAGTCTTTTTCTCCCCGCAATTTTTCTCCCATAAACGGAGAAATCAGTCCTCCCAGATTAGAACCGCCGCCTGCACATCCGATGATGATGTCCGGCGTAATGTCATATTTATCCAAAGCAGCCTTTGTCTCTAAGCCAATCACAGACTGATGGAGAAGAACCTGATTTAACACGCTTCCCAGTACATAGCGGTATCCCGGTGTTTTTGTCGCCACCTCAACAGCCTCTGAGATTGCACAGCCCAAACTGCCGGAGGTTCCTGGATGGGCTGCTAAAATCTTTCGTCCGATTTCGGTCGTTTCCGATGGGGAAGGCGTTACATTTGCGCCATAGGTTCTCATAACCTCCCGTCTGAACGGTTTTTGTTCATAGGAACATTTTACCATAAACACCTTGCAGTCCAGTTCCAGATAGGCACATGCCATGGAAAGAGCTGTTCCCCACTGACCGGCTCCGGTCTCTGTGGTAACCCCTTTTAAGCCCTGCTTTTTTGCGTAATAAGCCTGAGCTATGGCTGAGTTTAATTTATGGCTTCCGCTGGTGTTGTTCCCTTCAAATTTGTAATAAATTTTTGCAGGGGTATCCAGTTTTTTCTCCAGACAGTATGCCCGAACCAGTGGAGATGGACGGTACATCTTATAAAAGTCCCGAATCTCCTGGGGAATGTCAATGTAAGCCTGATCATTATCCAGTTCCTGCTGAACCAGTTCTTCACAAAATACTGCGCTTAATTCCTCGGCTGTCATGGGTTTTAAGGTCTGGGGATTTAATAAAGGCG
>URUX01000036.1 GCA_900551135.1 uncultured Clostridium sp.
CCTGCAGTTCATTGCTGGTAGAAGTTTTATTCACATATTTTTCGCTATAATCACTAAAATAAATATCTAAAACTTCGTCTAAAACTTCTCTGGCAAACCCTTCTCCTTCCGAGTTTACAGACTGGAATGAAACAATATAGGTAGTTGGTACATATGTATACTCTTCTCCTGATTCCAGCATCGCTTCTTTCCTGGCAATCTCATCCTCATCCGCCACTTCTTTAACAGACAATCTGGAAATCAGATTATCCAGCGAGTATTCCCCGGGGTCCAGGCCCAGATTCTCAATAACTCTGGCCATAATCGAGGAGGACTTAATCTCGCTTACATCCAGAACGGTCCCGGCCGGTGTCAGTCCTGTAGTGGAGTCAATACTGTAATTGATTACTGCTGATGCCACATAGGTCTGTGATGAGGATAAAAACGTATGAACTCCAATCGTCAAAGCAATGCAGACCGTAATGATGAGTGGAAGCCATTTTTTAATATATCGTGATATTTGAAACTTTTTCATATTTGCTGCCCTCGTCTCTTATTGGTGATTTTTCTTTTTCCGGCTCGGAATTGCAGCAACGGTCATGAAAACATTCAGGGCTAATATAAAAAGTGCCGGAGTCATGACCCATACTGCGACTCTTTTTGCAAAAGAGGCTTCCTGTATATTGCTGGAAATGCATTTATTCAGCTTTTCGTCCGAATATTCTCTGGCCAGCTGCTTTGCTGACGCTGCCAAATCCACCGTATCCTTCCAGATTTCCCCAATCATTCGATTGACGTTTTCATTTTCTCCGCTTTCACTGGAATTCTGCAGAGAAGAAATAATGGAGTGATTGGTTGAAATCTGTTTCAGGTATTCTGCCGATTCCTCACTGTATGACTTTGCTTCCACAGACAGCTCATCGATTCCTACTTTTGTCCGCCCCATATAATACTCTCCATCTGTATCCCAGGTAGGAACCAGCACCACTCTGGTCATTTCCTCCGAATACATGCTGATGGCCGTATTTCGAATATTATAAGATGCTTTTACTTTTTGATTGTCAAAATCCATCAGCCGGTTCTCATAGTTCAGCCTTCCGATATATTCGGCCGGATTTTTGGAAATCCCATTTTGGAGCAGGTATGCTTCCAGATTTTGTTTAATCTGTACTTCTTCAATATTTTCTGCCTTTGCTGCCAGCGAAAAAAAGTTTTCCCCATTGCTTCCCACGAAATTGGAGTATTTTTCTGCATATTCATACATATAATTCTTAATCAAATCCACCTGATTGAACAAGTGTTCTGCAATATCCAGATAATCCATGGTCTGCAAATCTATTTCCTGATGAATCAATGCATCTAACGAGGAAAAACTGTCTGTATATTTTTCAATATAACACTCTTTATATGCATCTGCCACCAGTTGTACCACATTTTTAGCGTCCAAATGTTCTGTTTTGCTATTTGCCTGAAAATGCAGGTAAAACTCGGTTGCAATATGGTATCCCTCCTCATAACCCGAGTCTCCCTGGACCGTTGGACCTACGGAAAGACTGGATGCCAGCTGGGATGGCGTTACGTCCTTTAAAGCGACTTTTTCAATTGCCCGTGCAATGACTTCATCGCTGAGGATTTCCGACATATTAAATCGCGTGCCATTGGCGTTTTCCCCTGCTGAGGCTTCTGCATAATTCAGTGTAATAGTGGCAGAAGCAGAATGAGTTTCATTTTCCAGGCACAGGGAAACAAAGACTGCTGTAAAGACCGCCCCTGCTGCCAGCGTCCACCAGTGGAAGCGGAGTACTTCCCGAATGGCTTTCTTTAAAGCGCCCCATGTATACTCTCTTGATTTTATATATCCTGTCAAAAAAGCCAGAAAGAAAAGCAGCGCTACTATTAAAATAAATAGTTTTTCAATTTTTGCAACTGTCACAGCACCTACCTCCCTTTTAGTAGCGTTCTACATCAATAATCACCAGTTCCGGCTGGTTATTGATTCTGAAATAACTTTCATTGCCGATTCCGTTGCTGACAATAAGCGGACTGCCAAATATCTCATACTTTCCGGAAATATATGCATTGGATTTTCTTTCTGGAAACCAGCCGTTTCTTCTCTCGTATAAGCCCCCGATGCCCGGAATCCGGATGCTTCCTCCATGGGTATGGCCGCACAGCGTCAAATCCGCCCATTTTCTTTGCTTCAGCACCTCAAAAATATACGGTTCATGGACTGCCATCAGTTTAAAATGTTCCGGTTCTTCCGTGATAAACTGATTATACTGCTCTTCATTATACTGCCAGAATGCAGAAACATTCGAGGTTAACACACCGTGAATATCTATCTGGCTGCCATTTATTTCTACGGTATCCGTCTCATTCCAGAGAACGTGAACCCCTGCTGCCTCCAGCTTATCCCGAAGCGTATCTTCTCCCTTTTGCTGAAACAGCCCCACATCCCTGGTTCCTCCCGAATATCCCAGGTATCCGTCAATGTCTTCCAATCCCATATGAATCCCAAAGGAATTCATGGTTTCATTATTTCCGTAAATGTAATAAACCGGAACAAATGAAGTCAGTTCCCTGCACAGCGCCAGAGCATTCTCTGCAGCACCTTCTTTATGTTCCTCCTGCTCTATCATATCTCCTGTCATAATCACAAGATCCGGCTGCAGTTCTGCAATTCTGTCTGCCAGATCTCTGTTTTCCTCTCCGAACGCAGAATCATGGAGATCAGACAGCTGAATTACCCGAAACGGATGTTCCACCTTGGATGATCCGATCTGATAAAATGTTTCCCGGAAATTCTGGTTAAACGAAATGTTTTTGAAAAAAACGGTTCCCAAAATTGCTGCAAAAATTGTCAGCAGTCCTGCACATACGCCAACCATCCCTCTCCAGGGATTCCTTTTTTTCTCTTTTCTTTTTTTTCTTCCCTTTTCCCTTTCCAGAAGGGTTCTCTTCCCCTTTTTCAGCTTCTGCAAAGCTTACTTTTACCTTGTATCCTGCGGCAAAGGATACGGCCTCTTCAAACGTTTCCAGATGGGATTCCTTTAACGAAGATACGGAAACATCTGACGGTACCAGAATCAGCGCTGTATCTTCTGTTATCTCTTTCAAAGCAAATGAGTCTAACCGGCTTAAAATCGCTTCGTCTGTCAGTCTGTTTTTTAAGCGGCGGACAGACAGTTTCCATATCATCTCTCCTGAAACATCTTTGTTTTCCCTCTTATTTTCCATAAGCTGCCCCTTTTGTGCGAATTGGTTCATCTGTTTCTTTTATTTCTACCGCCTGGGAATGGACTACTTGGGTATGGTTCACAGTCTGAGCGCTTATTACTTGTTCATCCTCTTTTTTATTTTCGTCTAACAGCTTCATTGCTTCCCTGGAAAACACATCTTCCAGCCGCAGCGGCATTTTTTCCACCAGTCGCCCAAATTCATTATAATTCTCAATTAATGCCGCCTGTGTCTGGTTTAATGCATATAAATAATCCTGTATCCTCTGCTTGGCCTGTTCAAACTGACGCACATTTTCCTCTCTCTGGATCTGAAGTTCTGCTTCTGTATCAAACCGCAGGGCTTCCGCTTCCTGCTTTGCGTCTGTTACAATCTTCTCTGCATCATTTTTGGCCATGGTAAAATACCTGGAGACGGTATCGTAATTCATTTCATATTCTGACAGTTTCTTTTCCAGAGTCTCGATCCTGTCCTGTTTGTCATCTTCTTGTTCCGCCTTTACCTGTCCCTGCTCTTTATACTCGTCAAACTGTCTTTCCAGTTCCGCCTTTTCTGCCTTGGCCTGTTCCAATGCCTTCTGCAGTTTTCTGACCGCTTCCTTTTCCTGATTGGTCTTTTCCCTCTCCTTGTTTACCTCTTCTATATTCTGTTCCTTCAGCCTTTCTACTTCGTCCAGCAGATACTCAATGTACTCCTGATCCTTTTCTTCCTCTCTCGCTCTTGAACCACCAAATATTTTTGAAAAAATACTCATAATCTTCTTCCTCCTGATTCCACGTTTTCAGATTCATGGTTTTTATTCCGTACCTTCTAATTGCTCAATTCTTTCCAATATTTTCAGCGGGGTAAAATAATCCTCTGTTCCATAATCTGCTTTTCCCTCTTCCTTTATAAATTCGAGATCCAGTTCCTCCTCAAAACCGATGATTTTCATGTACCGCGGATCATAAAACGGCATATTTTTCAATTTATTATTGGTCACCAGCTTTTTTCCAAAGGAAACTGCTTCGCATGTCCGAAGCGTAATCCCTGACTGTCCTTTTCTCACTACCTCGACAATACAGTTTGTGTTATAGGCAAGCTGCAATTCTCTGGCATAGGAAATCACCTGATTGTAGGTAACTCCCAAAATCGCCTCCTGATCTTTCTTTTTTACCCCGGCGATCATGAACCGGCAGTTTGGGCAGCCATTGGAAATTGTCCTGAATATTCTTTGAAGCATACCCAGGCGCGTTCCCCCGTACCCTGCAAAAAACGCGCTGCTCCTGTCTTCTTTTGCTTCATATACGAAGTCCGGCACCGAGAATACCGAATATACGTACTCCATTCCATAACGCCTGCAGTCTTCCTGGTCAAATGAAAAGACAATATCAAACAAATCTCTCATCCCGACTGCCCGTGCAGCAGACCCATTGCTGAAGCTGTCAAAAAAGATAAGGCAAAGCTTCACATTTTTATGCTTCTTTTTAAACTCTTCCAGCTGCTTCCTGTCAAAATAGTATTTCAGCATCCCATTTACAAATAAGACCATGTATTCTTCTTTCTCATCAAAGGAATACTGCTCCAGACCGTACCGGTTTTTCCAGACGGATTTAAAAGGAAGAAACCAGTGCCGGTTAATACGGTTATTAAAATGAAGCTGTTCTATTTTTTTCATCACTCCTGCGGCCCGGATTCTCGGAATTTCTTCCACATCATAATCCGTTGTCCGGAACAAATCCTGAAACATCTGTTGATACAATTCATTTTCATCATCAATGATTAAATACTTCATACAGCTGATGCCTCCAGATTTTATCTTTTTTCATTTCGTCCCTCTTTCAAAGAAGCCGCCATGTTTTTCAGGGTCTTTTTTAAAACTGCAAACTCTTCTCTCTTTAATGACAACAGTAAAAACAGGCAGTTCGGAACGATTATGCACAAAATCCCTCTTCCCAGCAGTTCTCCTATCCCTTCCCAGGAACATATGCTGCATACCCATTCCGTCAGCACGCAGGCGCCTGCGGTTGCCGCTGCATATTCCAGAAGACTTTTTATAAACGGCGCCATACTGCACTGAAATAATTTTTTATGAAGCATCCGGGTCTGCCAGGGGTATGTAATAACCAGCAGGGCCAGAATAGTGGAAATCAAGACCCCGTACAATCCAATTTTTTGAATCAGAATCACATTGGTCACCAGGTTAAACAAATTGGCGCAATAGGAACGCCACAAATCCTCCCTCCATAATCCGGCCGCATCTTTGTAGGTACTCTGCACCGTTTTTAACTGATGAACATAAAAATAAATGCAGAAGCAAATCATAATATTTCGGTCCAGAACAAATTCTTCCCCGGCCCAAATCCGGATAAATGGCTGATACAGGCAAAACAGACATACCGTACACCAGCCTACCAGCCAGGCATTGATATAAGATAAATTCCGATAGTCCCGATAGTTTTTTTCCGGGGTTTCCAATACAATGCTGTTTCCCACTGAGGATTGGACAGAACCATATATGGCAGTTAAAATTCCCGCCACAGAATTCATCACAAAGTAGTAATTATTATATTTTGCAAGAGCCACCAGCCCCAGAAATCCGGAGATCACAATACTGTCAACCGAGTTGTATATCAGCGCTGTAATCTTTACCGCCAGCAATGCTTTCGCTTTTTTTATAATCTCTTTCCGGCACTCTTTATCTACCTGTCCTCTGCATACATACTGAGGAAAAAAACGGTCTGCCATTCTTGCCGTAATGAGATTGGTGATAATCGTAGAAACCGGAAGAGCGGCTGCATACAGATAATAGTTCCGAAACAGCAAAAGAACCAGCATCTGGAATCCGCCCTTGGCCAGTTCCATCCGCAGAGAAATCTTTGCTGCAATATCATTTCTCTGCTGGGCGATTAAAATCACGCCTTTGTATCCGCCAAACCAGTAGCTGCAGACCGTATTCATCAGATAGATGCAGAAAATCAGATGAAAGTCTGTATCATCCGGCGTTGTCCCGGAAACCAGCTTATTCAAAAAAGGCAGAGTACCGATTCCCAAAAGCAGGATACTGCTTCCGATATACCAGTATATTTTCCGAAACAGCTTTAGGAGTGCACATACCATATCCGTATCATGAAAAGCAATCGGTTTATACATGCTGTAAACAATCGCTGACGTAAACCCCAGTTCTGCCAGGCTTAAAATCCGCAGAACCGATGTAAACAGGCTGTTTACCCCCAGATATTCCGCCCCCATGGTATGAATCATCACCGTTTTTACAAGGAAGGTATTGCCTATCATCACAAAACGTCCGATAAAACTCCAGGATGCGTTTCTAACCGCATGGACAATTCGCTTTTCAGCCATATCGTCCGCCCTCCTTTATTTTTTCCAGAATGAGTTTTGCAAGATATTCGTCTCCCTTTCCATCTTCACAGAATCCTGTCCTTTCGAAAAACCGGCTGCACCGTTCTTCATATTGTTCTGAAGAAAAGCTTCGGATTTCATTCCAGAGAGTCTCCTCATTACGGCAAAATGCTGTCGGCATCTCTTCTTCTGTAAAAACAATTCCTCTGTCATTTTTTATATACTCTTCAAAATCCGGTGTAAACAGAAATACCGGCTTTTTCGCTAACATTCCATCAAAGATGACTCCCGAATAATCGCTTATCAGCACATCTGCTGCAGCAAGCAATTCTGTAACATCCGGATAGTCTGATACATCTGTTTCCTGCAAGCCGCTGTTCGGAACTTTTTCACCGGAAAGGTTGGGATGAAGCCTTAATAAAAACACAAACCGGCTCTTTCCGCACATCTTTTTCTCAGCCAGTTCTGCCAGACATCTGGAACGGTCAAACTGACAGAGTTCTGCAGAGTTACTGCCTCTGAACGTCGGCGCATACAATACGATTCCCGCATCTTCTGCGATACCGTACCGGTTTCGGATATGTTTCCCGGCAGCCTCCTGCCCATGGATAAGCGGCGCACATCTGGGAACACTGCATTTAATTACCGGACCATCGTACCAGTACCGGTTTTTATATTTTTCTAATCGGAACTCATTATTTGAATACATTAAATCCGTTTCCCTGGCATCTCGTATAATCCTATCCTTATATGACTGGGGAAGTTTATCCGCGGCATCCGCCTCATTTTTCTTTAGCCCCAGACAGGAATGCCATGTCTGGATATAAAACTGTTTCTTCCGCTTCAGCGGCCGGTAGGTACTCTTTATATTATCCACCCAGACTGCTGCCGTAGCCCATTCATACATCGCCAGAAACGACTTGTACCGGACTACCCGGACTCCGGTTCCAATCATTTCCATATCCCGTTCCGGATGCTCTGACATCCATACCAGATTCAACCCCTCCTGCCTCCGGAGTTGTTCACAAATATATTTGGGATCGTCTCCATATCCTTTTCCTCCAAAATTGTCAAAAACAACCTTGTTTCTGCAAATTGGAAGAACTCTGCACAACCATCCAAATCTTTTTTTCACTGCAATTTTTCTGCGGATTCTGAAACACATTTCTTTTATCTTTGTCATATCCCACCTGAAAAATTTCCTGCCTGTACCGGCCATAACTGCGGCAGTCTCCATTTCATTCCACAACCATCTCCGCGAAACGTTGTTTCTGACACAGGCATCCTTTCCTTTACAACAAAAAACTGCAACCCAACAAGAGTTGCAGCCGAACTATCTTACACAGAACCTACCAGCACTTAGACTTCAAGCTTTGCGTCCCTATGTTTCCATAGGTTTGCCTCACATATTCATAAAACCTGCTACTTACTAGGCTTAATTATACTAAAATTTAGAAACAACGTCAATATTTTTTCTAAAATCAAAGCCATAGAATCCGAAGAAAATCCTTTGGTTTCGAAAAAAATGCCATTCCCCGTAAAACAGCCAGGGCAGCAGGAATTTCCTGCTGCCCTGACCTATATAAAAGATATAATTGAGGAGCTTATTTAATCACGATTGCCTGGGATAAATGTCTTGGGGTATCTGCATTTAATCCCTTTAATTCTGCTAAATAATAGCCCATCAGCTGACCGATAAATCCAATCATGGCTGCATTCTGAATGCTGTCATAGCCGTATCCCATATCCAGTGTATAATCTGCATCGGTAAAGTCCTTGGAAGCAGTATTGCCGATTGCAAGAGTAATTGCACCGTACTCCTTCATCTGGGTAAGCAGCTTTGCATCACCATCTACAGTCTCCTCGTTGCCCAGCAAAATAATCATGGTCTTATCATCTACCAGACTCATGGGTCCGTGACGGTACTCTAATGTATAATAAGCTTCTGAGTTGCTTAAACTCATTTCTTTCATCTTATTCATACATTCATTTGCAATACCGTAGTAGATACCCTGTCCCAGAGTAATAAACAGATTCAGTTCCGGATGCTCTGCAACAATCTTTTTAGCCAGTTCATCGGTTGCTTTTAAGAACTCTTCAGACTGTGCTGCATAATCCTTCATAGCCTCGATCTTGTCTTTTCTTCCGCCTGCGTAGAATGCTAAAACAGCAGCCAGATAAATCATGCTGGTGAAAGAACGGGTCATAATAACACTGTCTTCTGCAGTCTCTGGAGAAAGAATTATGTAATCATTATATTTGCTGCTGTCTAGGTCACAGGTAATTGCCAGGGTCTTTACGCCTTCAAAAGTTCTTACTTTGTCAATTGCCATACGAACTTCTGTGGTGTAGCTCTTTCTGGTAATTGGAAGTACCAGAACTTTCTTGCCGTTTCCTACATAAGTCTCCGGGAAATAATATAATTCAGAGCAGCACATTCCTTTTGCCGGAATCTTGGTGCAGGTTCCAAATGCATGAGCTGCTGCCTGAGCCAGGTACAGAGAAGTACCGCAGCCGGTGAAAATCAGTTCATCGTATTCTTCTGCAAAAACTTCATCCAGAACTTTGTAAATATCCTCCAACGTATCGTTAATTGCCTGGAAAGATGCTGGCTGGCCATAAATTTCTTTGTAAGTAAGTTCACTGTTTTTCATTGTTGCTCCTCCTCAATTAATTTTTTTATACTCTGCCTTCCGATCCTGCAAGACGAATAATCTTTCTTACGTCTTCCTGGAGTTTTTCATTTGCATACTGGGACAGTTTCCAGGAATGACCCTGATGATTCATGGTCTTTAATCCTTCTTCATAATGCTCTACATATTTGTAGCGGATTTCAGTACCAAAGTTAATCTTTGCTACGCCCAGCTTAATTGCTTCTTTAATAATCTCTTCCTTCATACCGGTACAGCCATGCAGAACCAGTGGAATGTCCGTAAACTTCCGGACTGCTTCCATAACTTCCAGATGAATATCCGGCTCCCCTTTGTAATATCCATGTGCATTGCCAATTCCAATTGCCAATGAATCTGGCGTACATAAGCTTAAGAAACGGCGTACCTCTTCCGGATCTACGATATTCTTGTTTTCCATAACGGTACCCATATTGTCCAGACGGAGAAGTTCGCCAATCTCTGCTTCTACCGGAACGCCAAAGCATTTTGCAACTTCTAATACTTTATTGGTCATAGCTGCATTCTCTTCGATTGGGCTGGTAGAACCGTCAATCATCAAAGAGGTAAAGCCCAGCTTTAATGCTTCCATACAGATATCAAAACCATCACCATGATCCAGGTGGATGGCAACCGGTACAGATACCTTATCTGCACACCATTTGCATACATTTACAAACCAGTCATGTCCGGAATACGCTCCCGTACTTACGTAGTGAGCAAGAATAATCGGGGAATGTAAATCTTCTGCAGCTTTACAAATAGCCCAGATAATATCGTAATTTCCGCCCTGCGTGTTAATAGCCGGAACTGCGTAACCATTTTTCGCTGCATCTAACAGCATTTCTTTGCTTGTTGTTAACATATTTCTCCTCCTTGATATGTTTTATTAACCTTTTACTGCACCTGCTACCAGACCCTTTACCATATACTTCTGGAAGAAGAAGAAGATAAGAACCATTGGCAGCGTACCTACGATGGAAATCGTATTAATCAAGGACCAGTCATAGGATAATTCTCCTAAGTACCGGAGCGCTACACCTGCAGATAATGTACGCAGAGAGTCCGTCTGAATCAGAGTAGAACAGTGAAGATAATCATCCCAGGACAGCAGGAATGCATAAATTCCGACTGCCAGCATACCTGGCTTAATCAATGGTGCAACTACCCGGAATAAAATTCCAAAACGGCCAGCGCCATCAATCTGGGCTGCTTCTTCCAGTTCTACCGGAATACCATCATAAAAGCTGGACATCAGCATGATAGTAAATGGAAGCATAGAAGC
This sequence comes from uncultured Clostridium sp., assembly GCA_900551135.1. Lineage (GTDB taxonomy): Bacteria > Bacillota > Clostridia > Lachnospirales > Lachnospiraceae > UMGS1370. The sequence goes on from URUX01000036.1 coordinate 10,513, forward strand.
TCCTACTGCTAAGATTAATCCGGTACGGGTATTAATCAGGTTGACGTCTCCCATGATCTTATACAAGGAAATCAAACGGCTGATAATCGGGAACATCTGTGCAGATGTAAATGCTGCCACAATCCATCCATTCCACTTAAAATGGAATCTGGAAAGTGCATATCCGGACATAATCGCGATTAATGTAGTCAAAAGCGCAGCGCCACCGGCTACGATGAAGTTGTTTTTGTAGTATATAAAGAACTCGTTATTCTTTGTAAACAAATCAATGTAACTCTGTACAGTCGGCGCTTCCGGAATCAAAGTCGGAGGGAATTTATATGCCTCCATATTCGTCTTAAAAGACGTTAGCAGTACCCACAGCAGCGGGAACAGCAGGAACAGAAGAATCAGTGCCAAAACCACATATTTTACAATATTTCCAATTAACCGATTTCGTTTCATCTTTCCTCTCCTCCTTCCTATACGTCTGACTCTTTAAAGATGCGATTATAAAAGAATACCACAACAATCATCATCAGCATCCATACCGTTGTTACTGCAGCACCAGAACCAAAGTTATTAGAAACAAACGCCTCTCTGTAACTGAGAATTGCCATAGTTGTTGTAGAGTTGTTTGGTCCGCCTCCGGTCATAGTCCAGAACAGCGGGAACTGTTTAAAGTTCTCGATAATGGACATGGAAACCGTTACCTTAATTACGCTCTTCATGTATGGCATCGTGATTTTGAAAAATCTCTGTACTGCATTTGCACCATCGATTTTTGCTGCTTCCAGCATATCTTCCGGAACATTGGCCAGTCCTGCAAGAAGAAGCAGGGTTGCCAGAGGAATCTGTTTCCATAAAGCAGCAACCGAAACGCCAAACATAGCCGTTGCCGGATTATTCAAAATCGCAAAATCGGTAACTTTGCCTCCCGTAATAACACCTACGATAAACTTTACAAGGCCGTACTGAGGCTGGAACATCCATAACCACACCAGACCGGAGATAATCGTCGGAACTACCCACGGCACCATCATAATGCTTCGGATAAAACGGGATGCCTTCATATTGGTATTTAAAATCAGCGCCAGAGCCATTCCTAAAATAAACTGAGCGATTACAACACCAAATACAAACACCAGCGTGTTAATCATAGACGGCACTAATTTACCATTTGAAAATAATTTAGCATAGTTGGCAAAATTATTCCAAGCTCCCGGTTCGCCGGAAATAATATTGCGCACCCGATAGTCAAAAAAGCTTCGATAAATAGAGTCTACTACCGGTATTAAAATAAACATGGTTGTAGTGATGATTGCAGGAAGCAATAGCATCAGTGAAAACAGCTTGTCCGCTGTATGTCTTTTCAATTTAAAACGCTTTACCTCTGTATTCAAAACGTTTCCTCCTCTCTGCCCGGTCTCTGTTACTTGTTTTCATTGTATACATGAAGACCAGGTCCCCACATTCCTGCCAAATCTTTCTGTCCTCCGCCTAATACCGGCTCTCTGCTGCCATCAATCTCCGGATTGGCATAACGCAAAAACCATGTATCCATACGGCGTTTCATTTCCCCGATTAACTCCTGGCATTCTGGCTTGTCAATTAAATTCACATCCTCATTTGGATCATTTTTCAAATCATAAAATTCATCTGGTCCAAACGGGACTCTGTGGATGTATTTATACTCTTTGCTGCGAATCATTCTGGCAGGTCCATACTCGTCAAATACAACCACTGTTTTTTCATCATCTGTTTTCTCTCCAGTTAAGGAACTAAGAAAACTCGTTCCAGGAAGCTTCTCTGCTTCCGGATTTTCCATACCCAGATAGTCCAGCAGGGTCGGCATAAAATCATAGCCGCTGCACATGTCTTCACAGACCGCTCCTTCTGGAAGATGTCCCGGCTGACTGACAATAAACGGAACCTTAACGGAAGAATCATAAAGATTTAATGGAAATGTTCCATTTCCTTTCCCCCAGACTCCATGATGTCCGCAGTTAAATCCATTATCACTGGAGAAAATCACCAGTGTATCCTCTGTCAGTCCTTCTTCTTCTAACTTATTTAAAATCCTTCCTACATTGGCATCCATGGCAGTGACTGCTGCAAAATATCCAATTAAGCTTTCTCTTGGTCTGTCATATCCGGAAATAACTCCCAGCTTTGCCCATGGATGCGGTTCTCCCTGAGGACAGCTTTTAAATTCACAGTTTTCATAAAGATCCGTGTATTGTTTTGGATGACAGTCAATCCACGGAGAATGAGGCGCTGTGTAATGAACGCTTAAATAAAACGGATTGTCTTTATGCTTTTCTCTGTCTATAAACTTTAATGCTTCATCTGTAATGACATCAGTAATGTACTCTTTTTCCTCTACATACTTTCCATCACGAATCATCGGAGCATTGTAGTAAGGACCGCCGCCCTTCTGATGGGTATACCAAAAGCTGAAACCTTTCTGCGGATGAAGTCCGTCTCCCAGATGCCATTTTCCACTTAAACCGCACGTATATCCATTTGCTGCCAGAATATCTGTATATCCGGTCTGCCCCTTTAAATATTCAATCGCTGTCTGGGTTGATCCTCCATTGCCGCCGCACAGGTAATCATGAACACCATGCTGGGACGGGATTCTTCCTGTCATCAGGGAAGCTCTTGCCGGTGAGCAGACTGGAGAAACACAGAAGAAATTGTCAAATCTCGTTCCCCGCTGTGCCAGACGGTCCAAATTAGGAGTATGAATTTCTTCATTGCCGTAACATCCCAATGACCAGTACCCCTGGTCATCAGTTAAAATAAATACGATGTTGGGTCTGTTTTGCTGCTGGCTGTCCTTCTCTTTATTCATAACTTTTCCTCTTTTTAAGGGGCGGGATTCCGGTTTTCCGGCCCCGCCCAGTAGTAATCATCAATGTCGTCTAAATTTTATGGCAGCAGCGGCTGTACTGTGCTCTTAAAGTTATCAATTGCGGTTGCTACGTCTTCCTTACCTACCGTAACGGCCTGGCCCAGAGCACACAACTCTAAGTTGAAGTCAGACAGGGTTGGGAACTGATATACAGGAACTGCCTTTTCTACAGCGCCCTTACCGCCCTTTAAGAATTCGCTGTTTACAACTGCATCCATATTTTCCATAGCTTTCTTTGCTGGATAAGCAGGAGCAATATTCGCAATATAATCATTTAAGATTTCTGGAGTAATTACATATTCAATAAACTTCTTAACTGCGTCTACTTGTTCTGGTCCATTATCAACTGCTACAAAGCAATGAGACTGTAAAGTGGAAGCTCCGTTACCAGAACCGCCAGATAACGGCATTGCGGTTGCTGCGAAGTTTGCTACTTCTGGATTAATAGACTTGGCGCCATTGTATCCCCAGGTATTGTCATAGTACATTGCTACCTGACCTAATGCAAACAGGTTTCTTAAATCCTTTGGCTTGCAGTTCTGAGGATTGTAACCCAGTTCATCTAACTGCTGAAGCATGTTCATAGCATCCGTAAATCCCTGATTATCTACGTTAAACTGATTATTCTCATCAAATACAGTACCGCCGAAGGTCTGTGCAAAAGACTGAAGAGAAGAACCGATTACGATAACAGAAGCAGTTGGCTGTCCAAATGGATATACCTTATTTCCATCATCCGTAGTCAAAGCTGCCAGCTTTGGAGCAATCTCCAGCAGTTCGTCATAAGTCTTAGGAGGATTTGCCGGATCTAAGCCAGCCTTTTCAAATAAATCCTTGTTATAGAATAACACGAATGGTGATACATACAGCGGAGCGCCATAAACCTTGCCATCTACAGAATGAGCTTCCAGAATGTTTGGATAGTAATCTGTCAAAAATTCCGGGCTTAATACTTCATCCATCGGAGCTGCCAGTCCGGCATCTACTAAAGCAGGAATCCAAATCATCTCACTAAAGATAGCGTCTACTTTGTCGCCGCCGCCGGCCATATTAATAACCTGGTTTAAAATTTCTCCGTAAGGAGCAGATACCCATTCAATTGTAATGTTTGGATACTTCTCCTCAAATCCAGCCTTTACGTCACCCCAGAATGTGTCGTAACCAGCTTCCAGAATTGCGTAGTTTGCAATTTTCAGGGTAATCTCTTCACCAGAAGCTGCATCTTTGCTGCCTCCATCCTCTGGCTTTGCCTCTGCCTTAGTCTCTGCTGGCGCAGCTGCAGTACTCTGCTGTCCTCCGCCGCCAGAACATGCAGTAGTCATTCCCATGATTGCTGCCATTCCCAGTGCCAATAACCCTTTCTTTGTCATAATACGTTCCTCACTTTCTTCATGATGCTTGGCATGAATGTATCAATGCCATATTTTTACACAGGACTCCTGTGCAATTTACTGTTTTAACGATACAGGCATACACTCGTGTGTATTTTCTATGAAAGAAAAGCTGCTGCAAAACAAATACCTTTACTTTCTATTTATTATACAGCAGTTGCATCAGAGAACCTGATACTTTTCCTTTCACGGATACTATATTCTCGTACTGTCTCTCTCAATAATCATCGTATCAAAATCCACGTTATCCGGCTGGCTTCCTCCAATCATCTGAGTCAGCATGTCAATTGTCGTTTTTGCAATCTCCGTTTTCTTTAAACTAACCGTACTCAGCTTTGGTGAGCAGAATCTGCTGATACTGGAATCATCAAAACCGATAACTTTAATCTCTTCCGGAACCTTAAATCCAATCTGAGAAGCTGCCGTCATGGCAATGCAGGCAATCATATCATTTCTGCCAAATATTCCGTCTACCTTTGATCCGGTCCGCAATCTCCGTTTTACCTCTTCTTCCAGTTCTTCCTGGCTCCGGCATCCGCAGATAATATTTTCCGGACCTACTAAAAAACGATTGGCCTCCATCTCATCTACAAAACCACTGAATCTCACATCATCCGGAGGACTAATGTGCCCTCTGGCGCTGATACGATCGATGTATATAATGTTTTTACACCCTTTCCCAATCAGGTGACTTACTGCAGCCCTGGCTCCCGTATAAAGTCCGGTTCCCAGATATGCTGCCTTTTCAATAGCCTTCTGGTGTCTCAGACGTCTGAATACTACAACCGGAATCCCTGCCTGAGTAAACTTTTCCACATATTCCGGAGGAAAGCTGGCTGAACTGACGATAATTCCATCATACTGTCTGCTGATAACCTGAGAGACAAACTCTTCCGTATTACGGTTGGCGCAAAGAGAAATCAGATAACCGGAGTCGTATGCATATTTATCCATTTCACTAACAATACTGGAAAAATACTCGTTTGTAATGTGATCCGCAATAAATAAAATCTGGTTGCTCTGCTTACCTTTCAAAGCTCTGGCAATGTTGTTTGGCCGATAATTCAAAACCCTCACTGCCTCTTCTACCCTCTTGCGCTTATCCATCGCTACATAGCGGTTATTATTAATCACATAAGAAACCACGGTTTCACTGACTCCCGCCATCTTCGCTACATCTGCGCGGGTAACGCGCTCTTTGCCTTCTGCCATCTTAGTAACACCTTACTTTCTGTGGCTTGTGTACACTCGTATGTACTATCTAAATAGTACAACAATATACGCCGGATGTCAAGGTGTTTTGTGACTTTTTTGCTGAATTTTGTAACAATTCAGCCATACCTCTTCTTGCCCGCTTATGGCTGAACTGTTACAGGATTCCTATCGTTTCTTACACTATTTTGTTTCATTCTGTATTTATGCTTCAATAACCGGAATATTTAAAAGCTGGCATACCTGTTTTAACTCTTCTGCCACATCTGCCCATACCAGGCTGTAGTGATGCGGTACGCCTTCTTCAATGATTTGTTCAATCACTTCCCGAACCGGACGTTTTACTTTTACATTAGCCATAATTCCTCTGGTATAGCGATCCATATCCACTGCCTCACCTTTCATAAGGAACAGCTTATAACCTCCGTCAATATTACAGAATCTGGAAATGGTTACAACGCCTGGTTTTAATGCACCCCAAAACGCAGTTCCCTGTCCTGCTAATGGATGATTTCTCATCAATAACTCATACTTTGGATTTGCCAGAGAAGGGGCTGCATTGCCGCAATGCCAGAACGTCATGGTATTCTTGTCTTCATCAATATTAATCATATCCGTAATGAAGGTTGGAAGACCCGTCAGATAATTCTCCGCAATCTGAGCCAGTTCTGCATCCACATCGCCTTCACATCCGATATTAATCCCGTCATCTGCCAGACGCCCTAACACAGCGCAGGGAGTCGTATGAAGATTACCCATCTCCGGCCAGCACTTAATTACCCCATAGTCATACCCCTGAGCCGCCATGACTTCTTTTAATGCCAGATACAGTTTGGAGTGATTTTCCAAATGGCCGTCCGGAAGCGTATCCATGTTGTAGGTTTCTTCCATTTTTTGCATATCAGCCTTCCAGTCTTCTTCCGGAAGTTCTTCCATCTTGTCAAATACCACTTTCAAATCGGTCTCTTCGATCTTAACTCCAAAAGTCCGGCGAATCAGTCCTTCATCAAATGCACAATTATAGAACGCAGTCGGCCGGTATCCCAGAAGCCCCAAATTGGTATTTTTCATGGCTTTTACTGTATGATATGCCAGAATAAGGGCTTTTATCTTTGCAGCGGCCCGTTCATCCTCTTTGCTGCCGTAGACGGTATGGTAAACGGCGCCTAATCTCCGGAGGGATGCTGCATTCATAGTCATGGAACAAAGGGCATTGGCGTAGAGTCTGGTATTTTTCTCAAACGGAACCTCATACGGCGCCCACAGGATAATCGGAATATTTAATGTCTCTGTAAGATAAGCTGCTGCATCATCTCCGGTAAATGCACCGTATACCAGTACCATCACGTCTGCAGCCGCCTGTTTAAACTCCTCTGCAATAGTTTCCAGCGCTTCTTTTGTACATCCAATCTGAGAAGCTTTTACCACATTGACCTGCGGAAGTTCTTCTTTCAGCCAGGCACTGTATTCCCTGTCTC
>URUX01000037.1 GCA_900551135.1 uncultured Clostridium sp.
AGGATTTCCGGAAAATAAATGAACAGATTGAGGATGCCGATGCCAGATACAAAAATCCGAGGAACCTTTGCTCCGGTTCGGTGAGACAGCTGAATAATGAGATTACCGCACAGAGAAATGTCCGCTTTTTTGCATTTGCGCTTGTAAAGGCGGACGATGTGGATTTTCAGAATTCCCGAAAGGAACAGTTCTTATTTCTGCAGAAGCTGTTGTGGAATTTAAAGAAGTGGACAGCGATACCATTCTGTCCGCTGTGGAAGAGTTTGAAAATAAGGTGGCAGGCTATTCGGTTCCTTCGGATGGTCTGGTATTGATTTATGATGATATCGCCTATGGCCTTTCCCTGGGACGGACGGCTAAATTCCCCAGGGATTCCATCGCGTTTAAGTGGGCGGATGAAACGGCAGAAACCACGCTGCGTGAGATAGAGTGGAGCGCGAGCAGGACGGGGCTCATTAATCCGGTTGCCATCTTTGATCCGGTGGAACTGGAGGGAACAACGGTGAGTCGTGCCAGTGTCCATAATATCAGTATTGTCAGAGGACTGAAGCTGGGAATCGGTGACCGTATAACCGTTTATAAGGCCAATATGATAATCCCGCAGATTGCGGAAAACCTCACCGGCAGCGATACTCTGCCCATACCGGATGCATGCCCGGTGTGCGGAGGGGCAACGAAGATAGAGCAGGTGAATGACGTGCAGTCTCTGTACTGTACCAATCCGGACTGTCAGGCCAAAAAGATAAAAAGCTTTACGCTTCTGGTAAGCAGGGACGCCCTCAATATTGACGGACTTTCTGAGGCAACTCTGGAGAAATTTATCAGCGCAGGCTTTATCCATGAGTATTCCGATATCTTCCACCTGGATCGGTATGAAGAGACTATTGTAGAGATGGAAGGATTTGGAAAGAAGTCTTATGACAATCTCCAGGAATCCATTCAAAAGGCTTCAAAGACTACCCTTCCAAGAGTCATTTATGGACTGGGAATTGCAGGGATCGGCCTTGCCAATGCCAAGGTGCTGTGCCGCCAGTTTGGTTATGATTTTGAAAGGATGCGCCATGCAGATGCGGAGTCCCTAACTGCCGCAGACGGGATTGGAACCGTGCTGGCCCAGGCATGGATAGACTATTTTGCAGATGAAAAGAAAAATGAAATCGTAGATCACCTTCTTTCAGAACTCGCCATTGAACAGGAACAGGCACCGAAGGAGGGCGGAAAATTTGCAGGGTTGACCTTTGTCATTACCGGTACTGTAGAGCGCTTTGCTAACCGGAAAGCGCTTCAGGCTGTGATTGAGGCAGAGGGAGGAAAGGCAGCAGGAAGTGTTACGTCAAAGACGGCATACTTAATTAACAACGATACAGCCTCCAATTCCTCTAAAAATAAAAAAGCCAAAGAACTGGGAATCCCTGTTATTTCAGAAGAAGAGTTTTTAAGGATGCTGGAGGAAGAATAAGATGCCGATTAAGATACAAAATGATTTGCCGGCCCGTGCGGTGCTGGAGTCTGAGAATATATTTATGATGGACGAAACCAGGGCGGTAAGCCAGGATATTCGTCCGCTGGAAATTCTGATATTAAATCTGATGCCGATAAAAGAAGAGACAGAAACCCAGCTTCTCAGAGCGCTGTCCAATACTCCTCTTCAGATTGAATGTACATTTTTAATGATGTCCAGCCATGTGTCGAAAAACACATCAGCCAGCCATTTAAATAAGTTTTACGTTACCTTTGATTCTGTTAAGAAAAATCATTATGATGGTATGATTATTACAGGGGCGCCAGTGGAACATCTGGAATATGAGGAGGTCAATTACTGGCCTGAACTGACACAGGTAATGGAGTGGAGCAGGACTCATGTGACTTCTACCATGCATATCTGCTGGGGAGCCCAGGCAGGACTGTATTACCACTATGGAATTCCGAAATATGAAAGGGAAACCAAGCTTTCCGGAGTGTATAACCATATGGTTCTGGACAGGAAAGTACCGCTGCTCCGGAGTTTTAACGACTATTTTTATGCGCCGCATTCCCGTTATACGGAAGTAAGGGAAGAGGATATCCGTAAAGTCAAAGAACTGATGATTGTGGCAAAATCTGATGAGGCTGGAATTTTTCTGGTTATGAGCCGGGACGGCAGACAGATTTTTGTCCAGGGTCATCCGGAATATGACAGAATGACCCTGAATAATGAATATCACCGGGATTTGAAAAAGGGATTAAATCCAGCCCTTCCCGTGAATTATTATGTGGACAACAATCCATTTTCAGAGCCGCCTTTAATGTGGCGCAGTACGGCAAATATGCTGTATACCAACTGGCTGAATTTCTACGTATATCAGACTACGCCATATGTACTGGAGGTAGACGAGACTTTATGAAAACGGTAATAGCCATGGATTCCTTAAAGGGAAGCCTGACTTCCATGGAGGCAGGGCAGGCGGCAGCCAGGGGAATCCGCAGAGCAGATCCGCAGGCGCAAATTGTTGTACGGCCGCTGGCAGATGGCGGGGAGGGCACGGTAACATCCCTGACAGGTGGAATGGGCGGAGAATATCAGACAGTAGTGGTGACCGGCCCATTGGGAGAACCGGTAGAATGTCAGTATGGGATCCTTGGGGAAACCCGGACAGGAGTAGTGGAGATGTCCGCTGCTGCAGGGATTACCCTGATTCCGGAAGAAAAAAAGAATCCTCTTTATACTACAACTTACGGTGTAGGGGAGATAATAAAAGACGCAATAGAAAAAGGCTGCCGACGGTTTATTGTCGGGATTGGCGGCAGTGCTACCAATGATGGAGGCGCAGGGATGCTTCAGGCTCTGGGATTTGGATTGTTCGATCTGGAGGGAAAGCAGATTCCTTTCGGGGCAGAGGGTTTAAAAAAACTGCACCGGATAGATGCTTCCATGGCAATGCCTGAGTTAGACGAATGCCAGTTTCTGGTAGCCTGTGATGTAACCAATCCGCTTTGCGGAGAAAGGGGCTGCAGTGCTGTTTACGGGCCGCAAAAAGGCGCGGATAAAGAAATGGTTAACCAGATGGATCAGTGGCTTTTCCGGTATGCAGAACTGGCTGGGAAAAGCGGTTTTCATGCCAGTCCCGACTATCCCGGAACAGGGGCGGCAGGAGGTATGGGGTTTGCGTTTTTAACCTTTACCAATGCGGTGCTGGAGTCAGGGATTCAGATTGTGTTAAGGGAAACCGGCCTGGAATCATATATAAAAGATGCGGATCTGTTTATTACTGGTGAAGGACGGCTGGACGGCCAGACTGCCATGGGAAAAGCCCCTGCGGGAGCAGCAAAGCTGGCAAAACAATACGGGATTCCGGTTGCGGCGCTTGGAGGAAGCGTGGCAAAAGACGGAAACATATGCAGTGAAAAAGGCATTGATGCGTTATTTCCCATTGTCAGAGGGCCGATTTCTTTAGAAGAGGCCATGAAACCGGAAACTGCAAAAGAAAATCTGTCAGATACGGCAGAGCAGGTATACCGTTTTATGAAAGCGTGCCGAAAAAGCTTGTAAGTTACCGGCAGTTTCCGGTATAATGGATAAAAACAAAGTAAAACAGGGGGTGCAGCTATGCCTGAGGAATTTTATTCGCCATTAGAAGAATATGAAAAAGCAAGAAAGACAGGTCAGAAACAATACCGGGCCAGCGTGTCTGCCGGAACGTATCCATACCTTCCGGCATTGGACGATATGCTGCCCAATGAAGATATTGTAGCTGAAAATTATTTGGGAATTGTGGAGATTCCATTGGATCAGATTGTGGGAACGAAAACTGCAGGACGTCAGAATGCATTTTCAAATGGTTTTTTGCCGCTGTTTCGTCCAAATACTGAATTTGGAAGCAAATGGATCAATCTCTATCAGTCGCAGCTTAATGAAGGCATCCGCGATCCCATTAAAGCCTATGAATTTATGAATAAATTTTATGTTCAGGAGGGAAATAAACGGGTCAGCGTCCTGAAATATGTAGGAGCTGCCAGCATTGCCGGAGAGGTCACCCGGCTGGTTCCGCGGCGCAGCGATTCGCTGGAAAATAAAATTTATTATGAGTTCATGGAATTTTATGAAATTACCGGAATGAATGAAATGTGGTTCAGCAAAGAGGGCGGTTTTCAGAAGTTCCTGAACCTTACCGGATTTGGTACCGATGCTCCCTGGGCTCAGGAAGAAAAAGTAAGAGCCAAGGCAGCTTATGCCAGATTCCGGATAGCTTTTGATGAAAAAATAGGAAAAAGGCTTCCGGTTACGCCGGCAGATGCCATGGTGGTGTATCTGGAAACATTTGGAATGCATCATCTGGAAAGAGTTTCCGATGAAGCGCTCCGCGAAGAACTGGGAAGATTCTGGGAAGAAATAAATCTGGCTTATCAGGATAACGCCATTAATCTGGTAGAAGAGCCGGAAAGGGAAAATGGCAAGAGTACCGTTAAGTTTCTGGATTTCCTGATTCCTTCTTCCGCTCCGTCTAATTTGAAAATAGCATTTATTAATGCGAAGGATCCGGAGACCTCTAACTGGACGTACAGCCATGAACTGGGACGCCTTCACGTACAGCAGGTTTTAAAGGACAAGGTGACAACTACCCATATTGACAATGTCAATACCGGCGAAGAGGCTATGAAAGCCATTGAACTGGCAATTTCGGCCGGAAATAACGTGATTTTTACGACTACGCCCAAGATGGCTACTGCCAGTTTGAAAGCGGCAGTGCTTCATCCGGAAGTAAAGATTTTAAACTGTTCGGTTAATGTCTCCCATAAAGCCATCCGCACGTATTATGGAAGAATGTACGAGGCCAAATTTCTGATTGGAGCCATTGCCGCCAGTCTGTCAGAACAGGATGATTTGGGATATCTGGCAGATTATCCGATTTACGGTATGATGGCGAATATTAATGCCTTTGCCCTGGGAGCCAGAATGATTAATCCAGGGGCCAAGGTTCATCTGGAATGGTCCACCATAAAGGGACATGACGCTATGGCTGCTTTAGAGGCAAAAGGAATCAGAATAGCTTCCGGAAAAGACAGTATTACACCGATTGAGGAAAACCGGGTATTCGGTTTATACCGGAAAAATGGAGATGATGTGGAAAACCTGGCAGCGCCTATCTGGAACTGGGGAAAATACTATGAAAAGATTATCCGCCAGATCTTAAATGGCGGCTGGACTGCAGGGGAAGCAAGGAAAGAGCAGGCCTTAAACTACTATTGGGGAATGTCTGCGGATGTAATCGATGTAGCTTACAGCACCCGTACCCCGGAAGGAACCAAGCATTTAATTTCTCTTTTAAAACGGGCAATTTGCAGAAATGATTTCTATCCCTTTGAAGGAATTGTTACTGCCCAGGATGGCACGATTATGTGCGCAGACGGGCAGGTCTTAACTCCGGCTGAGATTGTTGCCATGGACTGGCTGACCGATAATGTAGTAGGAAGAATACCGGATCAGGATGAACTGACAGAGGAAGCCAGGGAAGTTGTGCAGATTCATGGTAAAAACAAAGAAAGCGAAGAAGCTGATTAAGGGAACGAGGAATTTGCTGGCCGCCAGGGGGATTGAAAAAGGCGGCAAAATACAGGAAGGAAAAAAGATGCGGATATTAATTGTTTCGGATGAGGAATCTAAATCACTTTGGGACTATTATGATGAGAGTAAGCTTAAGGGGATTGATTTAATACTTTCCTGCGGAGATGTGTCTCCAAAATACCTGTCATTTCTGGTGACTTTTTCCCATGCTCCTCTTTTATACGTATATGGCAATCATGACAGAGAGGAGCCGGAAGGCTGCGTTTGTATCGAGGATCAGATCTATACATACAAAGGCCTCCGGATACTGGGACTGGGAGGATCTATGCGGTACCGGCCCGGTGGAGAACATCAATACACGGAGACTCAGATGAAATGGAGAATTTCACTTTTGTGGTGGCAGCTGAGACGAAATAAGGGGTTTGACATTTTACTGACCCATGCCCCGGCAAAGGGCCTGGGAGACGGAGACGATTTGTGCCACACCGGTTTCCAGTGCTTTTTAGAACTGATGGAGAAATATAAACCCAGATATTTTATTCACGGTCACATGCATTTGAACTACGGCGGCAGGGCAAAGCGGCTGCAGCAGTATCAGGAGACCATTGTAATCAATGGTTATGAGGTCTACATACTGGATGTTGATGTATAAAAAAACCTTTAAGAAAAGGAAGAAGTTCAAGTGAGCGAAAAGAAAACAGAGTTAGAAGAGATGCTGCAGATCTTCCAGCGTCTCAGCGACAGCGATAAGGTGCTGATTGGAATTGGCGGAGAATGGAAACAGAATCCGGATAAAAAGCAGATAACCAGAATTGTAAGCCGTCCGGAAGCAGACAGGGCTTATGAAGCATTGTACGAATTAATAAAGGATAAGGATTATTTTATTGTAACGACAGTAACTGACGGAAAGATATGGGAACAGCCGTTTGACAACAGCCGGATTGTAGCACCTTGCGGAAACATTACCTGGAAACAGTGTGAGCATGGGTGTACCAAAGACATCTGGGAAGACGGGGAAATACCGGATGGAAAATGTCCTCACTGTGGGGCTGATCTGGTTCCAAATACAGTGGAAAACGGCCATTACATTGAGGAAGGATATCTTCCCCAGTGGAAGGCTTATACAGAGTGGCTGGCCGGAACCCTGAATAAAACCCTGACCGTGCTGGAACTGGGAGAGGGATTTCGGACTCCTACGGTCATTCGCTGGCCATTTGAGAAAACCGTATTTTTTAACAAAAAGGCCTGGTTTTACCGCATTCACCATGAGTTTTACCAGATAAGCGAGGATCTGAACGAAAAGGCAGATGGAGTGGAAGCAGATTCGGTTTCCTTTATCTGCCGTCTGGCAGAATGCAGCAGGGGAGGAAAGCCATGATCGGAATCATTGACTACGATGCAGGAAATCTTAGAAGCGTTTCCAAAGCGCTGGAGGCCATGGGAGAGACGCCGGTGATTTCCAGGGACAGAGAGGTACTCCTTGGAGCAGATAAGGTGATTCTGCCGGGAGTAGGCTCATTTGGGGATGCAATGGAAAAGCTGAACCAGTATGGATTAACAGAGGTTATCCATGAAATTACCGATTCCGGCAAGCCGTTTCTGGGGATTTGTCTGGGGCTTCAGCTTTTGTTTGAGAGCAGTGAAGAAAGCCCTGGAATCAAGGGCCTTGGGATTTTAAAGGGCCAGATTCTTCGCATACCGGACTCTCCGGGGCTTAAAATTCCTCATATGGGCTGGAATTCCCTGGATATCAGAGAAGGAGCGAAGCTGTTTAAAGGAATTGATAATGGGGCATATGTTTATTTTGTCCACTCATACTATTGTAAAGCGAAGGAAGAATCGGTTGTGGCAGCTTCTGCAGAATACAGTACCCATATCCACGCTTCCGTGGAACAGGATAATGTATTTGCCTGTCAGTTTCATCCGGAAAAAAGCGGCAGCACGGGGCTTCAGATTTTGAAAAACTTCATTGAACTGTAGGAGGTGCCGGATGTTTACCAAACGAATCATTCCCTGCCTGGATGTCAATAACGGAAGGGTGGTAAAGGGAGTCAACTTTGTAAATTTACAGGATGCCGGCGATCCGGTAGAGATTGCTGCAGCCTATGATAAGGCCGGGGCAGATGAACTGGTGTTTTTGGATATTACGGCTTCTTCTGATGCCAGAAATACAGTGGTTTCCATGGTGCGTCAGGTGGCAGAGACCGTATTTATCCCTTTTACAGTAGGCGGAGGGATACGGACAGTAGAAGATTTTAAAATGCTCTTAAGAGAAGGCGCTGACAAGATTTCCATTAATTCATCGGCCATTGATAATCCGTATTTGATTTCAGAAGCAGCAGATAAATTTGGCAGTCAGTGTGTAGTTGTAGCCATTGACGCAAAACGGCGTCCAGATGGCTCCGGCTGGAATATTTATAAGCACGGAGGCCGTATTGATGTGGGAATTGACGCGGTAGAATGGGCCATGAAAGCAGATAAACTGGGAGCGGGAGAGATTCTTCTTACCAGTATGGACTGTGATGGAACCAAATCCGGTTACGACAATGAACTGACCAGGCTGGTAGCCGATCATGTGTCTGTTCCGGTTATTGCATCTGGCGGAGCAGGTCAGAAAGAGCATTTTTATGATGCTTTGACCAAAGGGGGTGCAGATGCAGCCCTGGCTGCGTCCCTGTTTCATTACAAAGAACTGGAAATCATGGATTTAAAGCGGTATCTGGCAGAAAAAGGAGTGGCAGTCCGGCTGTAATCAGGCTGAATCAGACATTTCAGAGACAATAGGAGGCATACATAAGATGGCAGCGATTGACAATGACTGGCTGGAGCCCTTAAGCGGGGAATTTAAGAAAGAATACTACCGTAAGCTGTACCAGACAGTGAAGCATGAATACGAGACAAGACAGATTTTTCCAGATCCGGACGATATTTTTAATGCATTTGCCTTTACTCCTTTATCAAAGGTAAAAGTGGTAATTTTAGGGCAGGACCCCTATCACAACTATGGTCAGGCACATGGTCTGTGCTTTTCTGTAAAACCGGATGTGGCCATTCCCCCGTCGCTCATGAATATTTACCAGGAACTCCATGATGACTGCGGCTGTTATATTCCAGATAATGGATATTTAAAAAAATGGGCGGATCAGGGGGTAATGCTGTTAAATACGGTGCTGACAGTCCGCGCCCATGCGGCTAACTCCCACAAGGGAATCGGCTGGGAAGAATTTACCGATGCGGCAATCAGGATTTTAAATGAACAGCAGCGTCCCATGGTATTTATTTTGTGGGGACGTCCGGCCCAGACCAAAAAGGCCATGTTAAATAATCCGAATCACATGATAGCAGAGTCACCCCATCCAAGCCCGTTTTCTGCATCCAGAGGATTTTTTGGAAGCCGGCCTTTCAGTAAGACCAACGAATATCTGATACAGCACGGACTGGAACCCATTGACTGGCAGATTGAAAATGTAAGAGGATAGGAGAAGAATATGGAACTTTTTGAAGTATTAAAGGTTTTGGTCTTAGGAATTGTAGAGGGATTTACAGAATGGCTGCCAATCAGCAGCACAGGACACATGATCCTGGTAGAAGAAATCATTCCTCTTCACTTAAATGAGGATTTTAAAAATGTATTTATGGTTGTGGTTCAGCTGGGCGCAATTTTGGCGGTTGTGGTCTTGTATTTCCACAAACTGAATCCGTTTTCGCCAAGAAAAAAGCGGTCGCAAAAACAGGAAACGTTATCTTTGTGGGCAAAAATCATCATTGCCTGCCTTCCGGCAGCCATTGTAGGGCTTCCTTTTGACGATATTCTGGATGCTTATCTGATGAACTCTTACGTAGTTGCTTCCATGCTGATTTTGTACGGCGTCCTGTTTATTGTATTGGAAAACCACAATGCACACACCACCTTCCCGATACAGAAAACCAGCCAGATTACCTATCAGACAGCGCTGTTTATCGGATTGTTCCAGCTGCTATCCTTAATCCCCGGTACTTCCCGTTCCGGTTCTACGATTTTAGGCGCCATGATTTTAGGATGCTCCAGAGGCGCAGCAGCCGAGTTTTCCTTCTTCCTTGGAATTCCGGTTATGTTTGGCGCCAGCCTGTTAAAAATCGTAAAGTTTGGCCGGATGTTTACAGGGCCGGAGATTGGTTATCTGCTGATTGGCATGGCCACTTCTTTTATTGTGTCCATCCTGTCCATCAAATTTCTGTTAAGCTATGTCCGGAAAAATGACTTTAAGTTCTTCGGCTATTACCGAATCGTCCTGGGCATCATTGTGTTTGCTTATTTTGGAATCTCCGCGCTGATGGCGTAAAGAATGTATTTAAATTATACCAAAAGGGCCGCAGGAGGGCAGATAGATTATCTGTCCTTCTGCGGTCCTTTCCTGCCTGCAGCAGGTTTTCCTGGTGGATAGTTACAGTCCTTCTGCAATCTCGTAAATTAACCGTTCAGAATCTTCCCAGCCAAGGCATGGGTCTGTGATGGACTTTCCATAGCAGCCATCGCCGATTTTCTGGCTGCCTGGTTCAATGTAACTTTCGATCATCAGGCCTTTTACCATATTTTTAATGTCGTCGCTGTGACGGCGGCTGTGAAGTACCTCTTTGGAAATACGGATCTGCTCCATGTACTTTTTGCCGGAATTAGAATGATTGGCGTCTACGATACAAGCCGGATTTGCCAGATTCCGCTCCGAATAAAGCTGATGAAGCAGGCTTAAGTCTTCAAAGTGGTAATTAGGAAGGTTCTGTCCGTGTTTATTGACAGCGCCTCTTAAAATGGTATGTGCCAGAGGATTTCCGGATGATTGAACCTCCCAGCCGCGGTAAATGTAATCATGGCTGTGCTGAGCGGCTACGACTGAGTTTAGCATGACGGATAAGTCACCGCTGGTAGGGTTTTTCATGCCAACCGGAACATCGCAGGCACTGGCGACCAGACGGTGAAACTGATTTTCTACGGAACGGGCGCCAACTGCGATATAAGACATCATGTCATTTAAATAGCGCAGGTTTTCCGGATACAGCATTTCATCAGCAGTAGAAAGGCCGGTTTCCCGAAGTACCCTCATATGAAGGCTTCGGATGGCAATCAGGCCTTCATAAATGTCTGGTTTGTCTTCCGGATTGGGCTGGTGAACCATTCCTTTATAGCCTTCCCCGGTGGTACGGGGCTTATTTGTGTAGACGCGGGGAATGATAATGATTTTATCTTCTACTTTTTCCTGTACTCTAGCCAGGCGGCATGCGTAGTCGCAGACAGAGTCTTCGTTGTCTGCCGAGCAAGGGCCGATGATTAATATAAATTTATCACTTTCTCCGGTAAAGACTTTCTTTATTTCCTTATCTCTTGTTTTTTTGACAGCGGCCAGATCCAGAGGAAGCGGGTACTGCTCGCGAATTTCAGATGGGTCTGGAAGCTTTTGAACAAATTTGAATCCCATGACAGGTACCTCCATATAGTTTAATGTAGTGCAGTACTGATTTATAAAGGTGAATTATAGTATAAAAATTTAAAATTCGCAAGTAAAATGTATATGTATGCAAGAAAAAAACAGAAGAAATGAAAAAGCAGAGTAATATTAGGTAATAAAGAGCAAAGCTTGAGGTTGAATAAAAATTTTTGATAAAAATATAAATAAATATATATACAAGCTGAGTAAAACAAGACAAAATTCTATATAAATAAAAGGAAAATAGGAAAAATAAACAATACTAACTTTTATTGATAGAAAAAAATATGCAAATAACCAGAAAAAGGTTGACTAAATATATAAAATATTCTATAATAATGTTAACTTAAATTTAAGAGAAAGGAGAGGACTTTATAATGGAGAAAGTAGAAACCAGATTTTCTGTACGGGATGGCGGCCATTATGTGCCGGGAATGAAATATAATGGTGTGCTGTATATATCTGGACAGCTTTCTATCAATCCGGAAACGGGACAAGTTCCGGAAGGAGGAGTGAAAGCAGAGGCTCGTCAGGCTTTAAAGAATTTAGATTTGGTACTAAAAGAGGCAAAACTTACGAGAAACGATGTGCTTCAGTGCAGAGTCTACATTCCGGATGTCGCCTACTGGCCTGATTTAAATCAGGTTTATGCGGAATTTTTTGGAGAACACAAGCCGGCACGTATTGTAGTTCCTACAAACAAATTATATAATGGATGCCTGGTAGAAATAGAGGCTGTAGCAGCCTGCGGAAAGGATTGATTGCATGAACTACAAAGAACTTGATACTCCGGCATTGGTGATCGATAAGGACATTATGATGGACAACCTGAAGTTTATGCAGGACTATGCGGACAGAAAAAAGGTGGCACTTCGTCCTCATACTAAAACCCATAAGATGCCGAAATTGGCGTTGCTCCAGGAATCTCTTGGTGCAAAAGGGATTACAGTAGCAAAAGTAGGAGAGGCCGAAGTGATGGCAGCGGCTGGTTTGGAGGATATTTTTATTGCCAATGAAATTGTAGGAGATTCAAAGCTGGAGCGTATCCGTAAGTTGGCTGAATCCGTTGAGATTTCTTTTGGACTGGATTCCATCCCACAGGCGGAAATGATTGAGAAAGTATTTCAGGGAGCAGCAAAGCCGGCACAGGTTTTAATTGAGATTGAGGTAGGAGAAAACCGGTCAGGTATTATTGAAGAAGAGGATTATCTGGAACTTCTGGAATATTTAAAAAAGTGCCCTAGTATTCATTTGAAAGGGATCTTCTCCCATGACGGTAATTCCTATCAGGCAGAAAACGTAGAGGAGTGCAGGAAAATTCATTTGACTGCTCAAAAGAGGACATTGCATTTCGCCCGCCTTGCAGAGGAAGCGGGTATGAAACTGGAAACAGTAAGCATTGGATCTACACCTTCTATGATGCACGATTTTCCGATATTAGATGGGGTGACGGAAATTCGTCCTGGAACCTATATTTTTATGGACGCATCCCAGGCAAATGCTTATGGAAGTCTGGAACGAAATGCAGCTACCATTTTAACAACCATAATCAGCCGTCCGACACCGGAAAGAGTGATTACGGATGTGGGTGCAAAGGGTATTACAGCACAGACGAGAAGCAAGGGATTTTGTGCTACAAGAGGCCTTGGATTGATTAAAGGCTGGCCAGAAGTAGAGATCTTTGATGTCTACGATGAGCATGCAATTATTTATAATAAAAAATTTCGGGATGGAGTGAAAGTAGGGGATAAAGTAGAAATCATTCCAAATCACATTTGTCCGGTTGTAAACCTTCATGAAAAGGCGTATCTGATATCCAACAGTGAGGTACTGGATGTAATAGACGTGGAATGCAGAGGAAAGCTGCAGTAAGAGAATAAAGGCAGGGATGGTTATGAATACCATAAAGGTAGCTATGCTTCAGACAAAAGTCTGGGAAGAAAAAGAAAAAAATATTCAACAGTTAGAGAAGCTTTTGAAAAAACTGGAGGCAGAAAGGCTGGATCTGGTAACGCTTCCGGAAATGTTTAATTGTCCATATCAGACATCCAATTTTCCCATTTATGCAGAACCGGAAGGGGGAAAAACATGGAATGCCTGTTCCAGGCTGGCAAAAGAATATGGTGTTTATCTGTCAGCTGGATCAGTACCGGAAAAAGATGAAGAAGGCCATGTCTATAATACAGCTTATGTGTTTGACCGTCAGGGAAAACAGATTGCGAAACATAGAAAGGCACATTTGTTTGACATTAATGTGAAAGGTGGTCAGTGCTTTAAGGAATCAGATACGTTGACACCAGGTAATGAAGTGACGGTATTTGATACGGAATTTGGAAAAATGGGACTGTGTATCTGTTATGACTTCCGTTTTCCAGAATTAGCACGTTTGATGGCGTTAGAAGGAGCGAAAGTGATTCTTGTTCCTGCAGCTTTTAATATGACAACGGGACCGGCCCACTGGGAGATTTTGTTCCGAAGCAGAGCGTTGGATAATCAGTCGTATGTCCTTGGAACAGCTCCTGCCAGAGATCCGGAATCGGGGTATACTTCATGGGGGCATACAGTAGCAGTATCTCCCTGGGGAGAGGTTCTGGAACAGCTGGGAGAAGCAGAAGGATACATTTTAAGAACATTAGATTTGGAACGGGTATCAGAAGTCCGTTCACAGCTTCCGCTTCTTAAGCATAGAAGAACGGATATGTATCATTTAGAACAGGGTTAAACTTGGAAAAGGTATGGAAACGAAAAGGATAAAGCAGTAAGGAGGGAACAGTATGTCACAGACAGCAAAAAAAGAGACAGTGGTGGATATGGTGTTAAGTACAAAAGATGGCAGATGGCCAGTTTTTATAAAGCTATTTGCGTTATTGATTGGTTCTAGTGTGATAGCAGAATTGATTGGAACCGTTACGATCCCTTTGGGTGGAATTGGAAAGATTAATATTATTCCCATGATTTTTGCAATGCTGATTGCAGTAGTGTTTACGCCAGATGCATTAGGAAGATTAGTCTCCTCTGTGAAAAAGTTTTGTGGAGAAAAGGAAGTAGAACTGAGCGAAAACATTATTATGCTGATGCTTCTGATTCTTGGTGTAAAGTTGGGAACTAGTGCAGGACCAAATATCGTAAAAATTATTCAGGCAGGCCCGGCTTTGATCTTCCAGGAATTTGGAAATCTCGGTACGATGCTGATTGGCCTTCCAATTGCAATGATTTTGGGAATGCGCAGAGAGGCAGTTGGTGCAACCGTAAGCATTTGCAGAGAACCAACCCTGGGATTAATCAGCGAAAAATATGGAATTAACTCTCCAGAAGGTCTTGGTGTTATGGGAACCTATATTGTAGGAAATCTGTTTGGTACCCTGTTTTTTGGTCTGATGGCATCTATGGCAGCAAACAGCCCGATCCACCCCTATGCTTTAGCTATGGCCTGTGGTATGGGATCTGGCTCAATGATGACTGCGGCCAGTACATCTTTAGCAGAGAGTTTGCCAATGATGAAAGACGAGATTTTGGCATATGCAGCAACATCTAATATTATGACTAATGTAACAGGACTTTATATGGAGTGCTTCATCGCAATTCCGTTGGCAAATAAAGTATACAAAGTACTGTCAAAAGTAATGGGTCGTAAAGATGCATAAGAGGAGGGAATAAGTATGTCTGCAAAACTTGAAAATACATTAAATCAGCTAAAAGTTTTAATTTTGTGCGGGTTAGCCGTTTTGGCAACTCAAGCAGTCAATTTAAAAGGTGATTTGGATATTGTTTCTTCTGCTCTTGGCATGCTGATTATTGTTGTAGTATCCGTGGTTTCCCTGAAAATTAAAGAGGCCCTTCCCTTACAGATACCTGCATTTGCATGGGCTTCTCTATTGTCTCTTATTTTGACTACACCATGGAGTCCGGTACAGGGAGTTATTTTGGATTTGACCAAACAGATTTCTGCCGGACAGATTGGTACAGTAATCCTTGCTATCGCTGGTGTATCGATAGGGTGTAAACTGGATGATATTAAAAAACTGAGTTGGAAGATGGTTCTGGTAGCATTTGTGGTATTTATTGGTACGTTCTTTGGATCTGCACTGGTTGCTCAGGTGATTCTGAAGGTTCAGGGATTGATTTAAGCCGGAAAGGATAACGCTATGGAAACAGAAGCATTAAAACAGAAAGTTTTGGAGGCCATTGATCAGAGACAGGAGATATATCTGGCTCTTGGAAAAAAGATTTATGAAAATCCGGAAACAGGGTACCGTGAGGTGAAAACAACCAAGACATTGGCAGATGCACTGGAGGGACTGGGATTAAAGACAGATCGAGATATTGCAGTTACTGGCTGTCGGGCGTATGCAAATCCAGATAAAGAAGGCCCAAAGGTTGTTATTATGGGAGAATTGGACTCGGTTGTATGCTTGGAACATCCAGACTGTGACAAAAAAACTGGAGCGGTTCATGCCTGTGGACACAACATTCAGACAACGGTTATGTATGGGGTTGCAGATGCACTGATTTCTTCAGGAGTTATGGAACAGCTGGATGGGAAAGTGGATTTTATGGCAGTTCCCGCAGAAGAATATATTGAAATGGAGTATCGGGAAGGATTAAGGAAAGAGGGAAAAATCCGCTATTTCAGTGGAAAGGCAGAGTTGACTTATAGAGGCGCTTTCGATGACGCGGATATGTGTATGATGGTACACAATTTTCCTATTCAGGAAGAGGGATACCGCCTGTCACCATGCAATACGGGAAATGGGTTTATCGGAAAGAATACAGTATTTATGGGAAAACAGGCTCACGCAGGAGCGGCTCCGTGGGATGGAGTAAATGCACTGAATATGGCCA
Organism: uncultured Clostridium sp.; assembly: GCA_900551135.1. Classification (GTDB taxonomy): domain Bacteria; phylum Bacillota; class Clostridia; order Lachnospirales; family Lachnospiraceae; genus UMGS1370. The sequence continues at coordinate 15,847 of URUX01000037.1, forward strand.
GTCTTGCCATGACGGCTATGGCATTCCAACGCGAAACTTTTCGTGAAGCAGATACGGTCAGAGTACATCAAATTATCAATAAGGGCGGAGATATTGTAAATGCAGTTCCGGCAGATGTACATTTGGAAACGACAGTTCGTGCGGGTAATCTTCCAGCTTTAAAAGCTGTAAATGAAAAGATCAATCGTTGTATTGAAGGGGCAGCGATTGCAATTGGTGGAAAAGCGGTTGTAACAGATATGCCAGGTCAAATGCCTCTTCATGCAGATCCTATGCTGGCGGAATGCTTTAAAGAAAATGCAATGCGGTTTTATAAAGAAGAGGAAATTCTTCCTTGTTTAATGAGTACGGCATCGTTTGATATGGGAGACCTATCCTTGTATATGCCAGTTTTGCATGGAATAACATCTGGGATTACCGGAGGGCTTCATTCAAAAGACTACCGTATCGTAAGTGAGGAAGATGCATATATCATTCCCATTAAAATTATGGCATGTACCTTGATTGATTTACTGGCAGAAGGCGGAATAAAGGCAAAAGAAATTAAAGAACAATTTAATCCCGTGATGTCAAAAGAAGAGTATCTGAATTATTTGGAAGATACTTGTAAGCAATATATTTATGGAAGTCTGGAATAACGGATAAAAGAGGAACAGAAAAGGTCTGTTGCAAAAGTGGAGGAATACTCTGCTGGAGCAACAGACTTTGCTTTTATACCCTAAAACAGAGAATGGAATCTAAAGAGTCTGCAGTACAGGGCATAAAAGAGTATGTTCCAGAACACTTATGGTTATTAAAAAATATCTGAAAGGTTTCGGTTTAACTGTTCTGTTTTTTGATTTCATCCAAATAACTGTAAACAGTGACTTTTGAAATATTCATTCGTTCGGCTACTTTTTCTAAAGCACCTTTGATTGCAAAAATTTCCTTGTCATTGAGAAAACGGATAATGGAAATTTTTTGTTCACGGCTCATAGAAGATACATCCTGTTCTCCAATGGTTTTATCAATGATATCATCGACGATTTCACGAATGGTAGTGATGGGCTCCATCTCTTCGGTGGTCTGGACGGAAGGATCAGGGATTCCCAGGAGTTTTCCGAGACCGTCCATAAAATCAGTAAGACAGCCGAGATCAATATTGACGCAGAGCGCGCCAATTACTTTTCCGTTTAAATCCCGGATCAGCGCTGTGGAAGATTTGATTTTTTTGCCGTCTTTTCCGTTCATGATGTAGTTGGCACAGCAGTCATGATTAAATTTTCTGGAAAGAAGCACTTCTTTGACAAAATATTCGGTGAAACTCTCCCCGATTTCCCGATTCGTTACCGTATTGTTTTCCGTATACACAACGGAATTCTGCGGTTTGGAAAAATCGTGGATAATGACCTCACAGTGGGAACCGAAAGTTTGTGAAATCAGCTTTGCCATTGGAATATAGTTTTCTAAAATTGGATTCATAATTTCTCCTAATAAAAAGAATGGTGTTTGATTGCTTTTTTGAGAAAAACAATTTATACTAATCTTAGTATATAGAAAAAAATCTATAAATAGTAGATTAAGGAATATAGCAGAGTGTAATTTGACGTTTTTAAAATTTTTAAGTTATTTCTGGAAGATTATGCTGAATATTT